>NZ_RZGU01000004.1:0-207328 GCF_003990085.1 Legionella sp. km535 | reverse complement strand
CCCACGTCTGTGACCTCAGGATCTAATAATCTAGCGCAGTTATCCTGAACCCTAGGATTAAAGCCACAGATATTCTAAGTGCATCATTTGTCCCCATCTCAACCGAATTCCCGCGGCTATGTCCGCGGGATCCATGATGGTGGCATTGAAGTAATAGATCCCGCGGTCTTCGCCGCGGGAATTCGGCCTGATTTATTTAACGGTAGCTACCTGATGCTAAGACATAGTTGATCCATGATGGTGGCATTGAAGTATTAGATCCCTCGGTCTTCGCCGCGGGAATTCGGCTTAGATTTATTTAACGGCAGCTACCTGATGCTAAGACATAGTTGAGCCACTATCTCAGTTCGTTTTTGAAGCCTTTCTCATGGAGAGCCGTTTTGAGTTTGATCGCATGTTTTTCATAACTGACCAACCATGTTAATCGTAAGCACTTGGTTAAATTATCGTGTGCTATAATGTACATAGTGTTTTAACATGGAGCATAAAATGTCTCGTGAAAAAATCCATTCAACGAGTGAAAGCGCTGAGTCGTCTACGCAGAGACGTCCTGAAAGGCGATTTAAAACAGAGATCATTTATCAGACTCTTGATTTGAAAAAATCTCTGGATAGTTTGCATGATGCTATATATGCCATTAACATCACAAAAACCATACAAAAATACCCATATCTTCCTGAAAGCAACCCTGATCACTGGGATTATCAGGATCGTAGTTCAGCACAATCAATCTATCCTTTAGGCATGATGCTTGTTAAGTTGGATGAACTCGCAAATCAGCTTGACGGCATAGCCAAGGAGAGGGCTGCTTTACTTGAATCAACCCGAAATAGACGCGAGTTGATTCGCACCGGGAATCTGAAACAATGGATTAATCATCAATTACCTCAAGACTTACTGGATACCTTATCAAGATTGTTGGCCGTTAGATACAAGGAAATTGGAAGCACGCTTAAAGCAATCAAGAAACAGGAGGAGGGATATACGGGATGGATGAATAAAGCTCCCATCGTGGATAATATCGTCCCTCTGGATGGTTTAGGTGTTTATCACTCATTCCCTAACCCCATCATACGAGCTCATACGGTCAGCTCCAAACTTGTAAAATCTGTAATGCAAAAGGATCACTCCGGTGAAGCACTTCCTAAAATGCTCATGGATAATCGTCAAAAGGCTTTACAACGTTTTTCTGTATTTGCGCACAAAGCCGAGGAGTTAATTGCTCAGGATCCTTATCATCGTTGCGAAGATTATCTCAAACGGACTAGATAAAATTTTGCATTATTAATCTCTATCCAGATAGGTGGGGAGAGGCAGTATGTAACAATCTTTGGTAATCAGCTCAATACAACAAGTGACCACTGTTTTATCGTAAAGTATTCCTGCTCCCCTTTTTAACTCATCTAGTGTTTCCAGGACGCTGTGCTTGGGCCTGTAGGGACGATGGGAACTCATTGCTTCGAATACATCAGCTACAGTCACTATCTTGGTAGTTAAGGGGATTTCTTTATCAGTCAATTTATCCGGATACCCGCTACCATCCAAGCGCTCATGGTGATGAAGAATAATATCAGAAATGGTTTGATTAAAAGGAACCGATTGAGCAATTTTATATCCTGCCTGGGGATGTATTTTAATAAATTCCAATTCGATTTTGGATAATTTGGCAGGCGAAATGAGGATTTCGGTTGGTACCCGAATTTTGCCTATATCATGAATTAATGCACCCAAATAGACATTGTGCAGATCATCAGCAGGTAACTCTAGTTTTTTTGCAATAGCCTCTGCTAATTTTGCTACTCTGAATTGATGGCCTGCTGTGTAGGGATCTCGTTCTTCTGTTATCAATGCTATCGCTTCAACGGTTTTATCCAAAATACTGGCCAGTTTTGTATTCGCTTCATTCAAGGAGGCAGTCTGTGATTCAACTAATTTTGTAAGATGATGTCTGTGCATCATCAACTCGTTGTTGCTGACTTCAAGAAGATTTTTTTGATAATTATTGTCTAAAATAATTGAAGCAGATACTGCAAAACTATTTACTATTGGGTCATACATTTGGAATTGTTTTATATTTTTTGCTTTAATGGCAATAAGGCCAAAAAAAACATCAGCTGTTTTAACAGGATACACTTCAATATTTTTTTTCTCCAACGAACTACATAATTGAAAAAAATTATCTCGGGAGAAGGTTCCAGTTTTTAGATTTATCTGACCAATAAATGGTGAGTTTAAAACAACCTTATCGGTTTTTGTGGGATCAATTAAAAAAACTTCATTATGCTCGACACCGGGTATATCATTAATAGCTCGTTTAAGAAAGCTCATTATTCCTTTTATTGTATTAAAAGCAAATAACGCGCTATGTGCAGCGTATAAGCGCAATAAGAGGGATTTATCTTGAACATTAGACGAGGAATGCATGATTACGTTCTTTTATAATATTCTTTTAAAAACTCCTCTGGCCTAATATAAGCAGGATTTTCTACAATTTGTCCGTGAACAACCATTAATGGGTGTACTTGTAAAATATCAAATAGTACTCCTCCATCAAATTTGGTTGCGTCATATTGACATAATGCAGTAATAGGATGGGTTTTTAGAATTGTATTAATCAATGCTTCGTATTCAACCAATCTTTCGGACCCTGGTATATTTCTAAGAGACCAAGTCATTTCTCCAGACAGGCGGGCGCCTGTATATCCCTCGGCAATTGATTGTTCATAATAGTGTCGAAGAATATCCAGCATCTCTTCGGGTACAAATTTGTTATGTGGGCAGTAAGTTGATTGTGCGGGTGAAAGGGTTACTTGATTTCCATCAGGAACTTCAACTCCGAGTTCTGCTAACCAGGCCTTTACTTCCTCAGGTTTCATCGTATCGACAAAATAACCAATTTTTTCATCATTGAGTAAACCGGATTCGATGTATTTGGATATGACGCCACGTCGCTCGGTGTCGTCACGATAAAGCATACAGAGATGTGCCCCTCCGACAAAGCGTCTATGAGAAAAACCCAATGAAATATCTTGATGATTCCCACTCATAGCAGTCTCCATTTACTGGCATTCTAAATTTGCTTTTAATTCTTATATTTTAGTTTATGAGATTGGTTTATTCCACTTATATCCCTAAAGGCGATCAGTTCTGCTCCTATCCTTGTCATCTATACGAGGACTATACAGATGCCGGATTCATTATTCCAATCGAATGTAATTCAAATAAAATCGATTTGTGCTTCAATAAATAAAAAAGTATGATTTGCAGCCGTGACCTATTAGTTAGGGGCTGTTGACATTTCATTATGCTCAATCCTACTTTCCGCGACTTGTTCGCGGAATCGATAGATCGTGCGTAAAACAAGAATATATTACGCCTATAAAGATTGAATTGGATCCCGCGAACAAGTCGCGGGACGTCGAAACTTGAATTGTCAACAGACCCTATGGATGGAGCACTTTTAATGATAGGCATTGATGATTTAAGGACACTTGATAAGCAATAATCCAACTTTTACTAAACAGTCCTACCGTCCATTATTGGAGTGCAGGTGAGTATGAGCGTTTAAGTTTCAATTTTAGCATCATTAAACATTTTAGTTCCGGGCGAGAACGCAAGGGCATCCCTGGTCCCAGAGTTCGCTACGAAGTGATGGATAATGAGGTCTTTGGCTCTGGCAGCTTCGGAATCTTTTATCGTTGTCGATTCACTTTATCCATTGATGATGGCGGGGAACTGCAAGTAAAAGAGCGTAAACCTGATAGAGTACGACTGGTGAAAGTACAGGAGAGTATCTACAAAGAAAAATCAATGCTGGATCAGATTATTTTAGAAGCACATGTCTTGAGCCAGAGCAATGTCTTTCATAGCAAACCCCTGGTTGTCGATCAAGAGAAGACCTATGTTATTATGAAAGAGTTACCTGGTGTTCAACTCTATACTCTGATTATTGAAAATCAATTAACCATAAAGCAAAGTTATGTTTTTACCCTGGAATTGATCAGAGCACTTAAAGAACAAATACATGAACCTGTTAATGTGCGTGTCTATCATGAAGCCGCACCAGCCTCTTTAAGGACTTGTTTGAGTATTTAATGTGGCATTGCGGTTCGCTCAATGAATAGTTGATTACAAATGCCAGTTGATGTCCTGATTTAATAGCGCAGCCCTTGCCGGATTGGAAATATCCGGGTTTTGCTCAGGGTATTCTTTTATTCCAGCAGGAAATCCCGTAGTTAAACCTGGGATCTCTATTTTGGAGTAATCCCAGTTTTTATGGCGCATTTCACCTGCCATCCAGAAGCCTACAGTGTTAGAGAGTAATTCACGTGGATCAAGAAGTGAGAATTTCAGGCGTATCATAAAATCAGTTATGTCTGAAGCCTGGCTGTACTGATAATCTCCGGGTATTGTTGGCCTTCCGGGCATATAGATGGTCTGTAATTGTGTAAAAACTGATTGAGCTATTTTACTTCGATTATAAATACTTCCCCAAACTGCCTCAGTGTAATAGTGATAGGAAGCTACAGGCAGGGGATCTTTTCCAATGTCATCCTTGATTTGCGCGTAAGGAGCAATCAGTATTCTGTCTGAGGGTATTTGATTATTGGATAATGCATTGATAAAAGGGATTATCCAGTTTGTTCCAGAGGTTAGACCTGCAGAAACATTGGAGCCTGCCACATTGCGAACAATAACCATGGCATGTGGCCAGTCCAGATGTAAATTAACCAGTCCATCATGAACTTCAGCCATACTTTGTAGGGCAGTTAACATAAAAGTGCCAATCATTACTGAGTTATAAGGAATGGGATAGTCCTTATTGCCATCTAAAAAATTCTTTTGTAATGAATACAAATCAAATGGCGCTCCATTTTGAACCGAAACAATATAATTACCTGCCATAGACAAAGCGTAATCAATCATGGCCTGTATTTGTTGTTTATGTGGTTGCCAGGATTTGATATTGGCCTTATCCAGCCAGTTATCATTTGCTTCTGAATTTAAGACTCTGACCTGTCTGATATCCTCTAATAGACTCGCCATAGCCGGTTTCCATGATTGATCACCGTTTTCCTTTATTTTGGCAAGGTAGGCGAGAGCCGGCCCAATATGAGATACGGCGGTCAACTCATAAAATCCGGAGGTTCTGTTGGTACGTAATAATTGGCTGTAAAGCAATTTTCTGTTTTGATCGTAAATATAGAGAGATGAATCCAAAAACATCACCAAGGGGCCATTATAAGGAGTATCTTGATTCTTGGCTTGTTCTGATTGCATTAAATAATCGCCAATTGTTGTTTTATTTTTAGGGAAGTCGGCTTCATCAGATCCTGTAAAATCAAAATATAGATTCATAAATTGAATCGGGGTAGTATAAGTATTTGTTTCTGCTGCGAAATTAAATGGGCTAACACAGGTTAAACACCAGAATAATACAATGAGGTTTACGTTAATAAGTTTCATTTAAGTCCATTTATAATGTATTCATCTTTAAAGTATTGCGAAAATAAGCTGGCTGGGTCAATAGATTTTATATTGTGATATTGTAAAGATATATTAAGAACTGGATTAGGGAAGATATATGAATTTAGTAAGGCAAATAGTGTATTTTTTCATGATCAGCTTCTCGATTCCCGCATTATCTGAACATTTATTAAATCCTGTACAGTATTTTAATACTACTGGTGCCAGAGAACTGACACCTTTCAAATTGAATGGTGAGTATTACATTGCAGCTGCGCAGCTAGCGAAAGATCTTCCTCAAACTTCGATAACACGTTTTCAGGGAGACGCAGATGTTGATGTCATCATTTATAAGAAACAAGGTGAACAATTTAAGGAGTACCAACGAATCCCGGGGCATGGGAATACCGGTGCCACTTTTTTTACTATGGGTGAAAACTCCTACATAGCGGTTGCCAGTCTTTATTCTGGACCTAAGGCGCCATTTAACCCTATAACATATTCAATGCTGTATCGTTGGGATGGGCGTTATTTTTATCCCATCCAGCAATTTTTAACTCATGGCGCCAGACAATCTTATTATTTCAATATAGGTACACGTCATTTCCTCGCATTTGCTAACGGTAAGGTTTCTCCGGATGATAAGGTCCCTGCGAACACTGCACATTCAATAATTTATGAGTGGGATGGCAACCGGTTTATTCCGTTTCAAACAATACCTTCGTCATTGGGGGAATCATTTAATATGTACATCCTTGATTCCGTCCCTTATCTTGCATTTGCTGACCATCTGGATGGTGGCACATTGTACCGTTGGGATGGGACACAATTTAAAATTCACCAGCAATTTAAAGGAAAGGGTGCTCAATCGTTTGAGTTTTTCAGGCTAAACGACCAACATTATCTTGCTTATGCAAATAGTGTAACCGACTCATATATCTATCAATGGAATGGAAATCAGTTTATTCGATTCCAGGATTTACCTGGTCCAGGTGGTCGAAACTTTGCCTATTTTTTCTTAAATGATCACCATTATCTCATGAGGGTAAATTATAAAATGACTCAAGGCTCCAGGGAGATCACTGAATTGCAATCACCTTTATATCAATGGAATGAAGGGCATTTCAGCATCATTCAGAATATTCCTACTTATGGCGGAGTCAGTGCGAAGGTATTTAGTATGGATGATTTATTGTATATGACGCTAGCTAACTGCTTTAATGAAAAGGGGCAATTTAAGGTAAATTCGGTACTTTATGAAATCACGCATGGTAAAACTATTGAATTTGGCTAGTTTACAGAGAATAGGGAATAGCGCTTAGAATCAAAGAATATTGATTTAACCCAGTAGGTTAATGGCCCATCGAACTGGTGTTCATATGGACCATTAATGCGTGGCTCATCATGGCTCAATACTGGGTATTGGTGAATAAGAATGCTCCGTTTCATTGTGAACGGTGCTTTCGCTACTAAAAAATCCAAAAGGATTGAGGAACGATGGTAGCATCAATTCACAGAGTGAAACTGTATCTGACTGAAGAGGCTGAGGTAACTGTTCGAGCGTTAGGGATTGAGGATGAGCCATAACGTATTGATTGCTGTCACTCAGATATTTACAAATCAATTTATTATAGACTCCTTGTCCGTCTTCATAAACCAGAAGAGTCAAATCTGCCAAATGCGTATCGATCAATCCCTCACTGTTTCTACCGTATTTCGTTTCCAGATATTGTTCACCATACGCGCTTAATTTAGCCCAATGCAAATGATTGTATGAGTCTCTTATCTCGCGATAATCTTCAGGGCAGGGATCAACGAAATCCTGCAGTTGAGAATTAGATTCAATTAATTCAGCCAGAGTTGCACGTCCAAGAGTCAGATCTCCAACGTGATTCACATGTATCCGGTAAGGAGTATCTTGACCGTAGAGGTCTCCAGGACGAATATCCCAGCCAAGATATTGAAGCACAGGCCTCACCGCAGGTTTCAATGGTGTCTGCCAGATAGATTGGTTTAATGCATTTTGCACTGCTTCCTGAAAAGTTGAAAAGGTGTTATTCAAAATACATCGTATTTCAACCCCAGCCTGTAGCTTAAATTGATCGCTTACTTTCCTGGCAATTGCGGCTCCAAAGGAGTCACCTTGAAAAATTATGTCATCAATGGATATACCTTTTCGAAGCAAGTCATTTGTTACGGCGATTCCCGTATTAACCAAATCATTCACCTCGAGAACTTCTCCTCCCAGATGTCTCATCCCAGGGTATTCAAATGCATAATAACTGGCCTCTGTTATGCGCACCGCTTCTGTGATGTCTCCAAAACAATTTTGGTATAGAGAAGCAATACCCGTAAAATAGACAATATGCTTTCCTGCACCATAGCCAGGTGACAATAAATCTTGGTTATTGTTGTTATGGAAGGCAATCACTTCAGTTCGGCAAGGGGTTTGATTTGCCAGAGTGACGTCAACTTCAATGCGTTGAAGGGCTATATCACGAAATAATTCATAGTATGGCGTTTCTTCTTGACGAATTGATTGTTCAAAGAGAGCGAACCGTTCATCCAGTGTTGATTCAGTAGTTCCGTACCCTTTACTAATGTACCAGTCCTCACGATCTGCGGGAAAAGTGTTTGCAGCGATTTGTCTTTGTAACCAGATTTGTAAATAGGAATTAGCCATGATGTACTCGCTTAATTTCTGAGGTAATATTGTGCTCCTTGCTCTCATTGTTGTCAATCATGAGTTTTATGAAAGTTTATTGAGCAGGCTCATTTTGTTCCCGCAGATAATCTATTATGGTTATAGGGAGGGCTGCTTCATTTGTCGAGCTGCCCAGTTATGCAACTATTAACGTATAAAATGCTTCACATCTTTAATAGTATAAAACTAAATAGTACGATGAGAACATTATTTAGTGAAAATAATTCCTTATTTATCAACTGTTTTTAATTTTGGCTTGTGACTCGGAGGATTTCTGCCAGTGACGTATCACCACAAAGTACGCGTTTAAAACCATCATCTCGAATGCTTGGAGTTGTGGGTCTTAGATAATTTTCCAGTGTTTGCATGTTTTCATGGCGATGTATCATGCCTCTCAGTGTTTCATCAATGGTTATCAGTTCGTAAATTCCCGTTCGGCCTCTATAGCCCAGGTTATTACATAAATCACAACCTTTAGGTTCAAAAACTTGGGAAACATCAGCATCTGGAGCAAGTCCCATCAGTTCTTTCTCATCGACACGCAATTGATGAGGTGTTTTACAATGAGGACAGAGTTTTCTTACAAGTCGTTGTGCAATTAAACCGACGATACTGGAGGACATTAAAAATGATTCGACTCCCATATCACGCAGACGGGTTAGCGCTCCCAGAGCACTGTTGGTATGTAGAGTAGATAAAACAAGATGTCCGGTCAGACTTGCCTGAACAGCGATTTCTGCTGTTTCCAGATCCCGAATCTCTCCAATCATAACTACATCGGGATCTTGTCGTAATATCGCTCTTAAGCCTTTGGCAAAAGTCATTTGAACCTTGGTATTAACCTGAGTCTGTCCTATGCCTGCCAAATCATATTCTATTGGATCTTCGATTGTAAGAATGTTTCGCGTCACCTGATTTAGTTCTGTGAGCATGGCATATAAAGAGGTCGTTTTACCCGACCCTGTAGGGCCAGTAACTAAAATGATGCCGTGGGGTTCAGAAATCATCTTACGCATCGCGTTAAGTGTCGATTTGGGCATTCCTAACAGGTTTAAATCCAGTTGTGCAGCTTGTTTATCCAATATCCTCAAAACCACTCGTTCGCCATGATTTGAGGGAAGGGTGGAAACCCTGACGTCAATGTTGTGACCGCCAATTCGTAAGGAAATACGGCCGTCCTGGGGAATTCGTTTTTCAGCAATATCCAGTTTTGCCATCACTTTGACCCTTGAAATGACCAAAGGAGCTATAGCTCTTTGAATTTCAAGAACTTCCTGAAGCACTCCATCAATTCGATTGCGCACCAGGACTCTATCTTCATACGTTTCGATATGGATATCGGAAGCTTTTTGTTTAATAGCTTGAGTAAATAATGCGTTTAGCAAGCGAATAATTGGGGCATCATCCTGGTTTTCCAATAAATCCTCGCTCACTGGAAGCTGGCTGGCCAGCATGGAGAGATCCATATCATCTTCCATTCCTTCTGCTGCATCCAGAATGGATGATTTGGATTGATAGATATGCGCCAGGTGTTGCTGAAAAGCAGACTCATCTATTCGTTTTAAATCCAGATCACACTGAAGTATGCGCTTAACTTCAACCAGTGCCTGTAACGAAGTGTTCGGTAAATGGTATACAATTGCAGTTCCATTTTTAAATTCGCTGACCACTACTCCATTGTTTTTAGCAAAGCTATAGGGCAGAGTCAGTGATTTGTCGTCTTTATCCATAGTTTACTTGGTCATTTTTGATAAGTTTTTAGGCCGGCCACTAAAGGGTACAGGCAAACTCCCTTGGGTTAACGGTGGTAATAAGGTCTGACTATTCAATTCTTCATATTGTTCCTGTGACCGTATCCAGTCTAATTGGTATTGGCGAACGTCATTGTATTTTGCTCCGGTAACCTCTAGGTTGTCTCGCTCATTACGAAGTATAATCGGTTTAATAAAGACCATGAGAACACGTTTGTCTCGATTCCGAATGTTGTGTTGAAACAGTTTACCAAGTCCAGGTATGTCACCAAGGATGGGGATGCGGTTATTGTCATTTCCAAGGCTGTCCTGGGTTAAACCGCCTAATACAACAATATCCCCGCTTTCAACATGCACGGAGGTCACGATGCTGCTGATTTTAAACGTGGGGTTAAGAGAACTTTCAGTAGTGCTGGCTGGATCAAGGGTGTCGTTACCCTGGTCAATTTGCATTTGAATTCCCTGACCACGTGTGATTTGCGGTCTTACATAAAGGTGCAAAGCCACATTAACCCTGTCGAACGTTGTGAATGGCGTTCCTCCATTAGTCGAGCCTCCTGCGTTACTAGGCTGTGTGGTTGAAGCTACAGATACCTGTTTACCTACGAGAATTTTAGCCTGGCGATTATCCAGAACCACTACTGATGGAGTTGATAATATATTGGCTTTTTGTTCTCGAGCCAAAGCATAAATCTGTGCCTGAAAATTATCAGTCCGTGTTTTGCTGTTTATAATGGCAAAGCCTGGTCTGAATTTTTTGGGATCTCCAGTTTGCAGATCAGAACCCCATTCAATACCTAAATTATTAACATCATTTTCATCAACTTCTGCAACTAAAGCTTCGATCAATAACTGGGCTGGTTTGATGTCTAATTGAGCGATTACATTTTTCAGTATGCGAATAATTGAAGGAGGAGCATTGATTATAATGGAGTTGGTATTGGGTTCTCCAATAATTTGTACCGTCGGCTTGGTAGACCCTTCATTTTGAGTGTTTGCTGATGTGGTATTTCCCGTTGCCTGAGATGAGTTCAGACCTGAGTTAGCTGACATCGATTGTGATGAACTCTGGCCATCTGCTCCGCTTAAACTGACCAGATTGGAGGCAGGATTGGTGCTGTCTAATGCAGGACGAGTAATGGTGCCAATCGTTGTTCCCACATTACCGCTGAAATTTGCCTGAGCAATGCCTGCGAGTATGGGGACCAAATCCTCAGCTCTCAGGTAATTCAAATAAACTACTTGCGTATTGGAGTTAATGCCTTCTGAACTTTCTCTATCCAATTTTAATATTAACATTCGCAGTCTGATTCTATCGGTTTTATTGCCACTAACTAAAATAGCATTAGAACGATCATCTGCTGCAATGGTAATTTGCGTCCTGCTTCCTATACTGGGTTGCGTCTTAACTAAATCTTTCAGGGTGTTGGCTATATCCATGGCAAGCGCATGTTTCAATGGTACCATATCAATTCCGTTTGACGAAGAGGTGTCAACCTGTCTGATAATATCCGTCAGACTTTTGATGTTATTTGCCCTTCCGGACAGGATGAGCATATTGGAGGGGGCATAAGCAGAAACACTGCTCCACTGGGGCATCAACGGGCGCAATACAGGAACAAGCTGTTCAGCCGGAACATAATGCACCGGAATGACAGAGACCATCATGTCATCCCCCCTGGGAGGATTTCTCATATCATTAAGCAGATCTGGCGATTGGGTCTTCGCATCAATATTCGGTATAATTTTAATGATTTCCCCGTTAGGAATGGCTGCATAACCTGATACCTGCAGTACTGAGAGAAATACTTGGTACAATTCACGATTGGATAGAGGAGATGAAGAGATGATCGATATCTTTCCTTGTACTCTGGGATCAATCACAAAGTTTTTACCGGTGACTCGTGATACTTCCGCTATGACGGCACGGATATCTGCATTTCTCAAATTCCACAGCTTACTGGAAGGGGGAAGAGAGTGCGATTGTTCTGGATTTTGAGGCACCTGTCCAGCGCCAAGAGATGAGGCAGGTTTTGCGCTTGCGCTATTCTGTTGGTTATCTGGTTTTTGAGACAAGGCGTTTTTTAGTTCTCTGGCGGTCTGATAATCTTCTATTGGCCCAATTTGAACAAGGTACAGATGCTTATCAGCAAGATTTTTAATCTCAATTTTTTGATTTGTTAGCTTTGCAAGTTCCTGTTGGCGTAGTTCTGCATCTTTCTTTAAATTAAATGCACCGGCCTGTAGATAAAATATAGTCGAGCCATTTTTAGTGATGGTCGAAATATTAACGTCATTAGCATGAATTAAGAAAGACCACATCAAGGCTAAAAGTACAATTACTAAAGAGCGCATTTAAAAACCGTAAAGTCATGAATGCTAACATAATAACTAAAATTGACTGGTTACAATAGCTTTTTTGATAACTAACTTAAGGATTTTTATAAGGAAGCGAATTGGTGGCTATGGGTGGACTCGAACCACCGACCTCAGCATTATGAGTGCCGCGCTCTAACCGGCTGAGCTACATAGCCACAAGAGGCGTGATTTTGTCTTTTTCACGTTCTGATGTCAAGAGTGTGAGCCTGTTTTTTTTAATTTTTTTAATTTTCCAGGCACAGAGTTTGTGCCATATCGTTCCGCTCTATAACAATCTATATTAAGTAACTCGATAAGTGTTTTATTTGGAATCACTTAAGGTTTATTTAATACTGGCAGTTTATAATGGATTCAACTTCATTGTATGGGTGATAGGGTATATGACAAAAGTCGCGGTTACTTTCAGTCCTATTGTTGGTGGAAGCAGTGTTATTTCTTTAAAAGAAGCATTTGAACACGTTGGTTCTACTATTGTGGATGCTGATTACAGAATGATGCTGGAAGATATCCCTGATGAACAATTTCAAGAGCTCTATAAAGATCCTCAAGGACGACAAATCCTTTTTGCACATGCTAAGGCTCGAGCCGCTGAAGTCCTAGAGGACGTTGATTGTCTGGCTTTATCGGGCAACAATGCAATGATTGATCCTGAATTATTTAATAAAGAGAGAGAAGAAGGGCAGCCTTATGACTTTTCTCGCACGGTAGCAGAACTTGCATTAGTCCATGTTGCCATCGAAAAAGGAATGCCAATACTGGGTGTCTGCGGAGGACATCAGGTGATCGCTGTATATGGTGGTGGGGAAATTGCTGATCTGAAAGCAACGCAGTTAGAGACGCAATGCTACATGAATTACGATACGATCAGAATAAATAAAGACACCATGGCGGCTCAGATATTTGGTGGGCGAGAGTTTACTGAAGATGTTACTGCAACACATTATGAAGGTAATTTTTTTGGTGCACACAGTCAAATAATATCTAAATTACCTAAAGGTTTTATCGAGTCAGGCATAGCAAGTGATAATCAATCCAACGAATTAACAGAAAATATCAATGGTGTTCCAATTATCACTACTCAATTTCATCCTGAAATTGGCGCTAAAGGTTTGCCTGAAGCCAAGTTTGTATACAGAAGAACACAACACGACATAGAAACCAACCTGAGAATGTTCGAGTTTATGCACGGAGCAGCAGTTGCGTACAACCAGAAGAAACAAATGATGAATCAATTGCGTCAATTCAAAACTGAAAAAGATGAGCAGATAAAGCCATCAGAAGTTCAATCTTCTATGAAAGAACTACGTGAACAAAAACAGGGCGAAGCACAAAAAATACTCTCTAAAAAGTCGCATGAATCCGGTATTCATTGGAGTGAACCATTAGGACATGCTTTGCTGGGAGTTTCACTTTTGCTAACGGGACTGTTTATTCTATTTCCTCCGGCAGGTTTAGCTGCAGCGGTAGGGATTGGTTCGGCGATTATATTGAGTGCTGTATTAGGAGTTCTGGCTGTTGTCGCGTCTGATTGGGTTGAAAAAACAACTAATGCTGTTATTGATACCATTTCATCTTTGACTGCTTCTGTATTTAGAGCGACTATTTCAATGGGAATTACTAAATTTTTAGTCAATCAATTAAGTGAAAAAGAAAAGCTGAAGGCTAATGCAAATAGTAACGAAGCTGATCTAAATACAGCGAATCCATTATTAGAAAATGATAGTTCCACATCACGAATACTCTCATCTATTCCTGATGTACCAAAGAGGGAAGTTTCAACCCCTGCAGATATTTTACGAGACACGCCTGCTCGGTTATGGACAGCTACAAAAGCTGATAAGGTACATGTTACTGAGGTAATGGACGCGAATGCTGTTTGTAACAGTGAGCATGAGGGTGAAGAGCAAGCACAAGAGCATCGAAATGAGTCAGGAATGACTTTAACTTCTTAACGCACTTTTGAGCTGTTGATAAGTTGCCTTATATCAGACATCAGCTGATATGCAGGAAAGATGAATTATAGATTTTCTTACTAAGACCTATGAACAGCTCTGATTTGGTTGGTGCATCATATTAGTTGAGCATGGATTTACAACAAATTTATATCGAATGATATAAACAAGTTGATAAAAGTCTGATGCATGTATTAGTTGAACTGTTTTCCTACTATCAGCTGGTTGATAAAGATAGTGTTGCTCGTCTGCACCTGATTATTACTTACTCTCCATCATATTTAGTACATCTTGCTTCAACACCTGCCTTAACTAACTCTATGAAAAATTGTGAATAATCATAAATTAACACTTTCAAAGCATTACCATAATTAGCTTTAGCGATGGAGGTAAACGCTTATTTTAATTATCTACAAACACCCCCTTGAAAGCTGTTTGGAATTTGTCTGATATAATTAAAATATGAACATTTGAAATATTAATGTGTCTTTGCTTTATTCGCATGGAGAACTATATATGTCTCGCTCCAAAGATGAACATTTAGAAGCAAATGATTCTTTATTTGATATTACTGTCCAAACCTGGGGTACTCAGGATAGGCCTAGTAATGGAATGATGACTATTGCGGATCAAACTCTATTTGGAGGAAATGTTGGTCATGCTGCGATAAATATGAAGTTACCCATTACAGAACAAATCAAAAAATGGATAGAACAATATTGCTGCAAACAATCATTTGAACAATTTTGCACAGAAAAAAATGATGAAACGATAACCTTTGATCAATATCTTGAGTCAGTTGAAAAATTAATTCCTGTCAGTAGAAAACGTGTTGAAGTACGACAAGCAAAATATCATTCCTCGGGTGTCATAATCCCAACTGAAAATAGTTCATATGAACAATCTTTTTTTGAAATTGATTGGAGTTGGTGGCCTGGGAGGCTTCAAACAGAAAAAGATGATTATTTAAATGAGCGTGAAGGCAAAGAATTTCATTATGCGCCTGAATGGAAAGAATACTTTCAGCCAGAGCAACGAGTACATCGAGGTAAGTTAAGAGAGCGCGTATTAGACTACGCACCTTCTGTCATGATACATCAACGTGATTTACCCGAAGTTTTATTAAAAAGATATCAACAAGTAGCACAACTCGCTCAAATTGACGAAAAACTCAATTTAATTGAGCGTGTACAAATTAAAATTAATGGTCTCAATAGTTATAATGCGAGTGGATCTACTCGGTTGATGTTTAAGAATTTAAATTTAAATTTTGATGAAATTTGTGATGGCTATTTAGAGCAATTAAATGGAGGTAAATCTACAACCAAGAAATCAGATAATAAATCAAAAAATCCTCCTACTGAGAAGGAAATTGATAAATTTATAAAATATCTTACTTCCCAAATAAAAAAGAAAACACACGAGCTCTTGAAAGAAAAAGCAATAATTGAAAAAGAGATTAAAAACCAAAATCTCACCACAATTTTAGAAACTAAAATAGATGGACTTCAAAAACGAGTGGAATTTTCCCAAAATAAGTTAGATGAATTAGCAAAAGCCCTTGATCCCTTTAAAACAGAACATGTTGAACCAGTTATATTATCAAAAGCGATTAATGCCGCTTTAGAAAAAGCATTCCCAGAATTGGAGACACAGCTGGAATATGGTGATATTTCAGTTGAGTCAATAAGTGTAATTTTAAAACAAGTAGAAAATGCGTTTAATAAACTATCAAGAAATAAAAATAAAAGCCCCGAAGATGAAAAACGCCTGGAAGCACTTAAAGACCTCAAAAACGAATTAATGCACTATGAAAATCATGGTGTAAAATTAACAAAAGAGCTAGAGCTTCGATTAAACAACGCTCTAAACAACTGGGAAGAGTTACTTGATAAACCATGCAGAATTATTCCCATAGAGAATGTCAAAACAATTCGAGATAACTTATCCTTATTAGAAAAAGTCTTCTTGGGTAAAATTCAATTTTATGAACAAAATCATAAAAAATTACTGCAAGAATTAAATATAGCAAAAATAGATTTAATGAAATTAAATAAATTTGATGAATTCTATAAGAACAATAAAGATCTCTATGTCATAGCCGGTGTTCCTCCTGATCATAGGGTATTATTGCCTTTAGCGGTGAACGGTAAAAGAGGTTTACATCCTGAGGCTATGCTAAAAAAAATGCATGAAATTGTAGCTGGGCCCCAAAAGAAAGAATTCAATTTACATACCAATAATTGTTCACTTACTTCAATAGAAGTCTTATCCGCAGGAGCAGAACATGATCCACTATTGCACTCAATAATGGAAACACGCGCCTTAGACTTTTTTGGAACACCACAGCAGGTACTGGAAAACGCCAAATTAACAAGTAAAGCCATTAATGGCGGAAAAACAAGTAATTTTTTTACACTAATAACTACTGCACGTCCATTAGATAGAGCTTTGGGATATGCCTTTTCAATATATATGGATCCTGAGGCTTCAAAGACAAAGCAAAATGCCGGTTTGGTACTTGGTGTATTGGTTGGTTTAGCCAAAACACCAGGCATTATTATTGGTTCTTTGCTAAATCCAAAAGCGGGTTTTAATGATATTTTAAATACTTTAAGTCTCGTCTACAGTCGAAATTCTACGGGATTAAAAGTTGGATTAACTCTCATGGCACTACTACCAATGATAGTATTGGCTCCCTTAGCAGCGATACAAAAGGGCGTGGAAGTTATTGCAGAAACGATAGCCAAGCCATTTAAACTGATAGCAAGTTTTTTTGAGCAAAAGCCTCAAAGCACTGATGAGATTACCGTGCCTGTAGGTAGTAAAAAGCTAGCTGAAAAGGAAGGCAGTTATTCTAAAACCGCGTTAGCTGGGTTAGTTAATAGTAAAATAAAATCAAAAATTGATGAACATACGATCACAGTAGAATTTCAAAAATCACCTCAAAAAATGATAGAAGAGTTTGAATCACAGTTAAAGGAAAACCCTGGCAAAGTTGTTGTATTGACTGAAAAGGCACATAGTGCCGTCCTGAAATATGTATCAGATAGTGATAATGAGGCACTAAAACAGAAACTTTATGATTGT
This sequence comes from Legionella sp. km535, assembly GCF_003990085.1. Classification (NCBI taxonomy): domain Bacteria; kingdom Pseudomonadati; phylum Pseudomonadota; class Gammaproteobacteria; order Legionellales; family Legionellaceae; genus Legionella; species Legionella sp. km535. The sequence continues at coordinate 189,986 of NZ_RZGU01000004.1, read as the reverse complement.
TTTAACCAATCTGTAACTCGTAGTCAAAAATTCGTCCCCAGGACGAGGAGGGAAATAGATGAATTGGTAGAAGAGGTTACATCGACTGATAAAACGGAGTTAACTACCGGCTCCAGACAAGAATTATTGATGAGTCCTTTGATTGACGAGGAAGAAAGCATTGATTCAGAACATCAACTTGAGAGTAAGATGCGTATATGAATCAAAGAGTGACCTGTGAACAGGTTAGTTTTAAAGCGATTATTATTTTTTTGGGATTATCAAGGATAATATTTAGAGGCTTGGCCGATTAAAAAAGGCAGACATCATGAGAGAATTTATTGATGTCTGCGCTTTTATGAATATGAGGAATTAAATGATTAACAGGAATAAAGCTCCTGGGCCACGTAATACCTGAACTAATAATTGCTGCTTTTTATTTTGAGCAATGGATTGTAATGTTTTTACGTCTTTGGTTGGGACTTTATTAGCGGAGATAATAATATCACCAGGACGTAAACCTGCTCTCCATCCAGCACTGCTTTCTGACGCGCCTACAACCTGTACTCCAATAACATTACCGTGAGGCGGTGATTCTTGTTCAAAATTGCGTAGAGCCAGTCCATAAAGAAATGGATTGTTGGATTGCAGTTTTTGCTCATGTTTTTTGATATCAGTCACTTCGGCATTTAATGTCAAGGGCTTATTATCACGTAAAATCATGATTTTTGCTGTAGATCCGACCCGCAATAAACTAATCGTTGTTTTAACCTGAGTTGCTTGAGTGATTTTGGTATCATTAATTTGTACTATGATATCACCCGCTTTTAATCCGGCAATTTCAGCAGGAGAATTTTCATTAACCTGTGATACCAGCGCTCCCTGGACGTCTTCAGGATACCCCATAGATTGTGCTAATTCTGGAGTTAAGTGCTGAACAAAGATTCCCATCAGCCCTCTATGGATAGAACCAAACTTGATAATTTGTTGGGTAACATCTTTAACCATGTTGATTGGGATGGCAAATCCTATTCCGACGTTCCCGCCGTATGGGGATATGATGGCGGTGTTAATTCCTATCAATTCGCCTTTAGTGTTAACCAGCGCTCCTCCAGAGTTTCCTGGATTAATCGCTGCATCAGTTTGAATAAAGTTCTCTACACCTTCAATATTCAGATCGCTGCGTTTCAGTGCGCTAACGATACCAAAAGTAGCCGATTGGCTGTTACCAAAGCTGTTTAACCCAAATGGGTTACCTATTGCAACAACAAAATCACCTACTTGCAAATTATCTGAATCACCAATTACCAGTGATTTTAAATTTTTTGCATCAATTTTAAGTACAGCCAGATCCGTTTCGCTGTCTCCACCAATCAAGCGTGCTTTCAAACGTCTTCCATCCTGAAGGGTTACGGTAATTAAATTGGCGTTACGTATAACATGGTCATTGGTGACAATGACGCCTGACTTGGGATCTATGATGACGCCAGATCCAATACTTTCAAATTTACGGCCTTTATCAGGAACTCGAGACTGACGCTTGTTTTCTGGAGCCGCATCATCATCACTTCCTGAGGCTGAGGCGTCATTGGGTAAATAACCCTGGACGGCAACATTAACAATTGCTGGCATTATGTTTTTTAAAACGGGTGCCAAATTAGGCATAACAGTCTCATCAGCTTGCACTGCTAAAGAGACTGTTAAGAGAAGTAAGGTGCTTGCTAATAACTTTAAGTGTTTTATCATTTTATTCATCCCGAGGTTGATCGTTAAACCAGATAAAAGTACCTATTCTACCTGTTTGTGATTGTCTACGATAGGAATAGAACTCATTTTTTAATTCAAAAGTACATAAATCCGACTGATAAACCGCTGTTACTCCATGTAAATTAAGGATTAATTTGGCAATTTTAGGCAAATTTGCAAGCCATTTGCTGCCCGTGGGTTTAAATGCTACATGACTTAAAGGGTATTTTTCAGTAAAGGATTGATGTACTTCATCTCCCACTTCGTAACAATTTTGGCAGATTGCCGGACCAATCCAGGCCAGTAAGTCTGACGTATCGCTGTTCATTTTAGACAGAGTGTTTTCTACAATCCCATTAAATAAACCCTTCCAACCGGCATGGATGGCTGCGATTTCATCACCTTGTACGTTGCACAGAGTAATGGGGAGGCAATCTGCTGTCAGAATGACTAAGGGATGTAATGGGGAGCGAGTTATTGCTGCATCGGCACACCGATTCGAGTCTGCTTCAGGAATGACGCATGTGGTGCTGTGTGTTTGTTCTAACCAGACAGGCTCTTCCGAAAGACGCAAAATCTCTTTCAGCTGTTCTCTGTTTTTCATAACATGCAGGGGATCATCACCTACATGTAAACCAAGATTATTTTCATTATACGGCGAGACACTATACCCTGACAGGCGAGTAGTCGATAAGGCTGTAATATTTCGTGGAGCGGACCAATTGGCTAATCTAGTATTCATAATGCTCATCCAGGGTTTCCAGCAATAATTTGAAATCATCAGGCATTGGGGCTTTAAATGTCAATTCCTCTTCTGTCTTGGGGTGACGAAAGGTAATGGAGCAAGCATGAAGTGCTTGTCGTTTAAATTGCTGAAGTTGCATTCTTAATTGATCGTTGGCATTCAGCGGGAATTTGATTCGTCCATTATAAAGTTGGTCACCAACAACAGGATGATTGATATGAGCCAGGTGAACCCTGATTTGGTGAGTCCTTCCTGTCATCAGGCTCACATCTAAAAGCGTGAAGTCATTATAGTGTTTTTTAATTGCATAATGAGTAATAGCCTGTCTGCCTTGTCCAGTAACTGCCATCTTAAGCCGGTTTCTAGGATGTCTGCCAAAACCTGTGTCAATCGTTCCTCCAGATATCACATGACCGAGTACCAAGGTGATGTAGTTTCGTTTTATGTCGCGTGCCTGCATTTGGCGAATTAAAGAGGTATGCGCCATTAGTGATTTTGCTACAATCAATAATCCTGTTGTATCTTTATCCAGACGGTGAACTATTCCTGCTCTCGGCAAATGTTGAAGAGCTGATGCATGGTGCAGCAAGGCGTTGACTAAAGTATGTTCTTTATTCCCTGCACCTGGATGCACCACTAGCCCCGCAGGCTTATTTAAAACCAGAACATCGTCATCTTCGTATATGATATCAAGGGGAATAGATTCTGGTTCGCACTGGGTAAAATCAGTATCGATTCTATTCAAATCAACATGAATTTTTATCAGATCTCCGTCCAGTGTTTTGTCTTTGGGTTTACATGGCTTGTTATTTAATGTCACCGCACCAGATTTGATCCAGTTGCTGATTTGTGAGCGTGAATATTCCGGCAACAGTTGAGCGAGTACACTGTCGATACGTTGACTGTGATACTCGCGAGGAATTGTAATTTGCTTTTGAATGTGTTCTATCATCAGACTGGTTGCATCTCAACTTCGGTCAGGCGTCCTCTCAATGAATTTGGCAACGCGTCAGTAATTTGTAGTGTGACAAATTGGCCAATAAGCTGTTCTGCGCCTTCGAAATTGACCACACGATTACATTCAGTACGGCCAGCCAATTGATTATTATCTTTTTTGGAAAATCCGGTAACTAAAATTCTTTGGGTAGTGCCTATCATGGATTGGCTGTAACGAGAAGCATTTAGTAACAATCGATTTTGCAAGATTTGCAAGCGTTGTTTTTTTACCTCCAACGGAGTGTCATCAGGTAAATTGGCCGCAGGCGTTCCTGGTCTTGGGCTATAGATGAAGCTGAACGAAGTATCAAAACCAATCTCATGAACCAAATCCATAGTGTCCTGGAAATCTTTATCTGTTTCACCAGGAAAACCTACGATAATATCGGTAGACAACCGGATATCAGGGCGGATTTTACGTAATTTTCTGATTTTGGATTTAAATTCAAGAGCGGTATAACCTCGTTTCATTAATCCTAAAATACGATCGGAACCGCTTTGAACAGGAAGATGTAAATGATTGGCCAGTTCAGGAACTTCAGCATAAGCATTGATTAGATTGTCCGAAAAAGCTAAAGGATGAGAAGTAGTAAAGCGAATTCGACCAATTCCCTCAATTGCAGCGATATAGTGAATTAATAGTGCCAGATCAGCGGTTTCCCCGTGTTCCATGGCTCCACGATAATCATTCACATTTTGTCCCAGTAAATTGATTTCTCTTACGCCTTGAGCTGCAAGTTGGTAGCATTCAGCCAGCACATCATCAAATGGTCTGCTGATTTCTTCTCCGCGGGTGTAGGGAACCACGCAAAAACTGCAATATTTGCTGCAACCCTCCATAATCGATACAAAAGCTGTTGGACCCTCAGCTCTTGGGGCAGGTAGATGATCAAATTTTTCAATTTCAGGGAAGCTGATGTCAACAACTGATTTGTTTTTTTCAAGACGTTCATTCAACAGAGCAGGGAGCCTGTGCAAGGTTTGAGGACCAAAAACAATATCAACAAAAGGAGCTCTTTTTATAATATCAGCCCCTTCCTGGCTGGCTACACATCCTCCAACACCTATAACAACGTGAGGATTTTTTGCCTTATATTCTCGCCACTGACCTAACTGTGAAAATACTTTTTCTTGAGCTTTTTCTCTGATAGAGCAAGTATTCAGCAATATGACGTCAGCGTCATCTACTTGATCGGTCTTAACCAAACCATGAGATTCCATTAAGACTTCTGCCATTTTTGATGAATCGTATTCATTCATTTGGCAACCATTGGTTTTAATATATAATTTTTTAGCCATAATTTTCTACTTTTAAAACGCCGTATTATTTCATTAATGTACACTTTGGCAATAGGTTTCTTTAATTTTTGGTAAAATAAGCAGCGCAATGATCATACCCAAAGGCAGTATTGCCAAGGCGGTATGGTACGCAGCAAGTGGGTAAACTCGAATGGTACCACTCATTTCACCTTGCCACATTTTATCGAGAACATAACCTATCAGGGGTTGTGCCAGAGCAATGCCCACCATGTTCATCATATTCATAAAGCTCAGTCCTGTAGCAACGTATTTCTTGTTACACAACTCTTTTGCAACGGAGAATGCAGGCAGAAAGCCAGCCGAAAAAATCCCAAAGGCAAGGAGCAGGACTTGCATTATCAATGATGAGCTGACAGGAACAAAAATAAAGATGCTGGAACAGAGTAACGCGCCAATGCATCCTATATACATAGGGGGTTTTCGTAAACCGATGCGGTTGGAGAATATCCCCCATAGAGGACTGGCTATCGCCCATCCAATAAATACAAGCGAAATATAATTTGCTGCTGTTGATTTGGCAATCAACATTTTATTCATTAGAAAAGGAACGCCCCATAGTCCACAAAAAACGGGTGTTGCCATATACATAAGGCCACCATAAGTGGCAACAAGCCATAGTTGTTTGTTTTTGATCAAAGCTATTAAACTAGGTAGCAAGCGTTCTTCATCGTCAACCGGATGTTGGTGTACTGGAGGTTTATAATTTTTAGGGGTATCTCGGGCGATTAAAATGATTAAAACTGCAAGGAGCATTCCAATGACGCCCATGATGATCATGCTATGACGCCAGCCAAAGCCATCAATGAGGAGGGCCAGGGGCGTTTCTCCGCCTATGGCTCCCAACATTCCAATAGTGACCATGAGACCTGTCAATAAAGCGAATTTTTGTGCTGGAAACCAGTTTGCCGCTAATTTCATCGTACCAACTGCTGCAAAAGCAGAGCCAAAACCAATCATAAGTCGAGCAATGCATGCCATAAAAAAATTATCAGTCATACCAAAAGCTATTGTACTGAGGGCACACACTACTGTAGCTACAGTTAACAGGCGATGAGGACCAAAATAGTCCATTAATACTCCACCGGGCAATTGCATGGCAGCATAGGAGTAAAAATATACTCCGGAGAGTATACCCAGAGTTTGACTGGTTACTGAGAAATCTCTCATTAATTCATTGCTCATGACACTGGGAGAAACTTGTAGCAGACACTCGTAGAAGTAAAATAGGCATCCTAAACCCCAAACCATCCAGGGCATAAAGGATCGAATAGCAGTTGTCTGCACTGATTCTGACTGTGTATTATAATGAGCCATTATTTTATTGATCTCCAGGTTTACCAAGGTAATTTGATTTTGCGAGAATTACAGACCAAACAAAAACGATAAAAGACGGGGGGTACAATATCCCTTTAGGTTCCGTCAGAGGTGCGGTTTTTTTAATCACAAAGTCAACTTTATAAGTTAGCATACCTAAAGACAAATATCACTCATTAAAATAGTACCATTTTGTTCTTTATTTGTCTATTGAGCTGGGTATGAGTACTTATTGCTCATTAGGGTCATCGGGAGCATCAAGAACCACGCGAGTTCCCTTCATTCCACCACCTGGAAGATCAATAAATTCTTCGTTGAGCCATCGGGCATCCTCTATGAACATTCGAACACAGCCATGGCTAGCTCTGTAGCCGGGAACATCATAGCTTCCGTGTAAGGCAAATCCTCTAAAAAAATGCATGCAGTAGGGCATTAAAGCGCCGCCGCTTTCTCCATTGGCTCTGCGCGGGAATACCGTTGAGACACAGTCTATATCCTGTTTTCTAATAATGCGAAACGAGCCAGTAGGGGTGCCACAGCCATCGGCAACATTACATTTTCCCACTCCTGAAGAAATGGGTCCCCACCAGAGCAGTTCTCCATCTTCATCATAAGCTCCCCAGGCTAATTTTTTTTGGCTTACATAGATGGTTTTTTCGCCGTCAGATTCTATATAGCGCGGAAAAGGAGATACATCATATATAGTCAGGCGCTCTATGTTTTTAGGAATGGCGATCGTCATTCCCGGTTTTAAGCTAATATTCATACGATTTATGCGTCGAACTATATCTCTTTCTTCAATATTGGGAAATAATTCCTCCCAGCTTTCTCCATTTTTAACTTTCATACAAAAATAATCAGGTTTATTGCATAAGGTTTCGCCGTAACGAACATAGGCAAAGCTGGTGTGACTCGTTAACATAAACCCAAGCAGTGCGGATATTGATATCAAAATTTTGTTCATAATGATTTCAATTTTTTATTCATCGTATCTTTTATAGCGGCAAAAAGTATATTTACTTAACATTTTTTAATGGATATTACTTAAATACTAGGTTCTGTGAACAAAATTTAATTATTGCATAAAAAACCGTCATTGCGAATGTTGGCGAAGCAATCCAGATCGAATCTTCGCTAACACGCTGTAATGGATTGCTTCACTTTGTTCGCAATGACGACTTATTTGCAATAGATTAAAAATTCGTTCACAGAACCTAAGGGCTGTTGACATTTCATAATTTTCAAGCCTACTTTCCGCGACTTGTTCGCGGAATCGAGAGATTTTGCGCAAAACAAGAATATATTGCGCCAATAAAGATTGAATTGGATCCCGCGAACAAGTCGCGGGACGTCGAAATTTGAATTATCAACAGAACCTAAGATTCAGCACTGGAACTTATAGATTGCCAGGCTTGATGAATTTCAGCGAGCAACATATTCGACTGAGCTAACAAATCTTCATCATTGTTCAGATTGGCTTTCAGCAATATATGCTGGATGTATTCATATATCTTGTGAAGATTTACAGCGATTTCACCACCTTGATCCTGATTCAGGCTTGATTTTAAACCTTCTACAATGGTGATTGCTTTTCCAATGTGCTCACCCTTATCCTTAATTTGTTTCCTTTGGATATTTCCTTGTGCGGTGGCTATATGCGATCGCGCCCCTTGCAGGAGTAATTCAATGAGTTCATGAGGGGATGCCGTATCAATACGAGTTTGCAATTCAATTGATTTGTATTGATTTGAAATTTGTGCGTATGGATTTTTCATCTCTGTAGTCTCATTTTATTTTTTAATTTGGGGTAAATTAGCCAATTGCTGAGTTAAAAATCCGCTGGTGTTTTGAAGTTGGGTCAGCAGTGTATCAAGCGCAGTAAATTGTTTTAAATACCTGGCTTGAATGGAGTCGCTGCGTGTATCGATAACGTCTTGAACTTTTCCCAACTGTTTCACCTGATTGTTTAACTGAGTTGCTCTGACATTTAAGTCTCCTTCGGTACCCATATAAGAATCTATTAATGAATTCATTAATACTGCGATGCCATCTGTGACTACCACTTGTCCTCGTGATCCAGTAGAGCCAGACAGGACGTTGAGGGATAATCCGCTCAGTGCTCCACTCCCTTTTAGCGTGATACCGTCAGAGGAGGTCGCAGAAAGAGAACCGATAGTTCCTGACATACTGACGCCTGGTGTAAACTCACTCAGAGCTACATCATAAGAGCCTGCTTTTACATTCGTATTGACTGATTTGATTCGAATGTTTGCATCAGTTGCTGAGGCTGTTTTTGCAAACAAGGAACCAATATCTTTATAATTAGTGTCAAGGATTTTTTTATATTTATCTTGATTGATTTCCAATAAACCCTGTTTATTGGTGGTAATACCTAAATCAGCTAATGATTTGATAGGACTGGATCCAGTGTTTATTGGACTGGTAGCCCATTTGTTCAGATTGAGCTTCAGACTTCGAAATTGAGGATCACCCTGAAATACTCCGCTTTGTTTGGTTGTAGAATTGTAACCGGTTAAATTGGTGAGAAAGGTCATCGTGTCATTATATTGTTTAATAAAATCATTCACCAAACTGGACAATTGATCTTTATTATCATCAACATTTAACGTGATCTGTTTTCCAATCTCTGCTTTTTTTAAGTTAAGTGTGACACCGGCTATCGCATCCTGTAACTGGTTACTGCTTTGACTTAATGTTAGTCCATTAATCTTTACAAGACTGTTTTGTGCACCTATTGTTTCTGTTAACGCATTGATCCCTGCTGTAGGATCATAATTTAATGCAGCAATGTCTCCCGTAATTTTCATAGCATAATTTTCGCCGGTTTTTGAGGAGGTTAGGGTAAGCCGCGATCCCGTATTGTCTTGTACTATACTGGCGGTTACGGATGTTCCTGCGTTATTAATAGCATCACGTACTGCGGCAAGACTGTCGCTTCCTGGAGCAATCGTAACGGATAAGGGCGTGGCTGTAGCGTTAGGAGTAAATACGGTCTTATCGCCATTATAGGTGCCAAAATTTATCGTCATAGTACCGCTGCCGGTATTGGTCATGTAGTTACTGGCAAGGCTTTGTTGTTGAGCCAGCTTTTGAATCTCAATCTGGTATGAACTTTTAACTGCCTGTGGTGTTATCGATGTTGAGAAATAATCCTGATCGCTCATAGAGTATTTCATGTTATAAAACTGACTTAAGTCCGATAACTTGGTTAAAGAGGCCTGGAAATTAGATAAATAACTTTTTAATTGTCCAATTGCGGACAATTCAGTGTTTACGTTAGTTAACTGTTTGTCGTGACGGACCTGTGCTGGTGTAATTTCGGCTTTGACTAATGCATCAACCAAAGTTTTTACATCTAGTCCTGAACCCACGCCTGGTGATGATAAACTCATATAGTCCCTTAATTAAATTGGTTTAAAATGGTACTCTTTATTAATTCACATTGAACAGGTCCATTTATTAAACGTGCTTATCTATAGAACCACTTATTATTTCATCAAGCAAACTTAATAAATGCAAGTATTCATCTGATGGCATTTTGCGTATTACTTTATCTGACAATTTATCGGAAACAATGGTCTGAATCAGACCTGTTGCTTCATCCAATGTCTGCTTTGTTTCAGGATCCTTGACAGAACCTACAGTGCTTTGTTGCTCCACACTGGCAACTTCATCTGCGTCAAGCAGAGATTCATTCTGGTTTGTTTGACTGATTGAAGGTGTAGATTCAATTTTCATTTCATACTCCTTTATACCCAAATTACTTTGGGGTACAAACTAATTAAGGTGCAGCAAACGCTGCACCTTAATTGTTACTTCATTACCGACCTAACAAGGATAGAACAGATTGTGGCATGCTGTTCGCTTGAGCCAACATTGCTGTACCAGCTTGTTGCAGGATTTGATTCTTGGTTAAATTTGCCATTTCTGCAGCGTAGTCAGCATCAAGAACCCGACTGCGAGCAGCGGATAAGTTATCTGATACGTTTTGAAGGTTAGCAATTGTAGAGTCAAATCGGTTTTGCAACGCACCCATGCTTGCGCGGTTGGCGTTTACACTGTTCAATGCTGAGTCAATACGCTTGATTGCAGTTTGGGCTCCATCGGCAGTGCTCACATCCAGAGAGTCAATTCCTAGAGAGTCTTTTGCAATTGCAGCGCTCAGGCCAACAGTAGCTACTGTACCACCAATGTTGATTGTATCTGTAGCGCTTATTGACAGGCTTCCCCGTAATACACCATCGAAGTCACCGCCTGTAACAGTTATACCATCAGTACCCGCAGTAAAACCGGTACCACTTTCAGTTACGGTAATATTACGACCATCAGCTGCAGTTAAGGTTAAGTCACCACCATTTAAGCTTGCAATCACACCAGTTTGATCACTTACACCATTGATTGCGTCACGGAGGGTGGAGTTGGTCATTGCTGTTGCAACGTCCTGACCAGTGAATATCGCAACACCGTTAATTGTCAAGTTGTAAGTATCAGCAGCAGTACCACCGATGGCTCCTACTGTTTGAGTACCGGAAGTAGATGCAGTTACAGATAATCCGGCTACCCCAGCATCGTTAATGGCAGCAGCTTTAGCATATGCAGATGTACCGTCTTGACCATCAAGCGAGCCTGCAAATCCGGCAGATGAGTTGATGGTCGTGGATGAACCACCTCCAATGGAAATCGTAATGTCAGTAGCTGCAGCTCCAGATACCTCAGTACCTGTTTCAGTAGCAATACCTCCAATTGAGGATGCTTTAACACTACCAATGCTGAACGAAATGGTTTGGTTAGCGTTCGCACCGACCTGGAAACTGGCGTTAGTGAATGAGCCGTCCAGAATTCTTTGACCGTTGAATTCTGTATTATTAGAAATACGATCTAACTCACTTTGTAATTGTGATACCTCACTCTGAATAGATTCACGGTCAGATGAGTTGTTAGTTGAGTTTGCGGACTGTACTGATAATTCTCTCATACGTTGCAGGATGTTGGTCGTTTCTTGCATCGCACCCTCAGCTACCTGAGCCAGTGAGATACCGTCATTAGCATTTCGAACAGCCTGGTTCATACCGCGAATCTGGGCCGTCATACGTTGAGAAATTGCCAAACCGGCAGCGTCATCTTTTGCGCTGTTAATTCTAAAACCGGATGATAATCGTTGAATTGATGTTTGCATTGCGTTCCCTGACACCCCGAGGTTTCTTTGGGCCGTCAACGACGCTACGTTGGTATTAATTACTTGAGCCATGATTTAGTCTCCTCAGACCTGAATCCTTGTTTATTGTTCGATAAATTCATTATTTTTCTTGCAAATTTACCGTACCCACTATTGTTATCGGAACAGACCCGAAAAACTTTAGTGCGCTTAGTACACTTTTTTAAAAAATACAAAAAATTGGCTAATAAAATTAGGATGTTATGATTTTGGTCATTATGAGTTAAAAGTGGTGTAGAGCATGTGTTGGGTAGATTTAAATCATTAATAATGAGAAAATGCGGAACGTGAATGTGATCCCATCAGGGGGCTGTATCTGGAAGTTTTAGTCCCATGACTTGGTCACTTGGTTCCTGATAATGAATGGCAGAGCATGATGTGTTAAGTATATCTTCTCTTTTGTGTATAATAATAATCGATTCACTATATATATAGGTTCTAATTTATGAGCTGGTTTAAAAAACTATTACCGTCCAGGATACGTACTGAAACCTCACAGAAGAAAGGGGTTCCTGAAGGATTATGGGTTAAATGTTCAGGATGTAATGAAGTGCTTTACAGTACTGAGCTGGCAAAAAACCTCATGGTATGTCCATCATGCAATTTTCATCATCGAATTTCAGCGCGCACACGAATTGCTCAGTTTCTTGACGAGGCTGGTCAGGAAGAAATTGCAGCACATCTTGAGCCGCAAGACAGATTAAAATTCAGGGACTCTAAAAAATATAAAGACAGAATTTCCCAAGCTCAAAAAGCTACTGGTGAAAAAGAAGCTCTTGTTGTTGTTAAGGGAACCTTATCCCAACAACCCATTGTAGTCAGCTCTTTTGAATTTAATTTCATGGGTGGTTCAATGGGGGCAACCGTCGGTGAAAAATTTGTTCGTGCAATCAATATTGCTACCAAGGAAAAACGCCCTTACATCTGTTTTACTGCAAGTGGCGGCGCTCGGATGCAAGAAGGTTTGTTCTCTTTAATGCAAATGGCTAAAACTTCAGCTGCTTTGGCTAAATTCGCTGAAACCGGATTGCCTTTTATTGTCGTATTGACTGATCCAACTATGGGTGGTGTTTCTGCCAGCTTTGCCAGTCTGGGGGATGTCATTATAGCGGAACCTAATGCTTTAATTGGTTTTGCAGGTCCCAGAGTTATTGAACAGACTGTGAGACAAACATTACCCGAAGGATTTCAACGAAGTGAGTTTTTGCTGGAGCACGGACATATAGACATGATAGTTGAACGCAAGAATCTGCGTTCTACGATTTCTGAATTAGTCGCCAAATTGACGGGTAAAAATTTAGGGAGTCAATTTGCCTAGTCCGTCAAGTGAGTGGGATTTAAACCAGTGGTTACTTAATCTGGAATCCCGTCATGCTCAGGAAATCCAATTGGGTTTAACACGAATCAGGGCAGTAGCAAAAGAATTAGATCTGCTTGCCCTGGATTGTAAAATAATTACTGTGGCGGGTACTAATGGTAAAGGCTCTACAGTATCTGCTCTTGAAACAATATACCATACCGCCGGGTATCGGGTTGGGGCATACACCTCCCCGCATCTTATCCAGTTTAATGAACGCATTCGAGTCAATTTAAAGCCTATAGCGGATAAGGATTTGTGTCATGCTTTTCAGGTTATAGAACAGGGACGCGATGACGTTCATCTGACCTATTTTGAAATGACGACATTGGCTGCATTATGGTATTTCAAAAATCAACATCTTGACGTGCTGATTCTTGAGGTGGGATTGGGCGGTCGACTGGACGCGACAAATATTATTGATACAGACTTAGCAATTATTACGACTATTGACTACGATCATCAGGAGTTTTTGGGTACCACTCTGGAAGCCATAGGCAATGAAAAAGCCGGTATTTTGCGATTGAAAAAACCATTTATTTATGCAGATGTAAATCCTCCCGCAAGCATTCTTCATGTGGCAAAAGACCTTGATTCACCGAGTTTTTTGTATTCAAGGAATTTTTCATTCCAGCTTCATGAGTCGATTTGGAGCTTTGATTTTGCAGGCAGAACGATCTCTGAACTGCCAATTCCTTGCATACAACTAAAATCTGCTTCCGCTGCTATTAGCGCCTGTTTATTGCTGGAAGGGGAATTACCTGTATCAAATGAACATTATCGTGCTGCAATGAAGTCTTTGTTTTTGCCAGGAAGATTGCAGTTGTGCAAAAGGGGGGATGTAACTGTATTATACGATGTATCGCATAATCCTCAATCTGCCCGTCTCTTGGCAGAGCGAGTCAAACACTTGAGAATCAAAAGTAAGGTACATGCAGTATTTTCCGCATTGAGAGATAAAGATATTTTTGGTTTAATTATACCTCTAAGGGATTGTGTTGATCGATGGTATCCTGCACAATTAGATAACAAACGAGCTGCCAGCGCAGATTTTCTGTTGTCGCAATTCAAGGGGGCAGAAATTGGTGCAGATTTATGCTACAATTCTCCGCTTCTTGCTTTTGAACAGGCTTGGAATAATGCTGAAGCTGGAGATTTAATTGTTGTTTATGGTTCATTTTTTACGGTTAGTCAGGTAATGGCTGCCCAACATAACACTTTGGAGCAGAAGGAGAGTCAATGAAACTGGTAATGGATGAGAAACTGAAACATCGTTTAATTGGTTTGGCCGTTATTATTTCATTAGGCGCAATATTTGCACCTGCCGTTTTGAAAAAATCCAGCCAAAATCTTGAAAATAATTACAGTGTTAATATCAAATTACCACCAAAACCTTTAGTACCTGATGTGGTTTCTACCAATGAGAAGGATGTTTTTAAAACCATCAAGGTCGCTAAAGTTAAAATTCCTGCGGTTTCTGATGAGAATCAGTTGTCTGAGTTGGTTCGGGCAGAACCAATTAAGTCCGATCTGGTGAATACGAATAAGGCTGTTTCAGTGGCGAACATTGAACCTGAACTTAAATCAGAACCAGTTCAACTTGCATTAAATCAGGCTGCTAAATCCACTGCAAAGCAAACGATAGCGAAACAAACCGTAGTGAAACAAACCGTAGCTGCAGCTGCCGTAAAACGTAAAAGTCCAGCACCTGTTGTCGCCGCACGCAATAAACCGATTCCAAAATCGACAAAAGTGCTTTCTGTCGCCAAAGCCAAAAACATCCCTGCAAATAAAAAAGACTTATACGCGCTTCAATTGGCATCTTTTTCCCAAATATCCAATGCACAATCACTGGTAAAACGCTTACAAACCAAGGGCTATAAAGCGAATTTTATAAAGACTGCCAGCAGAAATGGAGCCGTATATAAAGTATACGTTGGGCACTCCCCTCGCAAACTGGATGTAATGAAATTAAAAAATCAATTAGCTAGTGCCATGCAGCTTAATGGCTTCATTGTGAATACCGGAGTGAGTTAACCATGCAACTACAATGGGTTGATATTGCCATCATTTCTGTCATTAGTTTATCCGTTTTGACTGGATTATTTCGAGGATTTGTAAAAGAGCTCGTCGCATTGTGCGTCTGGGTTCTGGCTATATGGTTAGGAATTAACTATTCGCAAAGTCTCGATCCCTGGCTTCAATCTTATATACAGGAACAATCAGCACGCACCGCTATTGCTTTTATAATCATCATGTTCGGCACTTTATTCGTAGGCGGTGTGATTAATGCCATTCTCAGCTTTATATTAAAACGTGCCGGATTAAGTGGTACGGATAGAACCTTGGGTATGGGATTTGGATTTGTACGAGGTGTGTTTATCGTTGCGCTTCTTATGGTTGCAGTTAAAATGACTTCCTTGCCGTATCAACAGTACTCTAATGATTCAAAGCTTTATGCGCGTTTTGATCCCGTGGTTTCATTGCTCTACGCTCATTTGCCTGAATTTATTAAACAGGTTAAAGCTGTAGATCAAACCGAAAACATTATTGATACAATGCCCACAACTTAATGTACTCATAAACTTTTTTGGGTAATTCTTTATTAACATCCAGGTTTTGTTTTAGTTTATTGCGTATATCAGTTGACGATATTGCATAATCTCCTGCATCAAAAAAGCAGATGATTCCTGATTCACTGTTTAATAACTCTTTTTTAGAACAATTTTTGTTAGCGGCAATGAGGTGTGCAAGGGCTTCTGGTACAGGAGTTCTCTTGTAGTGCTCTCTGTTAATGACTACCAGATTGGCTAGTTCTTTGATTTGATTCCATTGATACCATTGAGGCAATGAAAGAAAAGAGTCATATCCAATGATTAAGCTAATTGATGCGTGTGGATAGTCCTTTCTAAAGCTTTGTAAAGTTTCAACCATATAGGACGGAGAGTCGCGATTGATTTCTCTTAAATCGATACTAAACTCTGGCAGTTTTTTTAAAGCCAGCTTGAGCATTTCTATTCTTTGTTCATTGCTCGCATGTGCAGGGGGTTTTATTGCCGGTATTTTACAGGGCAGAAAATAATAGGAATTAAATTGATAATAATTCTGCAGGGTAATACTTGTTTCGATGTGCCCGTTATGAACCGGATCAAAGGTTCCTCCAAAGATTGCTATACTGTGCATTGCGTTCCTAAACTAAGAGACAGGGTCAGTTTTTCCAGGGAATTCCATACCTGGGTATTGAGGCTGGATTTGATCTGTTCATCAATAGCTTTACAATAACAGAGCAGCTGCTGTAAATGCATCTCATCGAATCGCTTGATGGCTAATTGATATAAATTGACTCGTTGAGCCCAGATTTTTAATTCACTGCAGGCGTTTTTAATATTTGTTCCTAGTCGAACCAAAGAAGATAACTGGAGTAATAAACGTACCTCTTGAGTAAGCATCCATAAAATTAATGTTGGTTCAGATTTACTGTTAACCGCTTGTCTCAGGATTTGGATTGCTTTATCTGCTTGTCCTAGCAGGCATGCATCAACCAGTTCATACAGAGAATAATCGCACTGATCGAATAAGTGCTCTAATGCCAATTGAGATGTAATCTGGCTACCCGGAGGGTTGCATAAGGCAATTTTTTCAATTACCTGAGCGCAAGCAAGCATATTTCCTTGAGTATATTGGTAAATTAGGTCGGCTATTTGAGGGGTACTATTCAATGAGTTCAATTTAAATTGAGATTGAATCCAGCTTTTCATTGCATCCGAGCTTAATGGATAGGCTACTACGACCAGAACCTGATTGTGATTGGACAACCAGGTTAATTGTTTTGCTGGAATGTTTGGCGCTCTGATAATAATAAAGCAGCGAGGGTTAATTGCGTTAAGGTATGCAGTAAGAATTTTTTTTCCTGCAGCATCTATGGATTTTTTATCATAGAGAATATTGAGTAAAATCGTATCGGAAAATAAGGAGTAACTGTTTGCTTCCTCCATCACGGTGTTCCAGTCTTCCGAAGATTGAACGGCAATTATTTTTTCATCACAGTCATGCATCTGTTTAATCGATGACTTGATACTATTAAGGGAATCCTCAATAAGGTAGTTATCTTGTCCAGTTAATACGTAGACTGGGTCAAGTTTTTTCTGGATTTGCTGTTTAAGCAATTGATGTTTTATCTGCATGATATATTTTTTTAATTGTAAGTTTATATCCATCCACCAAAATGCTGTTTGCGATTGTGATTAACTCAACAGAAAGAATCAACTATTTATGGCTAATTCGGTTAAGAATTTGGATAACCGTGTCTTGGTGCATTTCGTTTAATAAAATAGCTTGCTCCTCGTTAGAACCTAGGATTCTGTCATTATTGATAGTGAGCTGACGAGTGACCATGACTTGTTTTGGGGCTTTAATTATTTGACCTTTCGATGTTTGTAGAGAAAACAGAGTAGTCATTATTAATTGATACTGTCTTGGATTGGTGCTGGCACCAATACTGATGATTTGTTGCTGTACATTGGATTTATTGATAATTAACCAATATTTTGCGGTGGCAGGATCAGGATTTACATCAATTTTGTATCCTTCCAATTGTGTTTTCATTTTTGAAATTAAATCTTTATCTCCATCCCTGGAGATAATGGATACATTGTTGAGCCACTCTGGAACATCAATTATCCCACGCAGATGAAATCCGCAGGCGGTTAAAAGAATGGTCAAAAGCACGGTGATGCAATATTTTGCTTTCATCAACCTGCAACCAGATTAATTAGTTGTCTGTGTGAGACTACTATAGCTTTCTTGATGCTAAGGTTTTCCAGAAAACTTTTGGCATGCTGCTTGGCTGCCTCAATTAATTCATCTTCTGTAGCCTCAGCACTTGCTGTAAATTGCGCTCTTAGCTTTCCGTTGACCTGAACCACATAATCTACTTCTTCTGTTTTTAACGCACTTTTATCGACTTTTGGCCATGGCGCATCAATAATTGCTTTTTCAAAGCCCAGTTGCTGCCAAATATGGTGGCAAATATGGGGTGTTATTGGCGCAAGCAATTTAAGCAGAATGCTCATGCTTGAATGGATGAACATTTTATCGTCTTCGGTTTCGATGGTATACGATGAGATTTCGTTAAATAATTTCATGCAACCCGAAACAACGGTATTAAATTGATTTCTCTCGTAGTCATTATTTGCTTGAGCCAGTATTTGATGAACAACATGTCGTGATTTTTTTAAACGATTTTCAGTGTGTTGCCAATCGATAATACCATTACCACTTAAAATAATGTCATTAATATCAATGAATAAATTGATGTGTTGATGAGCAAAAGCCCAAACTCGCTTGAGAAAACGATGCGCGCCTTCAACTGCAGCATCAGACCATTCTAATGATTGTTCTGGTGGTGCTGCGAACATAACAAAAAGACGGGCTGTATCCGCGCCATAGGTATCAATCAGATGATTGGGATCAACCACATTGCCGATGGATTTGGACATTTTATGTCCATCTTTTAATACCATACCTTGGGTTAACAAGGCTTTAAATGGTTCATCTGAATTAACAAGACCTTCATCACGCATCAATTTATGGAAAAATCGCGCATAAAGTAAATGCATGACTGCATGCTCGATACCGCCAATATATTGATCAACTGGTGTCCAGTACTTGGCTCTATCGTCAAGCATGGCACTTTCCTGGCCTTTGCAGGCAAAACGAGCGTAATACCAGGAAGATTCTACGAAGGTATCAAAGGTATCAGTTTCCCTAATTGCATCTTGTCCGCATTTTGGACAGGATACGTTAACAAATTCAGGGCATTGCGCAAGAGGAGAGCCTGCACCAGTAAATTCTACATTTTCTGGTAATGTGACTGGAAGCTCCTCTTCCGGAACGGGTACCACGCCACATTGTTCACAGAGTATCATGGGAATAGGAGTTCCCCAGTATCTTTGTCGGGAAACACCCCAGTCACGAAGACGGTAATTAATCGTTGCTTTACCTGCTTCATGCGTTTCAAGAAACTGGGTGATTGACTCCACGGCCTGAGAAGAATGTAATCCGTCAAATTGTCCTGAGTTGATTAATGTTCCTTCACCAGTATAAGCTGATTGAGTCAGATCATGCTGTTTCTCGTGATCCGGTTTTATCACTTCTATAATTGGAAGTTGGTATTTATGGGCAAATTCCCAATCACGTTGGTCATGAGCAGGAACAGCCATTACAGCTCCTGAGCCGTATTGCATGAGGACAAAGTTGGCAACCCAGACAGGAATATCTTTACCCGTGATGGGATGAACTGCAGTCATTCCTGTATCAATCCCACGTTTTTCCATAGTGGCCAGTTCTGCTTCGGCCATTTTTGTTCCCTGGCAACTGTCTAAAAAGGCTTTAACCTCTTCGTTGTGAGTTGCTGCTTCCTTTGCTAACGGATGATCGGTTGCCACTGCAAGATACGTTGCGCCCATCAGCGTGTCTGGTCGAGTCGTATAGATTTTAAGGCGTTTTGGGTAATTATTTACATTGAAATAGATTTCTGTCCCAATGGATTTACCAATCCAGTTGCGCTGCATCTGTTTTACCTGAGCTGGCCATTCATCCAAAGTATCCAGAGAATTCAGCAATTCATCAGCATAGGATGTAATTTTTATAAACCATTGCGATATTTCTTTTCGTTCTACTAAGGCACCGGATCTCCAGCCCCGACCATCAACCACTTGTTCGTTTGCTAAAACAGTCTGGTCAACTGGATCCCAGTTTACTACGGCATTTTTTTTGTAGACCAGGCCTTTTTCAAATAATCGAATGAAAAACCATTGTTCCCAGCGATAATATTCAGGATCACAGGTGGTTAATTCGCGTTTCCAGTCATAAGCATTACCCAATCGTAAAAATTGCTCTTTCATTGCAGCAATATTTTTCTTGGTCCATACTGCTGGCGGGATCCCGTTTTTAATTGCGGCATTTTCAGCAGGAAGGCCGAAGGCATCCCATCCTATAGGCTGAAGGACGTTTTTACCAAGGGCTCGTTGATAACGGGCTATAACATCCCCCAAGGTGTAATTGCGGACGTGCCCCATGTGTAGGGTTCCGCTGGGATAGGGGAACATAGATAAACAATAAAACTTCTCTTTGTTTAAATCTTCGGTTACATTAAATGATTGTTTTTTATGCCAATATTGTTGAGCTTGATCTTCAACTTCTTGGGGTTTATAGGTAATATCCATAGTCCAATTAAATTAGTGACTGTAAAGCGCTTAGGATAACCCCTCTTGTCCTCGCCAGCAATAGATTATTGCTTAGTTAATCGTCTAACCTGCAAAAGTAGTGCAAAAATAAGAATTAATGAGCATAAAAAAATCACCGGGTATTCATTCCAATGAATCCAGGGTGTGGATCCTACGGCAGGAAAAATCTCACTTTGTAAAATACCAGAACTAAAGGGTGGAAGGCTATCGAGAACCTCTCCCTGATTATTAATTACAGAGGATAATCCATCGTTATTCACTACAACCTGGTATCTTCCAGTAAGCAAAGACAGCATTTGTGCCATTTGTAACTGCTGATAGCTGGCGAGTGAACGGCCAAACCAACCGTTATCGCTAATGGAAATGATCCACTGAGCCATGGGCATCTGCAATCTGACGATATTGGGATAAGCGATTTCATAACAGATTAAACTGGCTATGGGATGATTCGCGACATTGATTAATGGCTGATGTGGTCTTCCTGGAAGGATATTGGGTTCGGGTAAATTCATCCACCGATTAATTGCTACAAAGGGCTTGGGTATGTATTCTCCAAATGGAACAAGGTGATTTTTAACGTGTACCCCTCGTGCCGTTCCGAGGCTTATGATCGAATTATGGTAATGTGTCTCATTAGTGTCCGTTGGTTGTAAAATACCAAGAATCAGGGCGCTTTTTGCTTTTAATGCTTTCTCATGAAGACGATCCAAATAATCCTCAAGATAGCTCGCAGGCAAGGGTATTGCAGACTCTGGTAGAATAATTAATTGTTTTCCCAAAAGCTGTTCGGTTGTTTGTTCGTAATATTTTAAAAGTTTCCAAAATAAACTTTCATCCCATTTATCACGCATGGACAGGTTGGCTTGAATAACTCCTATAGAAACGGGATCATTTTTAACCTGTGTCCATTGGATGTATTTGCCGGCAGCAGGAATGATTAGGATTAAGACAAAAGCGCTGAGATAGTAAAAACGCCTGATTGATTGTTCGCGAATTCCAACCGCTAATAGGCAGGCAAGAAAGACACACAGGAAACTTAAACCATGAAGGCCAATAATTGGCGCAAGGTATTTAAGCGGGGTATCGATTTGCGTGGTTCCGGCGATTAACCAGGGAAAACCGCTGAATAGGGAGGCTCGAATTATTTCGCTAAAACACCATAAAGTACTAAACAACAACAGGGTAAGCAGTTTATAGGGAGGTTGCTCAAGTATTTTAAATAACCACACAACCAAAGCAGGGAATAATGCCAGGTAGGCGATAAAAGCCAGAGTCGTTATTCCTGCGAGCAGATAGTTTAATTCGCCATAATCGTGGATGCTGACAATAACCCATGATACCCCAAAACCAAAATAACCTAATCCAAAGAGGAAGCCGAGCATTAGACCTTGTTTCCTGGTACAGTTGAGCGCCAACGAAAATAACAGCGCCAGACTTATAATAGTGATTCCGGGCATATGGAATGGGGCAAACCCCAAAGGGCCCAAGAGACCTGCAAAAAAAACTGAAAGATAAGTCAAATAATTGTTCTTTATTGAAGATTCCATTAATAAGGTGTTGGTAAGAGCTGCTGGCTTCATGAACTAATCGTATTGATTAAAGTGGTCAAGATAAATGACTAAGCCATTAAGGTCAAGTTATATAGAAAAGAGAAGCGATATGGCAGGATTATCAACTGAAAATTTACTACATTCCTGCATGGATTTTTTTGTTCTGTCTATCAAATCAGTTTTATTTTGTGTAGGATAAACACGTTTTACAAAGGAGAGGGATTGTATGTATAACGTAATGATTACTGGTGCTGGGAAGATAGGTAGCTTGATTGCTTGTTTATTGGCTGATAGCGGGTCTTATCAAGTTCATTTGGCAGATGTGGATTTTAATGGTTCTGATGTTAAACGATTATTAGCCGCATTGCCTGAAATAAAAACGGTTGCTTTGGATGTTAAAGATGAACAATCCACTCGAGCCTATTTAGAAAAACACAATATTATCGCAGTCATTTCTAGTTTACCGTACTTTTTAAATACACATGTGGCACTTGCTGCAAAAGCTGCTAAAGCTCATTATTTTGATTTAACCGAAGATACTGCTGTTACCGAAGCGGTTAAAGCAATCGCAGAGAATGCTGAAACTGCATTTGTACCACAATGCGGTCTGGCTCCTGGTTTCATCAGCATCGCGGCAAACACTCTGATGCAGGAATTTGACCAATGCCATCATGCTAAATTAAGAGTGGGCGCACTGCCTCAGCGAGCTAATAATGCCCTTCATTATTCATTAACCTGGTCTACTGACGGGGTGATTAATGAGTACGGAAATCCATGCTATGGTATTGAAGCCGGCAAATCTGTTGTGATGGCGCCTCTGGAAGGTTTGGAATCCATACAAATCGACGGTTGTGAATATGAGGCATTCAATACTTCTGGTGGTCTGGGTAGTTTGGGTGAGCTCTATTCGGGTAAAGTTCAATCCATGAATTATAAGACAATGCGATATCCTGGGCATTGTGAAAAAATGCGCTTATTAATGAATGATTTGCGATTAAATGAAGATCGATCTACTCTAAAACGCATATTGGAAAGCGCAATTCCTAAAACTTATCAGGACATAGTTATTGTTTATGTGACTGTTGAAGGAATCAAGCAAGGTGAGTTGACTGAAAAAAGTTATGTCAAAAAAGTGTATCCTGAAACTATTCGTGGTTTGGAATGGTCTGCTATTCAAGTAAGTACTGCTTCTGGTGTTTGTGCTGTGGTGGATTTGGTATTGGGTCAGGCAAATGAGTACAAAGGATTAATCTTACAGGAACAGTTCCATCTGGATAGGGTTCTGAATAATCGCTTTGGTCAATACTACGCTTAGGAGCTTTCCGTGGAAATATTACAGCAATTAAATATCAAGGAAGTCAATCCAGGCGCCTTTAGTGGTCAGGGTTGGCAGAGTAAACTTCATCATCATACTTTATCTTCATTTTGTCCTGCAAACGGAGAAAAACTCGCTGAAATTGCCACATGCACTATGGATGATTATGAGCAGGTTATGCATCGTGCAGAACAAGCGGCTGAGGCCTGGAAAAAAGTCCCCGCGCCCAAGCGAGGTGAAATTATTCGACAAATTGGTCAAGCTTTGAGAGAGCATAAAGACAGTTTAGGCAGTCTGGTTTCACTTGAAATGGGTAAGTCGAAACAGGAAGGTGATGGCGAAGTTCAGGAAATGATTGATATCGCAGACTTTGCAGTGGGGCAATCCAGAATGTTGTATGGAAATTCCATGCATTCAGAGCGTCCAAATCATCGAATGTATGAGCAGTGGCATCCATATGGAATTATTGGAGTAATCTCTGCATTTAACTTTCCCGTTGCCGTTTGGTCCTGGAATGCGTTTTTAGCTGCCATTTGCGGTAATGTTACTGTTTGGAAACCTTCGGCTAAGACACCACTTTGTGCTGTGGCTGTACAACATATATGCAATAACGTTTTGAGGAGCAATAACTGCCCTGAAATCTTCAGCCTGATTATTCCTGAATCGCATGATGTAGTTGAAGCGATGGTGGATGATGCACGAATCCCATTAATTTCCTTTACTGGATCTACTGCTGTAGGGAAAAAGGTTTCAGCTAAAGTTGCGGCACGCCTGGGGAAAACAATTTTAGAACTGGGTGGAAATAACGCAATTATTCTCGATGAATCAGCGGATTTACATTTGGCTATTCCCGCGATTGTGTTTGGTGCAGTGGGAACTGCAGGTCAGCGCTGTACTTCTACGCGACGTCTGTTTGTTCATGAATCTCAGTATCAGAATGTTATCAAGAGATTACAGCATGCGTATGAGCAGATTACTATTGGTGATCCATTGGACAGTCGTAATTTAATGGGACCTTTAATTGATCACGGTGCCGTAGAGCAATTTAAGAATGCAATTTCCAGAATCAAGGAAGCAGGCGGTCAGATTGTTTTTGGTGGTGATGTTATAAATCATGCTGGTTCCTTTGTTCAGCCTACTCTGGTTTGTGATGTTAAAAATCATTGGGATATTGTGCAAGAAGAAACTTTTGCGCCTATTCTTTATGTAATGTCTTATCGCTCTTTAGATGAGGCAATAGCTCTGCAGAATGGTGTTCCTCAGGGACTGTCTTCTGCGTTATTCACCCAGAATCTAAAAAATGCCGAACGGTTCTTAAGTGCTTGCGGCAGTGATTGTGGAATTGCAAATATCAATATTGGTACTTCAGGAGCTGAAATCGGCGGGGCTTTTGGTGGTGAAAAAGAAACTGGTGGGGGTAGAGAATCAGGTTCTGATTCATGGAAAGCGTACATGCGACGTCAAACCAATACCATTAATTGGGGGGATGAACTGCCTTTGGCTCAAGGCATTCGATTTAATTTGTCTTAAGGCGGAAATTCGAAGAGTAGAGCTGAATTATATCTCTGCCGAAATCCCGAGGCTTGCCGGCGGGATCCAGGATTTGGGGTGGTGATTGTGGATTCCGCGGTCAAGCCGCGGAAATTCGAAGGGTTGATCCGAATTACATCTCAGCCGAAATCCCGCGGCTTGACCGCGGGATCTAGGGTTGAGTCTGGTGATTGTGGATTCCGCGGTCAAGCTGCGGTAATTCGTATTGTCAACAGCCCCTGGTTTAGCTAAAAAAATCGGTGATTTTTATTAATTTTATGACCAATCAAGAGGAAACAATAATGCAGGAACCATTTTTCATCAAGAAAGTCGCGGTTCTGGGTGCAGGTGTTATGGGTGCTCAAATAGCTGCGCACTGTGTTAATGCAGGAATAGAAACTTTGTTATTTGATTTGCCAGCTAAGGAGGGGCCAGTTAATGGTTTAATCGACAAGGCAATCGCTAATTTGACTAAGTTAAAACCTGCGCCTCTTGCGTCAGCGCAAACAGCCGCATACCTAAAGGCTCGAAATTATAAGGATAACCTGGCCGATTTGTCTTCATGCGATTTAATTATTGAAGCTATCGCTGAGCGATTGGATTGGAAAGAAGAATTATATAAAAAAATCTCACCTTACCTGTCAGAAAAGACTATCCTGGTAAGCAATACCTCAGGGTTGAGTATTAATTCTTTATGTGATGTATTGCCAGAACAGCATCGACATAATTTCTGTGGGGTTCACTTTTTTAACCCACCTCGATACATGCATCTTGCCGAGCTTATTCCAGCAAGCACCACATCACCAAGATTGTTGGACAATCTGGAAACCTGGTTAACCAGTCATTTAGGCAAAGGAGTGATAAGGGCAAAAGATACTCCCAATTTTATCGCTAACCGCATTGGAGTCTTTTCACTGTTAACAACCTTGCATCACACTATGGCGATGAACATGGGATTAGATGAGGTGGATGCTCTAACAGGTCCTCTATTGGGAAGACCTAAATCTGCAACCTTCCGAACAATGGATGTAGTTGGTTTGGACACCATGCAACATGTTATTCATACCATGCATCATCAGCTTAGAGATGATCCCTGGCATAACAGCTTTCAATTACCTGAGTGGTTGCTGGGCTTGATAAAAGAAGGACATCTTGGGCAAAAGTCAGGCCAGGGGATTTATAGGAAAAATGGCAAAATCATTGAAGTTTATGACATAAAATCAGGCACATATGTTCCTTCCAAATCAGAAGTGAGTGATGAACTGAAAGCAATAATGAAGATTAATGACCCCGTCGAACGAATGCACAATCTGGTCTCTTCATCTGATAAACAAGCTCAGTTTTTAGCGGCTTGCTTTAAGGATTTATTTCATTACTGCGCATACCACCTGGAATCAATTGCTGATAATGTAAGAGACGTTGATTTAGCCATTCGTTGGGGATTTGGCTGGATGCAAGGGCCTTTTGAAACCTGGCAATTAGCTGATTTACGTAAGATGACCGGGTATATAAATCAATCCATTAAATCAAATGCATCGTTAAATAATGTAGCATTACCTGGTTGGCTGGACGCTATTAATTTATTTTATACAGAGGAAGGTGCTTATTCACCGCAACACAATCAGTATCAACCTCGAAGCTCCTTACCTGTTTATCAGCGTCAATATTTCCATGATAGTGTACTAAAAGAATCTCAGCATCCAGTCGATGTTATTTATGAAAATGAAGGCGTGTGTTTGTGGCATCTGAAAGATGATGTAGCGGTAGTTAATTTTAAAAGTAAGGCGAATACCGTAGGCCAATCCGTTCTGGATGGTCTGGAGGAGTCTCTTGAAATTGCCGAGAGACAATGTCAGGGACTCATTATCTATCAGCGTGATGCCTCCAATTTTAGTTCAGGAGCTGATTTACGTGGTGTTTCCATGTTAATTCAGGAAGGCAGATTTCAAGCCCTGGATAATATGATTGCTCAATTTCAGCGTGTAGCCATGCGCTTAAAGTATAGTTCAATTCCTACTATAGCTGCATTGAGGGGCAGGGCTTTAGGTGGTGGCTGTGAATTGATGATGCACTGTGATGCAGTAGTGGCTTCATTTGAATCATACCCAGGTCTGGTTGAGGCTGGCGTTGGAGTAATCCCTGCTGGTGGGGGATGCAAGGAAATGGCATTGCGTGCAGCCAATCATGCCCAGCAAGCAGATTTGTTAACTTTTATTCAACCCTATTATCAACAGATTGCAACTGCACAGGTCGCTGGAAGTGCAGTGGAGGCCATGCAGATGGGGTATTTGCGTCATTCAGATTCTATTGTGATGCATGCAGATGAAGTCTTATTTGCAGCATTGGCTCAAGTCAAAGCCATGCAGGCAGCAAGTTATTTACCTCCGCTCAGTAAACACTTTAAAGTGGCTGGTATTGAAGGTCACGCTCGGTTGCAGGCGGGATTAATCAACTGGTTAGAAGGTGGTTTCATCTCCAAACATGACTATTTTCTTGCAAATGAGCTAGCTAAAGTGATTTGTGGTGGTGATGTAAATCAAGGCACACTGGTCAATGAGGAATGGATTTTGACTTTGGAACGGAAGTCTTTTATCACTCTGGCTGAGACTCCATTAACTCAGGCAAGGATCAGTCATTTGTTAGAGACTGGTAAACCACTGCGCAATTAAGAAGGAGATTTAATAATGACCAATGTTTATATAGTAGATGTATTGCGCACTCCGGTTGGCAAAGCGCCAAGAGGCGTTTTTCGCCACACTTTACCCGATGATTTATTAGCTCACACGATCAGATGTTTAACCCATAAACATCAATCTGTAGATTGGCAGGAAATAGGGGATGTGATAATAGGATGTGCCATGCCTGAAGCCGAGCAGGGTATGAATGTCGCTCGTATCGCTTCATTATTGGCTGATCTGCCTCAATCCACACCTGCGATGACGATTAATCGGTTTTGCTCTTCAGGGGTGCAGAGTATTGCCACTGCGGCAGCATCCATTAATAACGGAGAGATGCATTTAGCTTTGGCTGGTGGTGTTGAAAGTATGTCTATGGTTCCTTTAGGTGGCAATAAATATACAGCAAATCCTGTGATTTTTAAGGATGAGGACATCGCTATCGCATACGGAATGGGTATTACGGCCGAGAATGTTGCAAAACGTTGGGAAATATCACGTGAACAACAAGATGTGTTTGCTGCGGAGAGCCATAAAAAAGCAGTAGCAGCTCAGCAACGAGGTGATTTTGAATCTGAAATTAGTCCTATTGAGATCACCGTGAGACATGCGGATCTTAATACGTCATCTGTGAGCATCAAGAAAAAAATGGTGAGTATGGATGAGGGGCCAAGAGCGGATACTTCCTATGAGGTCATTTCCAAACTAAGACCTGTATTTGCCGCGCGAGGAACTGTAACCGCGGGAAACAGCTCTCAGACTAGCGATGGTGCTGGAATTGCATTGCTTGCAAGTGAAGAGGCATTGAAAAAATACAATCTGAAGCCTATGGGACGACTATTGAGTTTTGCCGTTGCCGGTGTGCCTCCTGAAATTATGGGAATAGGACCTATTAAAGCAATTCCTGTTGCATTAAAACGTGCTGGAATTACTCTGGATCAACTGGATTGGATTGAGCTCAATGAAGCTTTTGCTGCTCAGGCCTTAGCCGTGATCAAGGAACTTGATCTACCTGCAGATAAGGTAAATCCGCTTGGAGGTGCTATTGCTTTAGGACATCCACTGGGTGCTACAGGAGCAGTCAGAACAGCTACATTACTTCATGGTTTAAGAAGAACCAAAGGTCGCTATGGAATGGTTACTATGTGTATAGGTACAGGAATGGGTGCTGCCGCGATATTTGAAGCTTTATAAATATAAGGCTTCTGCATTAGGGTCTGATGACAACTCAAGTTTCGTCGTCCCGCGACTTGTTCGCGGGATCCAATTCAATCTTTATAGGTGCAATATATTCTTGTTTTGCGCAAGATCTATTGATTCCGCGAACAAGTCGCGGAAAGTGGGCTTGAACATAATGAAATGTCAACAGCCCATAGTGTAACTCCTCTATAAATACATAAACTTCGTCATTCTGAACTTTGTTCTGTCTGGATTGCGAGATCCTTATCAAGGCTCAGAGTGACGAAACCAGGAACCATCATCCCGAATAACACAAGGGATATCCTCAACAAGGCACAAGAAATGTCCGATTTCAAGACATTCAGAATGCACGGGTTCCTTGTTTTTTTAACTTTAGGCACTGTGAGCAAAATTTATTTATTGCAAAAAATACGTTATTTCGTGCGTTAACGAATCAGCTCGAATCTTCGTTCAAATGCTGTACGGCTTCACATTGTTCGCAACGACAACTTATTTCAACGAGTTAAAAAATTCTTCAAGGAACCAGGTGTTCTCAGTAATTAACCTTCTAATTTTGTTCAATTACTTGCTTTGTTGGCTCCATATTCTAATCTTTATGTTAAGGGAGTTGAATTGGAGAACTCATGCGAGGGTTTATTCTAGGAATAATGCTGTTGGCAATAAATACAGCATTCGCAGATGAACTTATTGGATTTGCTGCTTATGAAAATGGTGATTATACAACGGCATATCCTCATTTAATGCAGGCAGCCAAAGAAGGGAATGAGGAAGCCATGTATCTGTTAGGACGTATGTATCAGTATGGATATGGCGTTCCCGAAAGCTATGATGAAGCACGAAACTGGTACTTAAAATCTGCTGAAAAAAATAATGCGTTATCACAGTTAAGCCTGGGTTTTTTATATGATACAGGAAAAGGAGTAACCCAGAATTTTACTGAAGCATTTAAATGGTATATGAAAGCTGCGGAACAGGGTAATCCAATCGCGCAAAGAAATATTGGCTTAATGTACGCTACTGGCGATGGGGTTCAAGCTAGTGAAGAAAATGCATTTACCTGGTTCAGAAAAGCTGCAGATCAAGGATATAGCAAGGCACAGGTTAATCTGGGATATCAATACATGACGGGTAAAGGAACCCCTAAAGATGTAAACAAAGCTCTGGAATGGTATCAAAAAGCTGCGGAACAGGGGGATGAGAAAGGGGAGTACAGTCTGGGTCTTTTGTATACTGGCCAGCAAGGTGGTGTCTCTGCAGATGACGCAGCAGCATTTTATTGGTTTTCACAAGCGGCAAACCATGGGCATGTCAATGCACAAACTTATTTGGCATATTATTACTTGAAAGGTTATGGTGTTGACGCCAATCCTCAAAAGGCAGCGTATTGGTATCAGGCTGCAGCTGAAAAAGGACAACCAGAAGCACAGGCACAAATTGGTCAGTTGTTACTCACAGGAACTGGAGTTGATAAAGATTATCAACAGGCCGCCTACTGGTTTGGAAAATCAGCCTCTCAAGGTAATCCCGTCGGACAAGCAAAATTAGGCTATATGTATATGGCTGGATTAGGCGTCGAGAAAAATTTAATAAAAGCCTATGCATGGCTTAAGATTGCTTCAGACAATAAAAATGAAGATGCGCTTAAACAGCTTAAGGCACTTGAAGGGAAACTCACTGAGAAAGACAAAATCGAGGGCGATAAATACATCAAGGAACTTGGTCCTTTAGAAGCTCAAGTGAATTACGATGATTAGAGCTATTGATCATTACTCCCTTAGCCTACGTTCCGCGCTTTTTGCATAGAGTTGCATAAGTAACCTGTTTGCCAGCAAACAGGGTGACGCCTCGATTCTCAGAATCTAGTGCTCATAAAACCTGGTTGCGAGCAACTGTCTCTTGTGCACATCTTCACAAACTAGTCCGGTTCTACTTTATGGATCCCGCGGTCTTCGCCGCGGGATTTCGAAATGCAGCATGTACTCACATAACATGCGAATTTCCGCGGCTGTGACCGCGGAATCCACAAGCCTGTTTGCTCGCAAACAGGATCATGGTTTCTCAAGTTTCGAAATCGAAGCTTAGAGTTTGTGCATAAAATCCTGGCTGCGAGCAACTGAATCTTATACACATCTTTACAAACCAGTCCGGTTCTACTTTATGGATCCGGCGGTCTTCGCCGCGGGATTTCGAAATGCAGCATGTACTCACATAACCTTCGAATTTCCGCGGCTGTGACCGCGGAATCCACAAGCCTGTTTGCTCGCAAACAGGATCATGGTTTCTCAAGTTTCGAAATCGAAGCTTAGAGTTTGTGCATAAAATCCTGGCTGCGAGCAACTGAATCTTATACACATCTTTACAAACCAGTCCGGTTCTACTTTATGGATCCCGCGGTTTTCGCCGCGGGATTTCGAAATGCAGCATGTACTCACATAACATGCGAATTTCCGCGGCTGTGACCGCGGAATCCCCTGTTTTAGCTCAGCTATCCTGGTTCTGCGATCAAATCCGCTGGTCTTGGGCAAGATGTGATCAATAGACACTTGCGAGCAACCAGGCTACTTCATACCAAGATATAGTTGATTCATCCAGCGATCGTAGCAACTGTCTTTAATTAAAAATCAAGACTGTTGCTGCTCTTAAAAAGCGAGGATCGTTCAGACATCTAGTTTAAAAATAATTAAAGCTTTGTCTTAGAATGCTTGCAGATACAGTACCTTTTTTGTCCTTATCACGTTGAATTAAAGTGTAAATAATTAATTTAAAATCATCACTTTTCGCAAAAGCAACGCTGAGAAAATATTTGCTTTCTATAGTTACTTGATTCTTGGGCAGATCAATTTTTTTAATTAATTCATCAATTTCTTTAACATCTTTAATTCCCGCTTCACCCCTGGCCATGATTAATTCATTCGTCTGAGCTTCACTAAGCCCATTACCCAGAGACATCAATATGCTTTTGGGCGCGGTGTTAATATTAATGGGGGTCGTTTCTGGTAATACGGTAATATAGGGCTCCAAAGCTAAATAGAGAGAAGCTGATACATCCTTAATCAGACGAAACTCTGAACGACTTTTCATCAGTTGATGGCCAGGATTGTAGGGTGGATTTTGCGCGTGGTAGTAGGAAGTAAAAATGTCTTTACCACGAGACAGATCATAATTTAGCAGCCAATTCTTTAATGCCTTTGTCAAATTGATTTTATCCATCTGATTTGCTTTGGAATCAACAGTACCAATGAGATTAATGAACGGTAAGGTAAACTTTTTTTCTATTAGATTATTCAAATTAAATCGAGCCTGTAAGTCATAAAGTCCGCCTGATAAAGTGACTTGATGATATAGAGAAGCTCTGTTTTTAGGGAATTCATCCACCATCCCTTGTTCATTTGCTTTGTTAAATGTATTTTTTTTATTATTTAGTTCGCTTAGCGACCAGAATGTCACTGCTTGAGAAGCAAGATAGAGCTTATCATGGATGATCATTAGACGAGTTCTGTATATATCCAGTTGTAATCGCGTACTCATTGCTGTAGCAACAATTGCAACCAGTGTCATAATAAATAAAGCCGTAAGAAGGGCACCTCCTCGGGCTGTATTACTTGGGTGCATAAAGAGCTCCAGGTATGATAAACAATAAGTTCAATTTACCCCAATCATTTAGTACTAAATTAATTTGGATCGCTTTGGGTAGCGGCTCTTTGCGTTGGTTTTGAGCAAGCGCTTGCTCGCGCCATTCGGACAAGACCTGCAGGTTTTGATTTAAGTAATTGAAATAACAATCGTTTAAATTGTTGACTAATACTTTATCCAAATGCATGTTTCTGTTTACTGGATCAAGGCTGGACCAGGTTCGGCGGATGAGCTTATCGTCCTCACAAACCAGTGCAATGCGTTTTAGAGTGCTGCGTTTTTCACTACTTTTGGGATTAGCAACCCCATCGCGAGTCAATTCCAGATATCGTTCCTGGCCAACAAATCCAGGAAACAAACGCATTTCATTTCCTCTTATAGGACGCTCGATGGTTTGTGTTGTATCTTGTTGAATGATGCTGATTGCTAGTTGAAGTGAATTCAAACGATCAGCCTGTTCATTGACTCGAGTTCGGGCATTAAAGGAGTAATACAGGACGGAGGATGTAATTGATGCTAAAATGGCAAATACGGTTAGAGCAATTAAAATTTCAATCAAGGTAAAGCCTCTGTTTCTCTTCATGGCAGATACCTGAATGCAACCAATTCTTCTCTGAAAGGCCCTGTTTGTTTAGGACTTACTGAAATGGTGATTTGTTGTACTTTGTTGAATGGAGTAGTACTGATTTTTGCTCTCCAATACCACTGTTGGCCTAACATTGTTGTTGCCTGTGTTGATTCTTGACTTTGATTTGTCTGTATTAAATTTAATTGAATCATTGAAACACCTTGCATCGCAATCCAATGACTGATGGATTTTTCTTTAATTCGGTTGGTGTTTTCAATATTTTGAGCAGTTGCTTTTAATAGAGCAGTTAAGGCTATAGCAATGATTGCGAGGGCGAGCAATACTTCAATTAATGTAAATCCAGAAATACAACGTTCTAATTTAGGTTTAGATGTCATTTGGATTTGGCCGAGCTAAAAGATAGGGTGCCATTCGGTGTAGCGCTCAGTGTGGTAATCATTTCTTCTTTAATGGTGCTGAATACCATAGTAAAAGGAGTAATGTCTCCGGAAGAGTGTAGTATAATGGCGGGTACTCCCTGGACAGGCTTGTTTCCCGTTTTAAGTGTTATAACTGTGTTTTTTGGGAAGTAATTAATTTTGAAAATTCCTTTATTTGATACTGCGCTCCATTCAGTAGCGTCCTGAAGCTTTAGAATTTGATAGCTGGAACTATCGATTCGAAGCCCCATGGTACTGCTTTCCAATATTGCTTGCTGCTGAGCAAGACGTATCGTGTTTGCTAATTGTTCCGCTGCAAACTGGATACGCTTGCTTTCGCCAAAGTCACCATAAGCGATGAGGGCAAAACCTACAGTAATGCCTAAAATCACGATGACTATCAAAATCTCAATTAAGGTAAATCCTCGATTAGTGGTCATCCCAGTTACCAATCTCCGCATTGATACCTGTACCTCCAGGTTGTCCCTCTGCACCAAGTGTAAATACATCGACTTCTCCATGTTGTCCTGGATTCAAGTACAGATAATCTCTACCCCATGGATCTTTAGGCACTGACTTAAGGTATTGTTTCCAGTTCGTAGGAGAAGGATTACTGGAGGGTTTTTCAACAAGGGCACTTAATCCCTGGTCAGTGGTTGGATAAGAACCATTATCCAGTTTATATAAATCCAGTGCATTTTGAATAGCCAGTACGTCCTGTTTTGCTTTTACTTTTCGTGCTTCATCAGGTCGTCCCATAATTTTGGGAACAACAATTGAAGCAAGAATGCCTAAAATCACTACAACGACCATAATTTCAATCAAAGAAAAGCCTTTTTGCCTGTTCATCATAGTTCCTCTTAAAATCAAATGTACCAGTATAACATGCTTCTGCTGACCTGATGAATAGATCATGAATCTCGATCAGGTCACCAGTTGTTCCATAGAAAATATAGGTAATAACGTTGCTAAAACAATAAATAATACGACGGCACCCATAAACAAAATTACCAAAGGCTCTAACAAAGTTAATGAGGTATCAATAAGCCGTTTTACTTCATTATCCAGATGAGACGCAGCTCGTTCCATCATGTTTGAAAGCTGTCCACTTTTTTCTCCGCTGGCAATCAAATGAATGGCCATTGGACTGATGTAATGAGTTTCTTTTAGTGCTTCGCTAATTCCGCTGCCTTCCCTGACTCGAAGTGTGGCAGTATCAAATGATTGCCGCATTACCACATTGGTTACCAGACTTGCAGAGACACGCATGGTTTCCAGCACACTAACTCCGGCAGCAAACAAAATGCCAAAGGTATGAATATAACGTGCAACGTTAATAGTTTTTACAAGATAAGAAATAATGGGTAACTTCAGCAACAGTCGATGCCAGGCAGTTTTGACTTTAATATTGCTCAGACTTTTTTTGAAGCCTGCAAACAGGATTATTAAAGCCACTAAAGTATAGAGACCATAAGATTTAATGTAGTCACTAATGCGAATTAAAACCTCTGTCATTCCGGGCAGGGTTTGGCCGCTGCTGGTAAACACCTCGATTATTTTGGGTACAACAAAAGTGAGAAGAAAACTGATTATTGCAGTAGAAACGAGAATCATTAAGATAGGGTATATGAGAGCCTGCTGTACTTTTTGTCTGGTTTGCTGTTGGTTTTCAGTGTAATCCGCCAATTTTTCCAAAACCAAATCAAGACGCCCGGTTTGTTCGCCTGAACCGACTGTTGCACGATACAGCTCAGGAAAAGCATTGGGGTAATAGGACATCGCCTGAGCCAATCCATACCCTTCAAGAACCTTGGCACGAATACCTATTATGATTTCTCTTACTTTATCTTTTTCAGTTTGTTCGCTGACGCCTCGTAATGATTCTTCTACAGGAATCCCTGCTGCAAGCAATGTCGCTAATTGTCGGGTGAGAAGTGAGAGATCGGCAGCGGAAATTTTACCTTTGGTATTTCCTGTACGTTGCTGTGCCAAAGCATGTACCTGGGTTGGGATTAAACCTTGTTCTCTTAATAATTGGCGTGCGTGACGCTCTGAATCGGCTTCGATGACGCCTTTGTTAGCACTGCCATTTTTTTTTAGCGCTTGATATTGGTACGCGCCCATATTAACTTTGATAAAGTAGAAAACTATAGAGTGTAATCTATTGGGATTAATAAGTCACTTAAGGTAAACTACAATCGGACTATCCTGGAGACTAAAAGATGAGTAAAAATGTAGTACTTACAGCAATTAAGGAACATGATGCAAAATTTATTGATCTGAGATTTACTGATATACGGGGTAAAGAGCAACACATCACCTTACCTGTTTCAGCAATAGATGATGATTTTATCGAAAATGGAAAAATGATTGATGGCTCGTCCTTTGATGGATGGCAGAAGATTCACCAATCTGACTTGGCTCTGATGCCTGATTTAGATTCAATTAAGCTCGATCCCTTTTTCCAGGATAATACTTTATTTATACGATGCAACGTTGTCGATCCTCAGACTATGCTGGGTTATGATCGTTGCCCTCGTTCCATAGCTCAACGCGCTGAAGCGTATTTGCAATCTACCGGACTTGCTGATGTAGTGAATTTTGGTCCAGAGCCTGAGTTTTTCCTCTTCGACAATGTTCGCTGGGAAACCAACATCAGTGGTTCTTTTTATTTTATTGACTCTGATGAAGCTCACTGGAACTCCGGAAAAGAAATGGAAGGCGGTAATATTGGACACAGACCTGCTCTAAAGGGTGGTTATTTTCCTGTTCCCCCAGTTGATTCTTCTCAAGATATTCGTTCGGCAATTTGTTTGACTTTAGAATCTTTAGGTACCGTTGTTGAAGCACATCATCATGAAGTGGCCACTGCAAACCAGTGTGAAGTCGCAACACGCTTTAATACTTTGACCCAAAAGGCAGACGAAATACAAATTTTAAAATACGTAATTCATAACGTAGCTCATAATTATGGCAAGACGGCTACGTTCATGCCTAAGCCTTTAGTGGGCGATAACGGTAGTGGTATGCACTGTCACCAATCTTTAAGTAAAGATGGTGTTAATTTGTTTTCTGGTGACCAATATGCTGGTTTATCTGACACTGCGCTCTACTACATTGGTGGTATTATTAAACATGCTCGTGCATTAAATGCGTTTACCAATCCTTCAACAAATAGTTATAAACGTTTGGTTCCAGGATTTGAAGCCCCGGTCTTATTGGCGTATTCTGCCAGAAACCGTTCAGCAGCAATTCGCATACCTCATGTCAATAATCCCAAGGCGCGCCGTATTGAAGTACGTTTCCCTGATCCAACAGCAAATCCTTATCTGGCATTCTCTGCTATGATGATGGCGGGTCTTGATGGCATCCAGAAGAAAATTCATCCTGGTCAACCTATGGATAAAGATCTTTATGATTTGCCGCCTGAAGAGCTTGTTGATGTTCCAACAGTATGCTCATCTCTGGAGCAGGCGATGGAGCACCTGGAAGCAGATTATGAGTTTTTATTACATGGCGATGTGTTCAGCAGAGATTTTATCAACAACTACATTACCATGAAGAAAAAAGAAATTACTAAAATCAGAAGTTTAACTCATCCTTATGAATTTGAGCTATATTATAGTCTATAAGGAATGTATTAATGAAAAAACTACTTCTGGCTGTTTCTTGTATGGTATTGATTTGCGCTTCCCATGCGCAAATTTATAAATGGACTGACAGTCAGGGTGTAGTGCATTTTAGTGATAGACCTCATCCAGGTTCTGAGCAATTAAAAATACCTGATGCTCAAAGCTATACACCACCTGTGAAGTCATCAGGTGGTGATACTCAAAATCAAGACAAAAACGATACATCCACATTAGAAGAACATAAATATACTAAAATAGGGATCATACAACCTCTTAATGAGGCAACCATTCGCAACAACCAAGGTTATGTCGTTGTCGCTGTTGAATTAGAACCCACTCTGGCGCAGGGTGATAGTGTGCAGATCATTTTTGATGGCGCTCCCATGGGAGAACCTCAACAGAACCTTCTGTTTCAATTAAATGGAATCTATAGAGGGAAGCATACCATAGCGGTTCAAGTGATAAACTCTGAGGGTGAGGTGCTTCTAACTAGTGACAGCATTACCATTTTTATGCACAGACCTCGAGTTGGTATGGTTCAGGGAATGAAGAAAACTCATTTCAATCCTCTGGCACAGCAAAGTAATTAAGAAATGGTATCTGCATCGTTTGTAGCGTTAATTCGTTAAATCTTCGCGTTAAGTTTATTTCCATCTTGGCGTTTGTTTTAAATACTGATAGATTACCTGTCGATTTAATTGCTACCCATAGGTATCCATTTCATGTTTACTCTCTTGTCACCTGCAAAAAAATTATTGCCTGTCTCCAAACCTTATATTAATGACACAACAGAGCCTGTGTTAATCAAAAATGCCCTAAAACTGGCTAAAATTATGCAAACTAAATCTGTTGAGGATATTGCTCAATTAATGGATTTATCCAGGGATCTCGCTGTTTTGAATTATGATCGGTATCAACAGTTTCACTTTAAAGACGTTTCTGTCTTGCAATCTTATCCTGCGATTTATTTATTTCAGGGGGATGTATACCAAGGGCTCCAGGCCAATACCTGGATGAATGAAGACATTGACTATGCACAATCTCATTTGGGAATTCTATCTGGTCTTTATGGACTTTTAAGACCCCTGGATAGAATTCAACCCTACAGACTTGAAATGGGGGTTCGCCTGGAAAATCCTAAAGGCAATAATCTCTATGAGTTTTGGCGTGAGCCGATTACCAAGGCATTAAACGAAGAACTAGCCTCTCAAGCGAATCCTGTTCTTATTAATCTGGCATCCACTGAATATTTTAAAGCAGTAGATATCAAAAATATTAAATACCCCATTGTCACAATAAATTTTTATGAACGTAAGAATAACGTAACAAAAATGATTGGTATTTATGCTAAAAAAGCACGAGGGCTGATGGCGAAATACCTGATGCAGAATAAAGTAGATACTTTAGAACAGATTAAGAATTTTTCTGATTCAGGATACCGATTTAATGAGCAATCTTCTTCAGAACATCATTTGGATTTCATTAGGGACTGTTGAAGTTTCATTCTTTTCAGGCCAGCTTTCCTGTGCTTTGTTTGCGAAATCGAGAGATCTGGCGCAAACCAAGAGCATATTGTGTCTATCAAGATTGAATTGGATCCCGCGAACATGTCGCGGGACGTCGAAACCTGAATTGTCAACAGTTAAGCCTGGTTGCTCGCAACTGTCTCTTGATCACATCTTGCCCACGACCAGCGGATTTGATCGCAGAACCAGGATGGCTGTGCTAAAACACGGGATCCCGCGGTCACAGCCGCGGGAATTCGCATGATATGTGAGTACATTCTGTATTTCGAAATCCCGCGGCGAAGACCGCGGGATCCATAATGTAAAACCGGACTGGTTTGTGAAGATGTGCATAAGATTCAGTTGCTCGCAACCAGGATTTTATGCACCAACTACAAGCTTCGATTTAGACGCTTGAGAACCCATGATCCTGTTTGCGAGCAAACAGGCTACAGTGAGTGGATCCTTCGAATATGTCGCTGGATGTCGAAGCGTGAATGGTTAATACAGTCTCACTCTGGTAGTTAAGAGGAATTTATGTGGAATTTAGAAAGCCGAATTCATCGATTAAACCATTTTCCAGATAATGGGGTAGTGTGTTATGCCAAACGTGATGATGAATTAGGATGTGGTATCAGCGGGTCAAAAATTCGCAAATACTCCAGCTTAATGCCTTATTTAATTAATAAAGGGATTAAGCATTTGATCATTATCGCAGGTCCTCAGTCTAATAATTTGCTTTCAGCGCTTCAATTAGCTCGAGAACACCAATTGAAAGTTACCGCATTTTTAATTAAACCCAGAAATGCGGAGATCCAGGGTAATTTTAAATTAAGTCGTTTATTTCTTGAGGAGCAGGAAATTATCTGGGTGACTCGGGAGGATTGGCCACACGTTCAAGATTTTGCTAATCATTACTTGAATGAACTTAAGGAACCTGGATTTGTATTGACCGAGGGGGCCAGTGTTCCAGAAGCCATGGTTGGTGCGTTGAGTATTGCTGCAGATATAATTCATAATGAGCAATCATTCGGCGTTATCTTTCAACATGTTTTTGTAGATGCAGGTACGGGGTTTTCAGCTGCGGCTTTAATTAAAGGCATGGCCGAACGAAACCATCAGGCATCGATACATGTGCTTTTATTAGCGGATGACGAGCACACATTTAGATTGAAACTGAAGAATTGGATAGGAGAAGTACCTCCTCAAGTGTATTGTTTTTATCCGCAAACAGCGAAATCATTTGGCTCTGTAAATCAGGCGATTAAACATGAAATCAGACGATTGGCTCGAGAAGAGGGAATACTGGCTGATCCCATCTATTCTGCAAAATTATTTCATTCAGCGAGAACGTATATCAAGAATAAGAACTTGAAAGGTAATGTTTTAATTATTCATTCTGGTGGCATTTTAACGATGGCTGGATTTGAGTTGTAGTGCTTTGAATGATTTAGATTGCCTTTCTTCCTTCGGGAGAAGGAGATTCTTACAAAACTTGAAAAGAAACAGGGAGCATTTTGCCAAGAAAGACTCAAGGCTAATTGGAAGTTCAATTGTTGGTCATCTTACATTTTGATATCAACTTCACAGGATTCAGAGTGATAAAATTTCCAAATATACTGAGTAGGTTCTACATCCATGCCTCAATTTTTTGTATTTAAAATCACAATAATTCCTCTTCACCCCCTTGAAATTTAATAATATACCCTTATATGAATCTCATTGTTTCGTTAATGAGTAACAGGAGATCGGATAATGGTTAGTAAACAACAAACAATGGGATTTCAAACTGAAGTAAAGCAAATGCTGCATTTGGTAGTCCATTCATTATACAGCAACAAAGAAATTTTCCTCAGAGAGTTAATATCCAATTCCTCTGATGCATTGGATAAATTACGCTTTCTAGCTCTTTCTGACAGCACCTTGTTTGAAAATGATTCCGATTTAAAAATTACAATTCAGGTTAATGAAAAACTTAAAACCATTACGATCAGCGATAATGGAATCGGTATGAGCTGGGATGAGGCTGTTGAGAACTTGGGTACTATAGCCAAATCCGGTACTAAAGAATTTATGAGTCAGTTAACTGGTGAGCAATCTAAAGACTCTCAATTAATTGGTCAATTTGGAGTGGGCTTTTACTCCGCATTTATAGTGGCCGATAAGGTAACCGTTAAAAGCAGACGTGCTGGCATGAAGCCTGAAGAAGGGATTGTCTGGGAGTCAACTGGTGATGGTGAGTTTACCATTGGCTATGAAAAGAAAGCATCTCGTGGGACAGAAATAACCCTTCATGTGAAAGATGAGAATGATGAGTTTCTTAGTAATTGGAGAATTCGTAGCATAATCAGTAAGTATTCTGATCATATTTGCTGGCCTATAGAGATGAAAAAAATCTCCGATGAAGACAATGAATCCAAAGAGTCCAAAGAATCCAGCGAATTTGAAACGGTAAATAAAGCAACTGCATTATGGACTATGCAAAAGTCGGACATTAGTGATGAAGAGTATAAAACGCTCTACAAGCACATTTCACACGATTATATGGATCCCCTTTCCTGGTCTCATAACCATGTAGAAGGGAAGCATGAATACATTACATTGCTTTATATACCAAGTCATGCCCCTTATGATTTATGGCAACATGAAGTAAAGCATGGATTAAAACTGTACGTTAAACGTGTTTTTATAATGGATGATGCAACCCAGTTTTTACCCAGATATTTACGATTTGTTAAAGGTATTGTAGATGCCAGTGATTTACCTCTTAATGTATCTCGAGAAATCTTACAGGATAATAAACAGGTTGAAAGCATTCGTGCCGCATGTACCAAACGTATTTTATCCATGTTAGAAAAAATGAGTGCAAACGATAAAGAAACCTACCAAAAATTTTGGGATGAATTTGGCTTGGTACTTAAAGAGGGACCGGTAGAAGATTTTTCTAATAAGGAAGCAATTTCCAAGTTATTGCGTTTTGCTACAACAACGAGCGGAT
The DNA here is from genome assembly GCF_003990085.1 of Legionella sp. km535. Classification (NCBI taxonomy): domain Bacteria; kingdom Pseudomonadati; phylum Pseudomonadota; class Gammaproteobacteria; order Legionellales; family Legionellaceae; genus Legionella; species Legionella sp. km535. The sequence goes on along the minus strand of NZ_RZGU01000004.1, from coordinate 149,000 downwards.
CCGAGAAGCAAGATGTCTCTTTAGAAGAGTACGTAAGCAGGATGAAGGAAGGCCAGGATAAAATCTATTATATTACCGCATCCAGTTATAATGCTGCGAAAAATAGTCCTCACCTCGAAATATTCAAGAAGAAGGGCATCGAAGTACTGTTGTTAAGTGATAAAATCGATGAGTGGCTTGTAGGGTACATGAATGAGTTTGCAGGGAAAAAACTGCAATCCATATCCAAGGGTAAAGTTGAATTCAATGATGATGAATCAGCCGAACAGATTAAAGAACAGGAAAAAACTTTAGAGCCAGTAATAAAACACATCAAAACCATTTTGAATGAGCGTGTAAAAGATGTATTAATTACCAATCGATTAACTGACTCTCCTGCATGCATTATTGCGGATGAACAGGATATGGGCTTGGAAATGCAACGGATTTTGCAGGCGGCAGGTCAGCAAGTTCCGGTCAGCAAACCTATTTTCGAAATTAATCCAGAGCATGCCCTGATTAAACGTCTGCATGATATTCAGGATGACAGCCAATTTGAATTATGGGTGACCATGCTGTTTGAACAGGCTGTTTTAGCTGAAGGCGGTCAATTGGATAATCCTGCTGATTTCGTCAATAGAGTGAATAAGCTTCTGGTTTCCTCGTAAGGACTTTCAGCCATTTTTATATAACCTCTTGTGGGGCTGCATGTACGAAAAGAGCCTCACATTCTTACCTCTCATCCTGGCGAAAGCGGGGACTTCCAATTAGCCTTAAATTTTTCGTCAAGAACAACTTAAGGCTAATTGGAAGAGCGGGGATGCACTTGAAAAAAATTATCTTTCAGAGCTTATTGGCACAATTCATGTCTATTTTGAATGTTGAGGTATGGCACTGACATCAGTGTTGTATTTCTATCCTGGATTTTAAACAAAAAAAAGGCTCGTTAAACGAGCCTGTTACGAATAAAGTAACTCTTATTCGTCTGTCAAGCGAAAATACTTGGTGCCGAAATAACGTTGTAGTTTCTTCCTGATCGTACCACGGCTGATACCCAACATCTTAGCAGCCTGCAATTGATTGCCACGGCGTTTTTCCATAACAGCCTGAAGTAAAGGAGGCTCAACTTCTGACAATATCATGTCATAAAGATCATCAATTGATTTTGTTTTATTTTCGGCAAGAAAGCGAGTGACCAAACTGTACACTAAATCTTGTAAACCTTGTTCTTGTTTGGTGCTTTGAGTAGTCGCTTGTGTATCAATGACATTCATCTTAACTTCCTTATTATTAATTAAATCATACAGTCCAATAGCTTACACGTATTAATGAAAGCAAAATTAATTGTACATGAAGGTTAATTGATTATCTAGATTTTCTAGCGAAAACTCTGCATTTTATTAGGGCAATTCACTCGCTACAAGTTCAAACAGAGAGCAGTCGGATTTGTTTGAAGACAAAGATTCATTTAAGGCAGATAATTGGCTAATCATTTTAGCTGGCTGCTCCGTATCCTGATAAAAATCTGAAATATATCGAGATAATTCAATAGCGTTACAATCATATTGCAAAAACTCGGGAACCATCATTTTATTGACAAGAAGGTTGCATAAACCAAGAAATTTTACCTTAATCAAACGCATCGCCATGTGATAGGTTAAGAGGGACGACTTATAGATAATACACATGGGTTTTTGGAGGAGGGCACATTCAAGAGAGGCTGTTCCAGAGGCAACGATTACAAAATTGGCTGCGGACATACATTCAATAGCTCTTCCATGCGTAAAGGTCACTGGTAGCTTCACATCCTTGAAATAAGAAGTAATCTTATCTGCGTTAATAGTTCCTGCAATCGGAATAACAAAACGAATGTTCGGGTCATTTTGATGGATTCGAATCGCGGTGTCCCTAAGAACAGGCATGTGGCGTTCAATTTCATGGGTACGACTGCCAGGAAGTAAGGCAAAAATCGGTGCATCCAATGGTAATTGTAATGACATTCTGCTGGATAGTGTATCGGTTGTCTGCGACATTTTGTCAACAAGCGGATGCCCGACAAAACTGACCGGTACGCCTGCATGTTCGTAAATGGATTTTTCGAAAGGCAGAATCACCGCCATTCTATCAACACATTCCTTGATGGTATGAATACGATTTGCTTTCCATGCCCAAATTTGTGGACTGATGTAATAGAGTATTTTAAGCCCTAGTTTTTTTTTGGCATACTTGGCTAACCTTAGATTAAAACCTGGATAGTCGACCAATATGAGCAAATCGGGTTTTTGCGTTTCAAGATGCCGTTTAATGGCATTAAATGCTTTGCGGATAATATTTAAATAAGCAATGACCTCTGTTAATCCAGTAACGCCATATCGCGCCAGGTCGGAGACAAGCTCCGCTCCGGCTTCCTGCATGTGCCTGCCTCCAATTCCACTAATGCGAATATTCGGATGAGCAGTTTTTAACTGTTTTATAAGTTCTGAGGCGTGGATATCACCAGACTCTTCACCCGCAATAATGACAATATGCTTAGCTTTCTGCATAGCGTTCTGTTAGATTATTATGGATTAAAGCCGTTATATGTTCTGCTGTTTCAAGGGCATCCCGACCTTCTTCTCCAGTCACTAATGGCACACTGTCCTGTTCTATGCAGTGAATAAACGCTTTTATTTCTTCTAATAAAGCATCGCCTTTTTCGAACTCCTCTGAGACGCTGGTAATATCAGGAATTCCTGGATACATTTCGCCATTCCCTTTTTTAAAAACGGCGAATTGCTTTTTGTGATAATCAATAGAAATATAAGACTTGTGTTGAAAGATTCGCGTCTTTCGTTCTGTTTTGAAACTGATGCGGCTGGCTGTTACATTGGCTACGCAATGATTTTCAAAGGTAATTCTGGCGTTAGCAATATCAATTGCCTTGGTTAATATGGGTGTGCCCTGGGCAACAATAGAGGTAATTGGGCTTTTGACCATGTTTTGAATGATATCAATGTCATGGATCATTAAATCCAGGATGACGTTGACATCGGTTCCCCGTGGATTAAATGGTGCCAGACGTTCTGATTCAATAAACAAAGGGTTTTCCAGGTACGGGTCCACGGCAAGCCGGGCGGAATTAAAGCGTTCCAGATGCCCTACCTGTAATTTGGCATTATGAAGAGCAGCTATCTGGATTAATTCTTCTGCCTGAGCCACTGTTTCAGTGATTGGTTTTTCGATTAAAACATGTATGCCTTGCTCTAAAAACGCTTTTGCAATTTCGTAATGTTTGTTGGTAGTCGCCGCTATATTGACTGCGTCTACTTTGCCAAATAAATCACGGTAATCAAAAAATGGAGTGACATCAAGCTCCTGGGCTACTGCTTTACTTACTTCAGGGTTAACATCACAAACTCCAACCAATTCCGCATTAGGAATTAATTGATATTTTTGTGCATGAAATCTACCTAGATAGCCAACACCAATTACCGCGCATCGAATTTTACTCATTGTCTTTCATTTGCTAATTATTTGCACGCATGATCGCATTTCTTAGGTGATAAATCAATTTTATCCAGGTATTATCTTGCACCTTACTAGTAATTGGGAGTATGGCAATGGATTTTGATAGTAAATCATTAATTGCAGGAGTGGATGAAGTAGGGCGTGGTCCACTTGCCGGAGCAGTCATTACTGCGGCAGTCATTTTGAAAGAACCAATAGAAGGTTTGGCTGATTCAAAAAAATTGAGTGAAAAGAAACGCACAATGTTAGCTCGACACATTCAGGAGCAGGCTTTGGCTTTCGCTTATGGGCGTGCTGAAGTGGAGGAGATTGATGAGTTGAATATTCATTATGCCACCTTACTGGCGATGCAGCGCGCCATAGAAGCCTTACCGATTCAGCCTCAAGGAGTTCTGGTGGATGGTATACATATTCCAAACGTTTCTATGCCCTGTAAAGCGATTGTTCAGGGAGACAGTTTAATTCCTGCTATTAGCGCGGCCTCTATACTGGCAAAGGTTGCACGTGATGAGGAAATGAAAGCGCTTGATAAACTCTATCCGGGATACGGTTTTGCAGGACACAAAGGTTATCCGACTGTTGCGCACAGGGAGGCTTTGAGTCAGCTTGGTCCCTGTATTATTCACAGACGAAGCTACGCGCCAGTTGCCGCCTTACTTAATTCAGACTGTTAAAAAGAATCCGATGCGAGCTTATGGACATTAATATCCCGAAACTGGCTAAAAAGGTGACCATAGCGGTACCACCATAACTGACCAGGGGTAGGGGTATTCCTACCACCGGAATAATTCCCATTACCATGCCGATGTTCACAAAGCCTGATAAAAAGAAGGACATTGCCAGACTGGCGGCTAATAATCGGGTAAATGTAGTTTGGGCATTGCTGGCGATATTTAAACTTCTAAGTGAAATTAAAACAATAAGCGCAATAATTGCAAATCCTCCGGCAAAACCAAACTCTTCGCCACTGACTGCAAAGATAAAGTCTGTGGCATGCTCAGGTAAAAAGTTCAAATGCGATTGACTGCCTTCTAACCATCCTTTACCCATAAGTCCACCCGAACCAATAGCTATTTTGGATTGGATAATATGATAGCCTGCACCAAGTGGGTCTTGCTCGGGATCAAGGAGGGTATATACACGTTGTTTTTGATAGTCATGCATTACATGCCAGACAACAGGGACAGCTAACCCCATCAGTACGACAAGTAATAAAATTAATTTAAAGCGAATTCCCGCGAGAAAAACCACGCATAGGCCTGCAGACGCAACCATGATTGCTGTCCCCAAGTCGGGTTGTTTGGCAATTAATACTGCAGGAATAAAAATGATAATTGAAGCTACTGCAATTGATCGGAGACTACCGGGATGAGCCTGGCGGTCAAAATACCAAGCCGCCATCATGGGGACAGCAAGTTTCATTATCTCGGATGGTTGAAAGCGGAACAATCCTAACTCAAGCCATCTTTGAGCCCCTTTACCAATTTTACCCATTAACATTACAGCCAGAAGTAAACCTAAACCAGTGCCATAGATCCATGGAGTCCAGATTTTGTATTTGTGTGGCGGGATAAACCCGAGGACCAGCATAATCAGAGTGGCTATTACGAGTCGCATGGATTGACGAAAAATCATTCCCATATTCGCATTGGAGGCGCTGTACAGTATTAAAAGACCAAAGGTAATTAAAGTTAGCAACAAACCTAGCAATGGAAAGTCCATATGTAATGCTTTTGCTGTAAATCGGTATACGGGTTTTGAATGATGTCTGTTCATGGATTCACTTTAATTGGATGTATTTGATAATAAGCGTCCAGGACTTTGCGAGCTACTGTTGATGCAATGACATCATTTTCTACGACCACTGCTATAGCTATATCCGGCTTATCCACGGGGGTAAACGCTATAAACAACGAGTTATCGCGGAGTGCTTCCGGGATGTCTTCGTATTTTGCTTTTTCATATTGTCTTCCGCTAAATACTTGTGCAGTTCCTGTTTTTCCGGCAACGGGGTAGGGTGGATTGCGGCCAAATCGATAACCGGTTCCTTCGTTGCTCGTAAGCACATTATGCATTGCATCAGCGACTATATCCCAATTGGACTCATCTCTCAGATAGACAGGGTACTCTTCAACTGGTTTGTATTCTTCAATTTCGCCGTTATCACTGTTGACTGTTTTAGTGAGTAAATGGGGTCTGAATCTTTGTCCGTGTTGGCTTAAAGACGCTGTAGCATTAGCCATCTGCAAAGGGGTTGCTAACATGAACCCCTGACCTATTGCAGAGATTAAAGTATCACCGGGGTACCAGGAAACTCCCTTCGTTTGTTTTTTCCAGCGAGCACTGGGAATGATGCCATTGGCTTCTTCGTGAAGATCAACATGAGTCAATTGGCCTAAGCCAAATTTTACCAGCATGTCTTCTATATTGGCTATTCCCATTTTATGCCCGAGCTGATAAAAATAGGTATCACAGGAGACAGTAATAGCGCGCTTAAAATTAATGACACCATGCCCTGTTTTTTTCCAATCTCGATAGACATGACTGGCTGTTGGGAGCTTGAATTTACCTGGATCCCATATTTCAGTAGCAGTAGTTACAAAACCTTTATCCAATCCTGCCAGCCCCACAAATGGCTTAATTGTTGAAGCCGGGGGATACACACCGCGCACAGCCCTGTTAAAAAGCGGTCTTTGCAAGGCATTGGATAAAATTTTATAATCCTTGGTGCTTACGCCTCCCACAAAAATATTGGGATCAAAACTGGGGGAACTGACCATGGCCAATACTTCACCATTGTGTGAGTTAATAACGACTACTGCACCTCGTTTGTCTTTGAGTGCGTTATAAGCTGCTTCTTGCAATCGTACATCAAGGCTGAGGTAGAGTTTGGCCCCTGAATGCGGATTAACTTTATTGATGACTCGCAACGTACGTCCACTGACATCCGTTTCTGTCATTTGATAGCCTACTTTTCCATGAAGAATATCTTCATAGTATTTTTCTATCCCGGCCTTGCCGATAAAGTTGGTCGCGCGATAGTTGGTAGGATCTACTTTTTTTAATTCGTCGATGTTGATTCTGCCTACATAACCTAAGGCGTGTGCTGTCATTTCACCTAGCGGATAATGACGCATTAATCGAGCCTTGATGCTCACTCCTTTAAAGTGATATTGATTAATGGCAAAAACAGCGACTTCTTCCTGGCTTAACTTAAGTTTGATTGGAATAGGTACGAAGGAGCGGTTTTGTGACCGAGCACGATTGAATGCTTCTATATCATCATCAGAAATAGAAGGAATTAACTCGCGGAGTTTTGCCAACGTTTTTTTCATGTCTTTAACATGTTCCGGAATTATTTCGAGTACATAAACAGGAACATTTTCCGCAAGTAAGACTCCATTACGGTCAAGAATTACGCCTCTGGGAGGTGCGATAGGAATAATGCTCATTTGATTTTTTAAAGACAGTGTCTGATAACGTTTGAATTCCGAGATTTGCAGATAGGCTAATCTTAGAATCAATATTAAAGACAAAATAATTAACATGGCTACTAATAAATTAAGCCGGAAACGCTGATTTTGTGATTCTGCTCGATAATTTTTGAACGACTGATTCAGAGGCATCGCACACAGTAAAGTTTAGGGTACAATTCAAAATGGTGATAGTAACTTAAAATGGAATTATTTACCAACAAATATACGCGTCTCCCACGGCTGTCCCATTAAAAATATGACGTCTTTCCGAGCGTAGCGAGGAATCTCCTGTCTCCTGCCTGGACAGTGGTTACTGCTCTGGGTGATGAGCCTGCTGGAACACAAGTTTGCTTTGTTTTTACTTATGATAAGGATGGTTGTTGATGATGGTCCAGGCTCTATATAAGGTTTCAAGCAGAATAATTCGAACCAATGGATGCGGAAGGGTCAATTTGGATAAAGACCAACGTTCATCACTAAGCTGACGAATTTCATTGGACAGTCCTTCAGGCCCGCCAATAATAAAACAAAAGTGACTTGATATTTGTTGTAATTGAGTAATCTTTATGGCTAATTCTTCACTACTGAAGGTTTTTCCTTCAATATCAAGAGCAATAATTCGTGCTCCATTAGGTATTGCTTCCCGGATCATGGCAGACTCTTTCTCCATGATTCGGGACAGATCAGATGATTTGCTCCGAGTCATCAGAGGGATTTCAGTCACTTTTAACTGAATACCCTCTTTGAATCGTTTGATGTACTCATTAGAGCCTTTAATTACCCAGTCAGGCATTTTATTGCCTAAGGTGATGATCGTAATTTTAAGCATAGGGTGTTCAGGAAGCTGGTTGTTCTTCCCACAATCCTTCGAGATTATAAAACTGTCTGCTTTCAGGTTGCATGACATGAAGAATGAAATCTCCAAAATCGATCAAAGCCCAATCGCCACTTTCAATTCCAGTAGAACTGAGTGGTGGTAGTCCAGACAGCTTCATGTCTTCCATTACTTTTTGGGCTATGGCTTTTACATGGCGTGAGGCACGACCAGAAGCAATAATCATATAGTCAGTAATGGTAGTTTGTTTATGAACATCAATCACCTTGACATCAATTGCCTGGATGTCTTCTAGTGATTTTAATAAGGTATTTAACATAAGGTTCTGAGCAGACATAGGTGTGTTAATCTTCCATCAAAAAGCGCTAAATGATATCAGTAAATGGAGCATATAAAAAGGGTTATACGTCATTATTCTGATACCTGAATATGTGTTAATAAAAATTTGATAACTGCAAATATAACCAGACATCCCAGCGTTGCCATAAACAAGATGCTTAATTGTTGAATAAAAGCAGCGGAGTAGAGCGATTTCAACACAGCGATGTTCGTTTCTCCTGGAGGAATGGCCGTTAAGGAAGCCAGTTTGCCAGATAAAAACCCACCTATCCCGAGAGACACAAAAAATATGCCTATCATGGTGCTCACTTTGTTTTTGTCCGCAAGAACAGTAATGGCTGATAAACCAACTGGAGAAAGGAACAGCTCGGCCAAAGAGATCATTAAATAGGCCGGAACAATAAGTATTGGCGACAGGAGTAATTCTTTAGCGCCAAAGGTACTTACTATGGCAATAATGGAATAGGCTAATGTCATAAAGATCATGGCCAATACGAATTTTTTTCCTGTACTTAATCCACGTTCAATCAGATTAAGGTGATGATGTTTTTTAGCTAAAAAATAGCCAATAATAAGCATTCCAATGCTTTGTATGGTGATGTAATAAGGTGGAGGTACTTGAATCCCACAAAAGGTAGGTTGTACTACTCGAGATATGAACAGGGTCAATGACATAAACATTTGGAAGTAAAAAGCCCAAAACATCACTGATATGATACATAACAATCCAATGACCAATGTTTGACGTGCTTGATCCGAATCTTCTCGATTTACTGAATACAAAATGTATATGGCCGAAAATAATACCACTAAACCGAACATCAGATTAGCCAGTTTGGGATAATTCAGAATATAAAAAGATAATGCCCATAATCCCACCATCAGTATGAGCGCACGTGCGATATTTTTGTATTCAAATACAAAGGGATTATAGTCATTGATTTTATATTGATGAACGCCATACAGAAATACCATGAACGCTATAATCATTCCTATTGCAGCACTGATAAAGGAGCCTGACCAGCCAAACAGTTCAGTTAAGTGGCTGGGCAACGTAGTGCCCAAGATAATACCCGTTGTTATTCCCATATAAAAAATAGTGAAACCACTTTCCCTTTTTGGTGAACCAACGGGGTATTCATTGCCTAGAAGAGAAGAAATATTCGGTTTCAATAAACCGGTTCCTACCGCAATACCAGCTAAGGAGGTGGTCAGTGCAAGATTATTATCCAGAATTGATAAAAGACAATAACTCAAAAATAAAACGAAGGCCCCTAGCAATGTCGCTCGTTTTTGTCCAATCAGTTTGTCAGCAATCCATCCACCGACTAAAGGCGAGAGGTACGTTAGAGCAGTAAAGGAACCAACCAAAGCATAAATTTGTTTATCATTCCATTTAAAATGAAAGGCCAGATACAGGGCTAATAATGATTGCACTACGTAAAAGCCATATCGTTCCCACATTTCTGTTGCAAAAAATATTCGTAATGACTTTGGATGTTTATCTATTTGATTTAACACGGTTCACACTTTATTGGTTTTAATTGAGGTAAAGTATAACATAGTGCAAAACACACTGACTACTGAATGTTCATTGGGCTGGTTTTTGTAACAGTATCTATAAATAGTAATAAACTCATTAAATTAACGGAATACTGCATTCACGCAGAAAGTTGTCTCGTGTATGATGTTTCTAATTTTTAGCAATGGAGAGTTCTTGATGAATAATAACAAGAATAAACGAGTAATTACTGCGAATAAAGGCACGGAAAAACAAGCCAAGAGTTGGTTGACTGAGGCTGCTTTACGAATGCTGTGCAATAATCTGGATCCTGATGTCGCAGAAGATCCTGATTCTTTAATTGTCTATGGCGGGCTTGGGAAAGCAGCCAGGAACTGGACATGCTTTGATAAAATCGTCGAGGTATTAAAGGTCCTGGATGATGATCAGACTTTGTTAATTCAATCAGGGAAACCCGTTGGTGTTTTTACGACCCATGAAGATGCACCAAGAGTCCTTATTGCCAATTCAAATTTAGTTCCTCGCTGGGCTAATTGGGAATATTTTAATGAGTTGGATAAAAAGGGCTTAATGATGTACGGTCAAATGACCGCCGGAAGCTGGATTTATATTGGTTCACAAGGAATAGTTCAAGGGACGTTTGAAACCTTTATTGCTGCTGCAAAAAAACATTATAACGGAGATTTATCAGGGCGCTGGATTTTAACTGGTGGTTTAGGGGGTATGGGGGGAGCCCAAACCTTAGCGGGCACTATGGCTGGAGCCAGTGTTCTCGCTGTTGAGTGTGATTTAAGTCGTATAGAAAAACGCATTAAAACGAAGTATCTTGATAAATATACCGATAATCTTGATGAAGCTCTGGCATGGATTAATGAATCATGCCAAAAAAGACAACCATTATCTGTTGCTGTTCTGGGAAATGCTGCGGAAATCTATCCTCAATTGATTCAACGTGGTGCTCAACCATCCCTGGTTACTGATCAAACCAGCGCCCATGATCCCCTAAATGGATATCTTCCTGCAGGTTGGACTGTGGAGCAGGCTATTAACATGAGAAAAACTGATCCTGCCAAAGTTGTTGAAGCGGCTAAAAAATCAATGGCAATTCAAGTTCATGCCATGCTTCAATTTCAAAAGCAGGGAATTCCTGTTTTTGATTATGGAAATAACATCCGTCAAATGGCACTGGAAGCAGGGGAAGATCAGGCGTTTTCATTTGAAGGATTTGTTCCTGCCTACATCAGACCCTTATTTTGTGAGGGAATTGGACCGTTCCGATGGGTTGCTTTATCAGGAGATCCTGAGGATATTTATGCAACCGATCGCATGGTTAAAAAACTGATTCCGCACGATAAGCACCTACATCATTGGCTGGATATGGCCAAGGAGCGAATCGCTTTTCAGGGGCTTCCCGCACGAATTTGCTGGGTTGGACTCAAAGATCGCGCTCGTTTGGCTTTAGCCTTTAATGAAATGGTTAAAAATAAAGAAGTGAAAGCGCCAATTGTAATTGGCAGGGATCATCTGGATTCCGGGTCAGTTGCCAGTCCTAATAGAGAAACTGAGGGAATGTTGGATGGAAGTGATGCAGTATCAGACTGGCCGCTCCTCAATGCATTGTTAAATTGTGCCAGTGGTGCTACCTGGGTCAGCATCCATCATGGTGGTGGAGTTGGCATGGGGTTTTCCCAACACGCAGGGGTAGTTATTGTCGCGGATGGTACTGCAAAGGCAGCACAGCGATTGGCCAGAGTCTTACATAACGATCCGGCAACAGGGGTTATGAGGCATGCTGATGCGGGATATGAACTCGCAAAACAGTGTGCAAAAGAAAATTCATTATGGTTGCCAATGGAATCTCAAGAGGAGCGAGTAAATGTCTGAAGGGTTTATCTTACAACCAGGGAAATTGACCCTGAAGTCTATTAAATATGCTATTTCTAATGGGTTGCTTTGTTCCTTGTCGGATACCGCATTGGGTTTAATCGATGCGTCGCATCAGGCAGTCAAAAATGTTGTTAAAGAGAAAAGAACAGTTTATGGAATTAATACGGGTTTCGGATCTTTGGCGAATCAGACTATTTCTAACGACCATTTAAAACAGTTGCAACGAAATATTGTCCTATCCCATGCCTGTGGAACAGGTGAACTGCTTCCAGATAATGTGGTTGCATTGATCTTGCTGCTTAAAATTAATAATTTGGCCCAAGGCTATTCAGGAGTACGGATTGAAGTTGTTGAAGCATTGGTGCAACTTTATAATCATAAAGTGTATCCATGTATTCCGGCAAAGGGTTCTGTTGGTGCCTCTGGGGATTTAGTTCCTTTGGCGCATATGTCTTTACCTTTGCTTGGCGAAGGCTTTGTACGGTACAAAGGTAAGAAAATCAGTGCTGTTGAAGGATTAAAAATTGCTGGATTAACTCCTGTTGTATTGGAAGCTAAAGAAGGGTTGGCTCTGCTTAATGGCTTACAGGTGTCTACCGCTCTGGCGTTAATGGCATTATTTACCTGTGAAACCCTTTTTGAAACCGCTGTAGTTGCGGGAGCCTTGTCTGTAGATGCTGCCAATGGAAGTGATGTTCCTTTTGATGACAGAATTCATCAGGCTCGTGGTCATCAAGCGCAATCGCAAGTGGCTTCGATGTATCGCAGTTTATTATCTGGAAGTGAGATACGGGAAGCACATCGACTCTGTAATCGAGTACAGGATCCTTATTCACTTCGCTGTCAGCCTCAGATTATGGGAGCAGTGCTTCATCAATTGCAGTTTGTAGGTTCTACGCTTCAGGTTGAAGCGAATGCTGTTTCAGATAATCCATTAGTTTTTGCTCAGGATGGCGACATATTATCAGGAGGAAATTTTCATGGTGAAATTATTGCCATGGCTGCAGATAATCTGGCTTTGGCTATTGCTGAAATGGGTGCAAATTCCGAAAGGCGGATTGCGTTGCTGATTGATAAGAATTTTAGTGGTTTACCGGCGTTTTTGGTCAAAGAAAGTGGGTTGAATTCTGGTTTTATGATAGCCCATGTTACCGCAGCATCCTGCGCAAGCGATAATAAAGCTCTGGCTCATCCTCATTCAGTAGACAGCATCCCAACATCTGCAAATCAGGAAGATCATGTCTCTATGGCTACCAGTGCCGCTCGTCGCTTGTATGAAATGAACGATAATACAGCAACCATCCTTGCTATTGAGTTGCTTGCTGCATGTCAGGGACTGGAATTTCATAAGCCATTAAAAACATCTCCTCAGTTGTACAAAATATATCGAAAAATAAGAGACGATATAGCTCCTTACGATAAAGACCGATATTTTGCGCCCGACATTGCGAAAATAAAACAGAGGATACTTGCTGAAGATTTTACTTTACCTAATTTGAATGTTGAAACTATTGGATAAGGCCCGATAATATGGACTTAAATTCTCAATTCAAAGCGTTGGAGGATGAGCACCAATTAAATCCTTATCCTTCTGCGCAGGATAGAAAAAAAAATTTGGTGGCCATCAAAAAGGCGTTACAGAGTGAAGCCTATGCTATTGCTGAAGCAATAAACAAAGACTTTACTCATAGGGCCGTGGAGGAAACCTTATTTCTGGAAATTTTCCCTACAATCAATGCCATTAATTATTGCTTAAAAAAAATGAAGCGTTGGATGAAAAAGCGCCGAAGAGAGGTGTCCTGGCTTTTGTTTCCCGCTTCTGCTTATACAGTGCCTCAACCCTTAGGCGTTATAGGTAATCTGGTACCCTGGAATTACCCGCTCTATCTTTCAATAGTCCCAGCAGTTTATGCTTTGGCTGCGGGTAATCGAGTCATGATTAAAATGTCTGAGCTGTCCAATCATACGGGATTAGTACTTCAATCGATTGTTCGCTCAGCAGGCTTGGATCACTACGTACAGATTGTTACGGGTGATGTTGAGGTTTCCAAACAATTTTCAACTTTACCCTTTGGGCATTTAATGTTTACTGGATCGACCGCGGTTGGAAAGTTGGTTATGAAATCCGCAAGTGACCATCTGACACCGATAACACTGGAGCTAGGCGGTAAATCTCCTGCTCTCTTGTCTTCCACAATGAATAAAAAATACTTTAATCGATTGTTCATGGGGAAATTGTTTAATTCAGCTCAAACCTGTATTGCTCCTGATTATCTGTTAGTACCGGAGGGTTGGGAAGGGATTGTTGAAGAAGAGTTCAATAAATTCATTCAAAAGCATTACCCTGATTTGATGAATAATGACAATTATTCCAATATTATTAATGACAACCATAAGTTACGCTTATTGGATTTAGTTAAAGATGCTCGAGCAAAAGGTGCTCGAGTTGTCGAGTTTGGTGAGTTAAAAGACAGTTCCAATAAACTTCCAGTATTTTTGATATTTGATGTCACTTCCGATATGAAGATCATGCAGGAGGAAATTTTTGGTCCTATTTTGCCGGTGCTTGGTTATAAAACGTTTAGGGATGCAATAGCCGTTATTAACACGTTACCCAATCCCTTAGCGCTTTATTACTTTGGGGAAGACACTCTTGAGAAGAAGATGGTTCAAACCAGAACGTTGTCTGGTGCTTTAACGATTAATGATACGCTAATGCATATAGCCGTTGACGATTTACCCTTTGGCGGTGTGGGTTCTAGTGGAATGGGGCAATATCATGGGCAAGAGGGTTTTGATGCCTTTTCCAAATTAAAGCCCATATTGGTAAAAGGATCTTTTTCGCCAGGAGTTTTTTTGTACCCACCCTATGGAGCATTGATGCGTTTCTTTTTGGCCTATATTGCTGGAATCAAAATAAGGAAGAGTTCATGAGCAAAGTAATTTTTATTACCGGCGGCAGTAGAGGAATAGGTCGAGCAATTGCTTTAAAATGCGCTGCTGAAAAAGCATGTGTTGTCATCGCTGCTAAAACAGCGGAACCACATCCTAAACTTGAAGGGACTATTTATACTGTTGCAAAAGAAATAGAAGAACTAGGTGGACAAGCATTACCTCTAATGGTTGATGTGCGTGATGAATCTCAGATTCAACAAGCGATGAATAAAACCATAGAAACTTTTGGCAGGCTGGATGTATTGATTAATAATGCGAGTGCGATCAGTTTAAGCGATACACTCAATACTCCGATGAAGCGTTATGACTTAATGCAGGAGGTCAATACCAGAGCAACTTTTGCATGCTCTCAGGCAGCTATACCTCATTTGTTAAAAAGTCCTAACCCTCATATTTTAACCTTATCTCCTCCGCTGAATATGGACAGAAAATGGTTTGCATCACATTTGGCATATACTCTTAGCAAATACGGTATGAGCATGTGCACCATGGGCTTGTCTGAGGAGTTCAGAGAGGTGGGAATTGCAGTCAATTCTCTATGGCCAAGAACAACTATTGCTACAGATGCCATAAGAGTTCATTTTCCCAAGGAAATCTATCTGGCCAGCCGTAAACCCGAGATTATGGCGGATGCAGCTTATTGGATTATGAATCAACCCTCGAAATCTCTAACTGGAAATTTATTTATTGATGAAGATGTTTTAAAACGTGCTGGTGTAACTGATTTTTCTTGTTATGCTATGCAACCTGACTTGGAACTTTGTACTGATTTATTCTTATGATCGTTGAAATATATACAGATGGTGCTTGTAAAGGAAATCCTGGCCCTGGCGGATGGGGTGTATTACTCCGATATCAGGGGGTTGAACGTACGCTCCACGGTGGGGAAGCTCACACCACAAATAATCGCATGGAGCTAATGGCGGCGATTAAAGGACTGGAATCATTAAAACGTCCTTGTGAAGTCGATTTATATACTGACTCTAAATACGTCCAGCAGGGCATGAAGGAATGGTTAGCGTCCTGGAAAAAAAATGGCTGGCGTAATTCAAAAAAAGAACCCGTAAAAAATGCCGATCTCTGGATGTCGTTAGACAAACTCGCTTCCACTCATAAAGTAAACTGGCATTGGGTTAAGGGGCATTCAGGTCATTTGGAAAATGATTTGGTTGATGCCTTAGCGAACCAGGGAATCACTGAATTAACCTGATAGGGTGGATTGATGAGGCAAATAATATTAGATACAGAAACAACCGGTATAGGGCCTGAACAAGGACATCGAGTTATTGAAATTGGCTGTGTTGAATTAATTGATCGTAAACTAACTGGTAGGCACTATCACGTTTATCTGAATCCTGAGCGAGAAGTGGATGAAGGCGCTTTTCGTGTGCATGGCATCAGCAATGAGTTTTTACAGGATAAGCCCCTGTTTAAAGATGTAGTTTCCGAGTTTCTTCAATTTGTAGGTGGTGCTGAATTAGTGATACACAACGCACCCTTTGATGTTGGATTCCTCAATTCTGAATTGAAACACATCCATTGGAAGAAAAAATTAGAAGAATATTGCGATATTTTTGATACTTTGGAGTTGGCGAGAGAGAAGCATCCGGGGCAGCGTAATAGCCTTGATGCGCTTTGCAAACGGTACAGTATTGATAACTCTAATCGGCAGTTACACGGAGCATTGTTGGACGCCGAAATCCTGGCGTTTGTATATCTGGCCATGACGGGTGGTCAGACCAGTTTATTTTCAGAGTCAGAAACGGTGACCAGTAACTTAAACAATAATGTAAATGAACTCACTGCATTATGTTTGACGAATCCCATTGTGGTCGTTGCTAGTGATGAAGAGCTTTCGGCACATCATGACTTTGTGAATTTTTTGGCAAAGAAGTCAGGTGTGAATCATTGGAGTGATGAAACGTAATATTAAACGCTAAACAAGCGTTATTCCTTGTAGATGTCCGATATATAAATTAAAACGGATTATTTTGGGCTAGAAGCCAACCAGCATTTAATAATTAGTGCGGGCTGGCTGCATGTTGAATTTTCCTTTTAATTTTTAGGAACCAAATATTTTTCGGCGAAATCTTTACCGATACATTCACCCAATGATCTACCCCAAACCGCAGCGCTTTCACTGTTAATTTTATCTGGCATGCTGCCATAAAGTTCATTTTGGCATTTATTAGTGCTTTCGGGTATTAGTGTGACGCATTGCTCATAAGTCATTTTGATTTCATCAAATCGTTTTTTCAAATCAGCATCCTGGATAAAACCTTTACAGATAAGATCCGGTAGTAAAGGAGCCATTGAGCTTAGCCAGCTGTCTTTTGGCATCTCATTAGGACTGGGAGTATCCTCCGCATTGGATACAAAGGGAATTAATGCACTGCTTAAGGCTATGGTTGTTGCGAGAAGCAATTTCCTTGTCATGATGAATTATCCTTTTTTGGGGTCTCAAATATATATTAGGACAAAATATTCTAATTTGCCTGTAAAAACAGCAATATGAGTTGAATTAATTAGACAGCCTCATCACTTCTGGATTTATTAGGGGCTGTTGACATTTCATTATATTCAAGCTTACTTTCCGCGACTTGTTCGCGGAATCGATAGATTTTGCGCAAAACAAGAATATATTGCGCCTATAAAGATTGAATTGGATCTAGCGAACAAGTCGCGGGACGTCGAAACTTGAATTGTTAGCAGACCCTAAATTGAACAAGATGCTTTATCGATTTAGCTTGAACAAATTAAAGGGAACTCACCACCCGACTGGAAAACCAAGCTCTTGCTGGTTCCGGGAAGGGATGACGTGGTGAGAAGATACAATTGAAGTTTGATTTGTTTAAAATTTCTACTAAAATTGAAGTTGATGGAAATGAAATAGGAATAATCATGGAAAAGTCCAACTTTCGTTTTATGTTTTTGATACGTTTTTTGTTTCTTTTGTGTATAGCTTTCTTATATCAATCCGCCTATTCAGCAGGTAATACCTTTATTTTTAATCCTAATACACTGACCTGGAAAGCCATTAATGAAAACGGCAAAGTGGTGCGCACAGGCAGAGGTTCCGGGGGTAAAAGCTATTGTCCTGATATTCGCAGAGGGTGTAAAACTCCTTCAGGTGTTTACCGAATCATCAGTAAAGGTGGCCCGGGATGTAAATCAAGTAGATATCCGCTTGGAGGTGGTGGTGCACCGATGCCATATTGCATGTTCTTTAGTAAGTACTATGCCGTACATGGGTCATATGATGTACCTAACTATAATGCAAGCCATGGATGCGTCCGGGTGAAGCCTAATGATGCTTATTGGTTAAGTCATAATTTTATGAAAATTGGGACGAAGGTAATCATCAAACCTTATTGATGTGTGCACATGGACGTATTTTCGTTGTAAAATTAAAAGCCACTTTCCATATTTCTGGAAGTGGCTTTTATCATTTAATCCTGGGTGTGGAGGCAGTTGTTAACAGGCCCTAATCTTCATCATCCATACTGAATGACGAGCCACATCCGCAGGTTGTTTTTGCGTTGGGATTGCGAATGACGAATTGTTCGCCTTGAATTCCCTGAATGTAATCGATTTCTGCTTCATGCAGGTATTGATAGCTCATTGAATCAATCAATAGTTTTACTGAAGATTGGCCATCAGAACATTGTTGTTCCACTATGGTATCATCATCGTTGATTTGTTCATCAAAACTAAACCCGTATTGAAATCCGGAACAACCTCCGCCTGTGATGGAAACACGTAGGTTAAGGTTGAAATTATCTTCTTCTCGAATTAATTCTGCTACTTTATCTGCCGCACTTACAGAAAAATGAACGTCACTTGTTGTTGGGGCTATATCAACTGCAGCCATCGTATACTCCGGTTAGATAAAAGGTACAACTTTGTATATTATATTATAACCATTATCTGATGATTTGTTCTATTGTCGCTCCGCCCAGACACTGGTTTTTATCATAAAAAACGACATATTGACCTGGTGTAACTGCTCTTTGTGGGCTAGAGAACATGACGTAATGCTGGTTTCCGTCCTGCGGTGAAATCATGCATGCCTGTTCTGCCTGCCGATATCTGGTTTTAGCATAACACGTGATGGGTAATTTATCCTGACACTCTGCCAACCAATGTATAGGGCCACAAATTAGCCCCTGGGCATACAGCATGGGATGTTGACTGCCTTGAGCTATGTACAAAGTATTAGTTTTTACGTCCTTTTCAACCACGTACCACGGCTCATCTGAGGCGTTTTGCATGCCTCCTATTCCTAATCCCTGGCGTTGTCCCAAGGTGTAAAACATTAATCCATCATGTGTTCCAAGGGTTCTGCCGTCCGTATTTTTTATATCACCAGGTTTAGCCAGAATGAATTCCTTTAAAAAAGATTTAAATCGCTTTTCCCCTATAAAACAAATACCCGTAGAGTCCTTTTTAGCATGGGTTACCAATCCCAATTCTTTGGCAAAATCTCGTATTTGCGACTTATTGTAATCACCAATAGGAAAGAGCGTTTTTGCCAGAGCAGAGGGTTCTACTGCATGCAGAAAATAAGTTTGATCTTTATCTCTATCCTTCGCCTTATACAGATAACCTAATGTTCCTTCAATTTTGTTTTTGGCGTAATGTCCGGTAGCAATATAATCGGCCCCCAGCTCCAGAGCATGATTTAAAAAGGCATTAAATTTTATTTCTTTATTGCATAAAACATCCGGATTTGGAGTTCTTCCATGCTCGTATTCATTTAAAAAATGAGCGAACACTCTATCCCAATACTGCTCTGAAAAATTAACACTATGAAGAGGTATGCGCAATTGATTACAAACTGCCTGAGCATCTGCCAGATCCTGTGCAGCAGGGCAGAAGGTGTCAGTATCATCCTGCTCCCAGTTTTTCATGAACAGACCTTCAACCTGATACCCCTGTTCTTTTAGCAGCCAGGCCGCTACTGAGGAATCTACTCCACCCGACATGCCTACAATAACTTTAGCGTTCATACAGCTTATTACCGTTAAAAATTAAAAGAATATTTGGGTCGGTAGGCATCTCATCTGTTTACACCTGCTTCCTACGCTTTATGCAGGTTTCACTAATATGCAATTATTTATAATGCTACTCTCTCTCGATTTCGCGCATACAACACGGAACGTAAGTGAAGGGAGCATTTGTCTACAGACCCTATAAGACCTTCATTATCTCACAAAAACGTCAAAAGAAGGAGGGGACGATTTATCAAGTTTCCTGATACAGATAAAATAAGGCTGATTCAGTAAATAACATCAAGTGTCTACATTTCTTTGTACTGAAGTTATGAAGATGATAAAATTCGCTGTATTGATGTAATTTACTTGTATTAAAAAGATCAATTGGTTGATATTTTCAACACATTGTCGGATAATAATTACTTTGGACGTTTGATTAATGCTTCATTTACCTGAACTGGCCAAACAAGGTCAACACATTCAAATACTGACTTTAACAGATAGGTTACCCGCTTTTATCTGCGGTCCTTGCCAGTTAACGGTTACTTATAGTATTGAAGCTAAAGATGATTACTATTTAATCCATATGCAAACAACCGGTGATTTAGTTGTTATCTGTCAACGATGCCTGTGCGAGTTTCCAAGCCATTATAACAATCAAACGACTCTTGCTGTATGCAGAAGTGATGAGCGGGCTGAGCAGATTCTTGAGTTTTATGAAAGCATTGTTTCATCAAACTGGCAGGTGGATTTACTAGAACTGGTCGTTGATGAATTACATCTGTATGCACCACAGTTTCATCCTGAAATTGAGGATTGTGGCAGTGAAGTTAATGATATTTTAACTGGGAAAATTGAAACATATTGATATTTTGTTCAATTAACACTTGGATTGAAGTTAAAATATCGGTAATATTCCCGCTTTATGAATGCAAATTGTTTAGGAGTAATACAATGGCAGTACAACAAAATAAAAAATCACGCTCACGTCGTGATATGCGTCGTTCTCATGACAGCTTAACCAAGCCAACATTATCTGTTGATTCTACTACTGGTGAAACTCATCTTCGTCATCATATGACTCCAGATGGTTATTATCGTGGAAGAAAAGTTATCGATACTGATTCTTCATCAGCTTACGAAGAACAAGAGTAATATTCTTGAACAATATCACCATTGCCGTTGATGCGATGGGTGGGGATCATGGCTTAAGCGTAGTGGTTCCCGCCTGTGTGCGCGCAGCTAAAAAAAATCCAAACCTGAAAATACTCCTTGTCGGTGTGCAGGATAAGGTGAGTGCTTCATTGAAGAAGCATGGGGTGTTGTCTTCAAATCAATTTACAATTGTTCATGCATCAGAAGTTGTAACTATGGATGAATTGCCATCACATGCGTTACGTAATAAAAAAGATTCTTCTATGCGAGTAGCGATTAACTTGGTCAAGGAAGGGAGAGCACAAGCCTGTGTAAGCGCGGGTAATACGGGTGCTTTAATGGCAACGGCCCGTTTTGTGTTAAAGACACTGCCTGGAATTGACAGACCAGCAATTATTTCTGAGTTACCAACCATTAAAGGAAAAACCTGGGTTATTGACCTCGGAGCTAATGTTGATTCCTGTGCCGAACATCTCTTTCAATTTGCGGTAATGGGCTCTGCTTTAATTCAGGCTATTGAAAAGAAACCCAAGCCCAAAATTGCTCTTTTGAATATTGGCGTAGAAGAAATTAAAGGTAATGATCAGGTCAAACGCACTGCTCATATGCTGGCAGAATGCTCTGTGATGAATTATGTCGGCTATGTAGAAGGTGACCATTTTTATACTGGTGATGTTGATCTGGTTGTTTGTGATGGATTCGTTGGCAATGTGGCGCTAAAAGCCAGTGAAGGTTTGGCCAAACTATTGATGACTCTGCTGAAAGAGTCATTTAACAGGAATTGGTTAACCAAGTTGGCTGGTCTTATTGCGTTACCTGCTTTGAAATACCTGAAAAATCGATTGGATCCTTCCCGCTATAATGGCGCCAGTATGCTGGGTTTAAATGGTATTGTTATTAAAAGCCATGGTGGAGCCAATGAAGTGGGTTTTGAATATGCTATTGAGCAAGCTGTTCTTGAAGCACAAAATAATGTTGTTGATTTAGTACGTGATCAAATAAACGATTTTATAAATCAGGGATTGCTGTTATGACGAATGCTGTAATTAGTGGCACGGGTAGTTATTTACCTGAAAGAAAACTCACTAATGTTGAACTTGAAAAAATACTTGATACCGATGATGAATGGATCGTATCCAGATCCGGGATTAGTAGTCGCAGTATTGCAGAACCTCATGAAACTACGTCCTTTATGGCATCTCGAGCAGCAGAGCACGCTCTCGCTTCATCAGGACTTGACGCTGAGGAAATTGATTTAATCCTCGTGGCTACCTGCACACCGGATCATTTTTTTCCAAGCGTTGCATGCCATGTACAACACGCATTAAAAATAAAAAAGCCTATTCCAGCCTTTGATGTCGGGGCTGCATGTAGTGGTTTTGTCTATGCTATGGATATAGCAAAGCAGTATATAGCCGCTGGTGCCGCTCGTCATATTATGGTGATTGGGGCTGAAAGTATGTCCAGAGCCGTTGATTGGACTGACAGGTCAACCTGTGTACTGTTTGGCGACGGCGCTGGTGCTGTAGTATTAAGTGCGAGTGAACGCCAAGGTATATTGGGTAGTATATTACACTCTGCATATGACGCAGAACAACTGTTGACATTACCTAATGCAACATTTGAAGAACAACGCGCAACAATTGGTATGCGTGGTAATGAAGTATTCAAAATTGCTGTTAATATTATGGGTGATGTTGTTGATGAAGTGTTAGCCATCAGTAAATTAAATAAATCGGATATTAATTGGTTAATTCCTCATCAAGCAAATATACGCATTATTCAAGCGATTGCTAAAAAATTATCTCTTCCCATGTCACAAGTTATCGTTACTATTGGTAATCAAGGCAATACCTCTGCTGCTTCGATACCCTTAGCGTTGGATCATTCAATTAGAAACAACCAGGTTAAACGAGATGAGTTATTATTAATTGAATCATTTGGCGGTGGAATGACTTGGGGCGCAATGGTTATTCGTTATTAATTAATAGGGTTTTTCAATTATGGTTAACACAGCATTTGTATTTCCTGGTCAAGGATCACAATCTGTAGGGATGTTATCTGATTTTTCCCTTCAATATCCTATTGTTACCGATCTCTTTGCTGAAGCATCTGAGGCTGTTGGTTATGATCTTTGGGATCTGGTTCAGAATGGACCCGCTGAGAAACTAAATCAGACCGAACATACCCAGGTTGCCATGTTGACAGCTGATGTCGCCGTTTATCGTTTATTAATGCAACAAGAATTGTCACAACCTCTGATCATGGCTGGTCATAGTCTAGGCGAATATGCTGCATTGGTTTGTGCTGACTCAATATCATTATCGGATGCAGCGCAATTGGTGGCTCGCAGAGGCCAGGTTATGCAAAATGCCATTCCACTTGGGATGGGAGCTATGGCAGCAATTGTTGGTTTAACTGACGAACAAGTCGTTAGTTTGTGTGCAGAAGCCAGTACTGATAGCCAGAAGGTTACTCCTGCAAATTTTAATGCTATTGGACAGGTCGTAGTTGCTGGTCATACATCTGCAGTAGAACATATGATCGAATTGGCCAATGAAGCAGGCGCTCGTTTGGCAAAAGTAATTCCTGTCAGCGTGCCTTGTCATTGTCCTCTTTTAACTGAAGCAGCCGAGCTTTTTGCAGAAAGCCTTGAAAATACTGAATTTAAAAATCCTTCAATCGATGTGGTGAGTAATGTGGATTTAAGTGTTTATTATTCCGCTCAACACATAAGAAAACAGTTAAAAGAGCAGTTGTATAGCCCAGTACGCTGGGTTGAGACGATTCAAATGTTTAAAAATCGTGGTATCGAGTTAATTGTAGAGTGTGGTCCAGGAAAAGTGTTAAATGGTCTTATCAAAAGAATAGACAGAAGCCTGGATGCTGTCAGTGTTTATGACACGATTAGCCTGGATCAGATTGTAGAACAATTACATACTCCAGCTTAAGAGGAAACTTAATGATAACTTTAGAAGGTAAAATTGCATTAGTAACAGGTGCCAGTCGCGGCATTGGACAGGCTATTGCTATTAAACTGGCAAAGCAGGGTGCATTTGTTTTTGGAACTGCAACTACTGAACAGGGAGCAACTTCAATTAATGCTCTTTTTGAAAAGGAAAAACTTTCTGGTAAAGGTATTGTTCTGGATGTAACTAACGCTGAACAAATTGATCAATTAATGTCTGAATTAACCGAGAACAATCAATGTCCTTCAATTCTGGTAAATAATGCCGGAATAACTGCAGATAATTTGCTATTGCGAATGGATGATGAGGAATGGTACAAGGTTATCGAAACCAACCTCAACTCAATATATAGAATGTCCAAGGCATGTTTGAAGCCCATGTTTAGAGCTCGTTGGGGACGAATAATTTCTGTGGGCTCAGTAGTCGGGGCTAGTGGTAATTCTGGTCAGGTCAATTATACTGCGGCAAAAGCTGGCGTTGTTGGTTTTTCCAAGTCTTTAGCTCAGGAAATTGGTAGTAGAGGCATTACTGTTAATGTGGTTGCACCAGGATTTATCGATACCGATATGACCACTTCCTTGCCTGATATGGTAAAAGAAGAAATGCTAAAAAGAATTCCAATGCGTAAATTAGGGCAAGCGGAGGATGTAGCTGATGCTGTTGTTTTTTTAGCGTCAGATAGTGCTAAATATATTACAGGTGAAACAATTCATGTCAATGGCGGCATGTATATGAATTAAATGCTCTTGCGTTATCTGTATAATTGAATAAACTAACCGTCAGTATTTTAATTATTTCTATCAACCGAAAGAGGAAAATCAAGTTATGAGTACAGTTGAAGACCGTGTACGTAAAATTGTTGTTGAACAATTGGGTGTTAAGGAAGAAGAGTTAAAAAATGATGCGTCATTTGTTGACGATCTGGGTGCTGATTCTCTTGATACAGTGGAATTGGTAATGGCTCTGGAAGAAGAGTTTGAAACTGAAATTCCTGATGAGAAAGCAGAGAAAATTACTACGATTCAAGAAGCTATTGATTACATTGAATCAAATTTAAATAAAGAAGAAGCTTAATTTTTCGAGGAGCTTTGATTGAATAAACGGCGTGTGGTTGTAACTGGCATGGGGATGCTTACCCCGGTCGGACTTAATGTGCAAGAATCTTGGCAAAATATATTGGCAGGGGTTAGTGGTGTAGGTATGGTAGAAGGTTTTGATACCAGTGAATACAGCACTAAAATTTGGGCCAAGGTCAAGAATTTTAATGTTGAGAACTATGTGCCTATCAAAGACGCTCGTAAAATGGATGTATTTACGCAATATGGAATTGCCGCTGCTGAAGAGGCCATGCTTGATTCTGGATTGAAGATTGATGAAGCCTTATCACGTCGTACGGGTGTTGCTGTAGGCGCTGGTATTGGTGGAATTCAAACAATTACCAACAATCAGGATAAGCTGGTTTCTGGTGGCCCGCGTAAAGTTTCACCATTTTTTATTCCAGCAGGCATCATTAATATGGTTGCTGGACAGATTTCTATTAAGCATAATTTAAAAGGCCCTAATATTTCTGTAGTCACTGCATGTACTACTGGAACTCATAATATTGGACTTGCCGGCCGAATTATTGCTTATGGTGATGCAGATGTCATGATTTGCGGTGGTGCAGAAATGACCACAACACCACTTTGTCTTGCTGGATTTTCAGCCGTTCGCTCTTTATCCAAACGCAATGACGAACCAGAAAAAGCATCAAGACCCTGGGATAAGGACAGAGATGGTTTTGTTATGGGCGAAGGTGCTGGTATTCTTGTTCTGGAAGAGTATGAGCATGCAAAAGCTCGTGGAGCAAAAATTTATGCCGAATTAGCTGGGTTTGGTATGTCTGGTGACGCATATCATATCACAGCACCTGATGAAGATGCTGATGGGGCGGCGCGCGCTATGGAAGCTGCCATTCATGATGCGGGCATTAATCCGCAACAAGTTGATTACATTAATGCTCATGGTACTTCAACGTATCTCAATGATATGAATGAAACCAAAGCTATTAAACGTATTTTTCAGCAACATGCTTACGACCTGGCTGTGAGCTCTACCAAATCAATGACTGGACATTTATTAGGTGCTGCTGGAGCGGTAGAAGCCATTATCAGTGTTTTGGCAATCAAAGATCAAATTGCCCCTCCAACTATAAATCTGGATAACCCTGATGAGGGTTGTGATTTAAATTATGTTGCGCATACACCACAAAAAAGAACCATTAATTACGTTTTAAGTAATTCACTTGGTTTTGGTGGTACAAACGGCAGTCTGCTATTTAAGCGAATCTAGATGGAATCCCGAAGACATAAAAAACTGGTAGTGTGTATTGTTGCTGCGTTTTTTATGTCTTTTTTTATTATCGGCTGGAATATCTACAGTTTAATACAATCTCCTGTTATCCCTAAAAACGACGCAGCACAAATAATCAGTATCGACCGCTCTGCATCAGCCTATCAAGTGGTTCAGTTATTAAAAGAAAAAAAGCTGATTCGATCAACAAGGCTTTTGCTGTTCATTATACGCTTTCAAGGACTCTCTCATCACATTAAAGCTGGCGTGTACCAAATAAAGCCCGGTGAGACGGTGATGGAGTTACTGCAAAGAATTGTAGATGGTGATGTGATAACTCAAAAATTTACTATTATTGAAGGAACGACACAACAAAAAGTGGCTCAGGATTTAATGAAAGCCCCTTATTTGAATTATCATCCTGATGATTGGTTATCGATTAAAGGTAAGTATCCTAATGCAGAAGGATTACTTATGGCCGATACGTATCAATATCGAGGCGGTAGCAGCAGCAAAACCCTCCTTGAACAGGCTCATCGTAACTTAATGACGTATTTGAATGATACCTGGTCACATAGAGCGCCTGATTTACCTTACCGAAATGCTTATGAATTACTCATTGCTGCTTCAATAATTGAAAGGGAAACCGCTATCCCCCAGGAACGGAAACTGATATCCGGTGTGATGGTGAATCGGTTAAAGAAATCAATGCCCCTGCAAATGGATCCTACGGTAATCTATGCACTCGGCAGTGCTTACAAAGGTAAATTATCCCATAATGATCTTTTGATTGTCTCACCGTACAATTCATATAAATTCAGAGGGCTACCTCCAACACCTATAGCGATGGTAGGCAAAGAGTCCATTGATGCAGCTGCTCATCCCCAATTATCCAAATATTTATATTTTGTTGCCAAAGGAGATGGTTCTCACCAGTTTTCAGAAACCTATGAGCAGCAGCGACAAGCGATTAATCAATATCAACGTAAGGACTATTAATGGCATTGTTCACTGGAAAATTAATAGTAATTGAAGGATTGGAGGGAGCCGGTAAGTCTACTGCAGTAAAAACCGTTATTGATGAGTTATCAAAACGCGATATCCAGACTATCACTACACGAGAGCCGGGCGGAACCGCTGTAGGCGAGATATTAAGGAGTGTTATTAAAAATCCTGAATACACCGATGTTCTGGATAATAAAACGGAATTGCTTTTGCTTTATGCCGCACGCATTCAATTGCTTGAACAAGTCATTAAACCCGCTTTGCAGCAAGGAACATGGGTTATTGCGGATCGTTTTGAATTATCTACTATTGCCTATCAAGGTGGTGGTAGAGGTCTCGATCTTCATATGATAAACAGTTTATCAGCTTTTTGCCTTAATGGCTTTAAACCGGATTTGACCTTGTATCTCGATATTTCTCCAGAAATTGGAATGCAAAGAGCGAGGCAACGCGGTGCGTTTGATCGAATTGAACAGCAATCCCTTGAGTTTTTTCATCGCGTACACCAAACCTATATAGAGCACATTCAAAAGAATCTTGATTGTGTTACCATTGATGCAAGTCGTTCTCTGACTGAAGTAGAATCTGCAATTCAAGAGGCAATTAATCGATTTATCAATCGCTATGAACCATAATCATCAAGAACAGTGGCAAAAAATTCAATCTGCGTTTGTTCACCAACGTGTTCCTCAGTCTATGCTTTTGGTTGGACCTTTACATTGTGATCTTGAGTTGTTTGTCAAAATGACAACGAGCTTATTACTGTGCAAATCAGGTCAGAATGAGCCGTGTTTGTGCTGTAGTGATTGTCAGATGGTTGAGCGGATGGAACATCCGGATGTTGAATGGATTAAACCTGAAAAGACTGGTGGTGCCATTAAAGTAGATCAAATCAGAGAGCTACAGAGTTCAGCTTATTTAACACCTCAACGATCCGGACATCGATTAATTGTCATCGAATCTGCTGACCGTATGAATACTGCTTCAGCAAATGCATTATTAAAAATACTGGAAGAACCCACACAACATACGGTGTTCGTCCTGATAGCTCAGCAGATAAGTACGGTACTTCCCACTGTACTGAGTCGATGCCAGATTATTACGTTTTCTATGGCTGATGATTCAGCTGCTAATAACTTATTGATGCTAGGTAAACACTACACACCGGAATCTGAAAGAGCGCAGCTATTGCAACAAGCCGATATCATTTTAGATGGACTCATTGCTTTGATTGAGCGCAAGCAACACCCCTGTGCTTTAGCCGCTCAATGGACTCAATTTGAATTAGGCAGTTTTTTGTGGTTTTTATATTTAGTATTTTCTCAAATACAAAACATGCATGTACTCAAAATGACTGTAACAGGTCCAGCAGCTCTTCAGCTAGATAAGTTATTGACATTACTGACTCCGATTTCAATCTTTACCCAAATTGACAAAATAAATACATTATTGAGAAAAATAAGCCATAATATGAATGTAAATCATACATTGGTTTTAGAAGATTTGTTGTTTTCATTAATACCAGGTACCTAATCTCGATCAGGATAAAAGAGGAGGGGGTATGGCGGAAAAGATTCAACTAATAAACTGTTCCTTTACCAGTGAGGCGTCTTTGTATTTGGCTTATATGCCTTTCGTTAAAGGCGGGGGGATCTTTATACGAACTAATCATATTTATCCTCTAGGTGAACTGGTGCAATTATCAGTAAAATTAGTTAATGAGCCGGATGCTTATTCTGTGAATGGTAAGGTAGTTTGGATTACTCCAAAAGGAGCACAAGGTAACAAGCCATCGGGAATAGGGGTGCAGTTCCAGGGTGAGAACAGCAGATATCTATGCAATAAAATAGAAACTTATTTGGCAGGAATGTTAAAATCAACCCAGATGACCGATACTATCTGACTTGATTTATATAGAGGATTCACATGTTAGTCGATTCACATTGCCATTTAAATTTCATTGATTTAGCTGATTTTAATAATAATCTCTCTGAGGTTATACAACGTGCAAAAGAAAATGGAGTTCAGCATTTTCTAACAGTCTGTGTTGAATTAAGCGATTACCCTCATTTGGAAGCTATAGCCGCCGCGTATTCTAATATTAATATCTCGGTGGGAGTCCATCCTAATAGCGAAATGGAAACTCCCGTAACAGCAGCACTACTTTGTGATTTGGCGGCCAACCCTGCCTGCATCGCAATAGGGGAAACGGGGCTTGACTACTATCGAACCCTTACTGATGAAGCTCAGGAAATGCAGCGAGCGCGATTTAGAGAGCATATCAAAGCCGCATTAATTACCTCAAAACCCTTGATAATTCACACTCGCCAAGCAGCAGAAGATACCCTCTTATTAATGGCTGAAGAAAATGCGCAAAACATTGGTGGAGTAATGCATTGCTTCGCTGAAGATTTGGAAATTGCCAGAAGGGCCATAGACCTTAATTTTTACATTTCATTTTCTGGCATTGTTACCTTTAAAAATGCTGTAGCATTACAGGAAGTTGCAAAACAGATTCCATTAGACCGGATGCTTATTGAAACCGATTCTCCCTATTTAGCTCCAGTTCCTTTTCGAGGAAAGCAAAATCATCCAGCGCTGGTAAAACACGTTGCTGAAGCGATTGCAGAGTTAAGGGGAATGGATTATGAAACAATTGCACGAATAACTACTGATAATTTCTATAGATGTTTTAAAATCAATGAACCATCGCCAAGATTTTATTGAAAATTGACTCTGTGCATGACGAAAAGCGGTCTTGCTCGCTCTTCCAATTAGCCTTAAGTTTTTCTTGACGAAATGCTAAATCTTTAATTCGAAATGTTATCGAAATCTCGCTAAAAGTCCTTCTCCGTCAGGGCTGAGGGGATCTTAAAACGATTAATATTATCTATTAAAATATTTAGTCCAACCAAAAAAAGCTCGAGTAGGTTGGCCTAGGCCCAACCTACTTTAGCTCTAGTTGATTTTTGTGAGGATCGTTCAGGAACAAGTCGCTGCAAATAGTCTGCGAAGTTGAATTGTAACCGTCATTCCGCACCTGAATTCTGAATTACGTCATTCCCGCCCATTCTGAGTTACCAACGAAGCCATTACTTGCAAGCGGGAATCAATAACCAGACTTGAACGAGAGTCATTCTCTGCTGTCTCTCTTTTATTTTCAGCCTGCCGTGTTTTTTTAAAAAACTTGACACAGATCTTTGATTTTGATCTATTACTTACTTTTGGTGAAAGAAAAGTGACTCTTCAAGCTTATACATCCAAATCTGTTGATCACCTTGATCTGGTTTCTGCTCTATGTCAAGGGCTTGGAATTGCAGAGTTTGTTGATCACCAACTCCCCAACCAATCACAGCATCGCCACATTAGTTATGGGCAACTACTGGTTGCGATGATATTAAATGGCCTGGGCTTTGTGAGTTGAACTCTCCACATGTACCCGGATTATTTTGCAGATAAACCGGTGGAATGTCTTTTGGGCACTGGAATAAAGCCTGAACATATCAATGATGACGCCCTTGGGCGATGCCTGGATAAGCTTTATGAACATGGGGTTTCGAATTTATATCAAGACCTGGCTGAAAAAGTGATTCTTCACTTGGGCTTGCCTTGCCAATCAGTGCATGCAGAAGCAACTTTTCATTACCCGTGTTCCACAAAAACTGGTTGAAGCAAAAAATCTGATAAAAAATCAGGAACAGCTGTTGTTTGAACCAATCTGTGAAGGGTATACCGGTGCGTGGGTTGAATCATCGTATGGCGGAGTATCTCAAAAGTGGTTGTTTATCCATAGCACACAAGCTACCAAACGGGAATTGCGTACCTTGCATAAAAACATTCTTAAGTGCACTGAACAATCGATGAAATCGTTCAAGAAGTTGTGTCGACAAACGTTCTCCTGCGAATCAGATGCAAGAAAGGCTTTGAACCTGTGGTTGGAGCAGCAGGGGACTACACTCTGGCATTCGATATTGAAATTATCAAAGACATTAGTTATCAGGGGCGAGGCTGCCCCGGAGCCAATGCGATAGGTGATATTCAATATCAGGTAACGGCGAAGCTTGCGACCAGCCTTCAAAAAAAGGAAACAAAAGAGGATGAAACCGGCTGTTTTATTCTTGTTTCACTGGCGTTCATGAACTCACTGCTGGCGTCGATGTAAAGGTCATTTTAAATCTGAATGACAGGCACAAAATTATTCTTGATTGCCTTGGAGAACGCTACTGGAGAGCTTATTTATAAAAACAAAAGCAGAAAGCCGCTTCGTTCAAGTGTGGTTATAGATTCCCGCTTGCAAGTAATGGCTTCGTCTATGACTCAGAATAGGCGGGAATGACGTAATTCAGAATTCAGGTGCGGAATGTGGGAGCAATGAGTTATATTAAATTATTGCCGTGCCAAATGCCAAATTTTAAATGGTTGCCCACCTGCGTGGGCAAGACCGCTTTTTGTCATGTAGAGCACAGCTAGAGTAGCAACTGTTCTGAATGTTAATTCAAGACAGTTGCTACGCTTAAAAATATGAAGATTGTTAAGGTATAAAGTGCGGGAAGTAGGTTTGAAAATAATGAAATATCAACAGCCCCTAGTCGACTTAGTTTTTATAAAGCAAGCTAAAAATGAAACACACACATCCCAAAGTAATCATGCTGAGTGGAAGAATGTAATCATTGGTAGTTAGTACAATGCCAATTAAGCCAGCAATCAAAGCGGCTGTACTCATGCGCATCGTATTGATCACCGCAGTTGCTGATGCGGCCAGTTCGTTAAAATCTTTCAGTGCCAGAGATAGAGCTGGAGGATTGGTTATGGTCACTCCCAGGGTGACTAATAATAAAGGAAGCAGGCATCTCAAGCTAAACCCTATGGATAAATAGAGGATGAGTGAAATGGACGCTCCAAAAATGATCATAAGACTACCAAAACACATATTCCACTTTGTGGAAAAATAATCTCTGAGGCGTATACCAATGTAGTTTCCAAGGATCATTGTGAATCCATTGAAAGCAAAGATATATGCAAACGTTGTCGGCGAGTAGTGAAGTTGATCAATGATTAAGTAAGTGATATTGACGATTAGGATCATAATGTTAGTGAATGAAGCCGTAAGTATAATCATCCCTAGAAGCAGTTGTTTGTTTTGAATAATATGCATGTACTGTTTCAGTGACTTTAAAAATGAAAATGTTGATTTATGCCTGCTCCACGAAGGCGATTCTTTTAAAAGCGGTTTGGCCAGAAACAGCAGGATGCAACCAACTATTCCCATGGATATAAAAGTAGCTTTCCAACCTAAATAAATAAAAACTAATGCACCAATCATAGGGGCAAAAATTGGAGAAATAGATACAATCATCGAGATATGTGAAATGATATTGGCACGCTCTTTGGTCATCTCATAATCTCGGGTTGAAGATAGGGCGATGACTCCGGAACAGCAGATGAAGAAACTTTGCAAGGCTCTACCTGCAATTAACATATAGATTGAATTGGACTCAATGCAGATCAAGGTAGCAACCAAAAATAGCGACAGACTGACAGTAAGGGATCTCAGCCGACCAAAATGATCAATCAAAGGTCCCCAAACGAGCTGCGCTAATCCATTCACAAAGAGGTATACGCTTAGAGTCAGTTGTCCTAATTCATGGGTGGTATGAAAATAATTGATAATGGTTGGTAATGCAGGTTGATATAAATCAAAGGTTATTAATGAAAAACCTGAAAGACAAGCAATATAAAAAAATGGGGTTTTTGTCACGAGTTTCATATCCTTGATATTAAATCCAGTTATCCTAACGATAATACCTGTAATGCAACTAATTCTATGAGAACTTTGTCAGTTATCTTCGTATTTAGTACTATATACTAACTATATCATTAATTAAGGTATTCCATGAGTTTATATATCGGTTTAATGTCTGGCACCAGCATGGACGGTATAGATGCCGCTTTGGTTGACCTGCCTTCTAATAAACTGGAATGTGGAATTACCAAAAAATACAGTGACGATTTAAAGCAGCGGATTGATGAACTGGTGAATGGCAACTCACTAAGTCTTGCCTCAATCTGTCAAGTCAATACATTAATTGGCAGAGAGTTCGCTCTCGCTGTAAAGGAACTGTTACAGGAGGCTAAAGTGTCTCCAACAGAGATCATGGCAATTGGAAGTCATGGACAAACAGTGTGTCATGACAGTTCTTGTGCCATTCCTTATACCTTGCAGTTAGGATGTGGGCATACTATTTCTTCATTAACTGGAATAACGGTAGTCGCTGATTTTCGCACCAGAGACCTGGTTAATGGTGGGCAAGGAGCCCCATTTGCACCACTTTATCACCATGAATTATTTTCTAAATCTGATTTTGAAATCGCAATGGTTAATATTGGAGGTATTTCCAATGTGACCCTTATTAAGCCTGATTATCCAACTCGTGGTTGGGATGTGGGACCGGGAAACTGTTTGATGGATGCATGGATTATGCGTCATATACAAAAAAACTACGACGCTGGAGGTTCCTGGGCAAAACAAGGAACAGTAATTGAGCCTTTATTGACGCAATTACTGGAGGATCCATTTTTTTCTTTGCCCGCTCCCAAGAGTATTGGTAAGGAATATTTTTCCCTGGCCTGGTTAGAAAAGCACATGACTGAGCAATACAATCCTATAGACGTTCAAGCTACCTTACTGGCTCTGACTGCACGAACAATCGCCAGCGCTATTAACAGCAATCAGGTCGCAATGAAACACGTTTATTTATGCGGTGGAGGCACTCATAATACGCACTTGCTTCACTCTCTGGCACGTTTATTACCTGAGATGAAGGTATGCAGTGTTGCTGAGGCAGGTGCCAGTCCTGATTATTTGGAAGCGATGATGTTTGCCTGGCTCGCTTCTCAAACCTTGAACAATATCCCGGTCAATTTAACTGCAATTACTGGTGCGAAAGATCTTGCAATTTTGGGTGCAGTATACCCTATAATAAAATGATATTGACAAACCAAATCGCCTTGCGTTTAAATGGGCAATTCTCAACAGAGTGAATTTAAATTGAGCGCACATTACACCGTAAAAGCAAAAGATGGAGTGGGTGATAGTCTGGCAGCAGCGTACTTTATTTTTTTTCTCGCAGCTTCATTCTATTTGTATGAATTTATTCTTCAGGTTGCGCCAAGTGTCATGGCAGAATCCATGATGAAAACGTTTGGTGTGACTGGTCAAGGATTTGGTGTTATTTCAGCCTTTTATTTTTATGCTTATGCTCCATCTCAGTTACCTGCCGGTGTTTTGTACGATCGCTATGGTCCCAGAAAACTAATGACATTTGCCATTATTTTATGCGCCATAGGCTCTGCATTTTTTGCTTCAACTGACAGTGTGTTCACTGCGTGCATCGGAAGATTTTTGATTGGTATAGGCTCTGCATTTTCTTTTATCGGTGTACTGGTGCTTATTTCACGCTGGTTTCCACCGTATTATTTCGCCATACTTGCAGGTATTGCTCAGTTGATGAGTTCAGTAGGTGCCATGTTTGGTGAAATGCCTCTTGCTGCATTAATTGATCATGTTGGATGGCGTAATGCAAGCTTCATTTTGTCAGCGGTGGGGTTTATCCTGGCTGGCTTTTTTTGGGCTTTTATTCGCGATTATCCTCATCAACAGAATCAGTCGATTCCTGAACATTATTTAAGGGATGAATGGAAGCGTCTGGTTGCTGTATGCAAGCATGCCCATACATGGATTACAGGTGCTTATGCTTTTGCCATCTGGACTCCTATAGCAGTTTTTGCTGCACTATGGGGTGTCCCTTATTTACAGGAAAAATATCAAATTAGCGTGGTTGCTGCATCAGGGTTATGCAGTATGATCTGGATAGGAATCGGTATAGGAAGCCCCTTATTAGGTTGGCTGAGTGATCGCATTCAAAGCCGGCGTATCGCCTTGATTATTAGTGCTGTATTAGGATTGTTTGCAACGTTAACATTGCTTTACTATCCAGATCTGCCTTATAGCTGTTCTTACCTTATTTTGTTTATTCTTGGTTTGGGTGCCGGGGGACAGACTGTAAGCTTTGCTGTCGTTAAAGAAAACAACCCCCCTGAGTTGGTTGGCACCGCATCAGGATTTAATAATTTATCTGTTTTAATTGGTGGAGCAATCTTTCAGCCTATGGTTGGTTATATTCTGCAGAACACTGGGTCCTGGCGATTGGTCAATGGGGTTCATGTATATGATATTTCCAGTTACCAAACGGCTTTATTAGTCATGCCACTGTGCTTTTTGGGAAGCTTGCTAATCTCTGCATTTTTGATAAAAGAAACACATCCTGCTCACCGACATTAACTACATTCTAACGGGGCGGCATTGATTTTTTTTCAAGTTACTCCATTAGTGTGGCAAGAAATGCACCTCGTAAAGAGGTGCATTAATCAGATAACTCTTACGAAACATAATGAGATTTATAACGAAAGTTCACTTTGTTCAGTGCTCTCTTCCCGATGCTCCAGGTTGTTGCCCAAATCATCATTTGCTCTAAAATTGGGTTGATAAAATCGATGTATATTCTTAATAAATGTGCTTTCTAGCGCGGTATTTTGACTTACGGGTGTAGTGGATTCAATACTGGAGATGTTATCCACAATTTTTGAGAGGGTAAGTATTATTGATGATGTTCCTGCGATAAGGATAGACACCCCCATATAAGCACTCAATGGCATTAGTGGTAATACGAAAGGAAGTATGGCCAAACCGCCAATAGCGGGTATAAGCCATGCAATTGAATAACAGACACTGAGTATAGTCTTATAAACGAGTGTATCTCTCCACTCTTTAGAGTTGGCTTCAATTGCCTTTAAGGCGCTATCCAGGGATATGGTATTCTGGCTTATTTGAGAAATTATTGTATACAGCTTTTTGTAATGATCTAATACTTCTGATTGAGAAATGGAGTGCTTGCTATAAAATCGTTCAGAATAAAAGTCCCTTATTTTTTGCAGGTCTTTTCTTGTGTTTATTAAAACATCATTATGACCCTCGGATATTAGATCAGGGCATTCGCGTTGAGCTATTTGCCTTTCATCTTCAATTAAATTTTGAAATACTTCAAATTGTTTATCAATAGCTTGAAACTTGCTGCTTAATGTCATAATGCATCCTTAGTGATTTAATCTTCGATTGGTATTCTATAGCGCTTGAATTGGGTATTCAAATAACGAAGTACTGGCTTTGTATGGTCATAATGCTGATGTATTTTCTAAAACAGATGATTTATTTTGCCGTATAAAAGTCAATGTAATGAATATCAAAAACAACAATTCAACCAAATTACAATAAAGTCCGAAGTGAAGATTGTTATGATTGTGATAAAACAGGCTTGCAAGCTCAATACCGATGGCTCCAACAATCATCACACTTAAACTGATCAGGGCAGATGCGGTTCCTTTGCTTACTGAAGTGACAAACAAGCAGAACCGGTTTAACGGTGCGTTAATGATACTTAATGCAAAAAAATAAATAATTACACCAGGAATTAAATAGATGTAATTATTTCCGTAGAAATAAGGTAATACAGCCATTAGAATAATTCCTGCGGTTAATATGACGCAACCCAAATAAATAATGCTTTTAAGTTCCATCTTGTAGGTCAGGCGGTGTAAAAACCAGTTTCCTAATATCGTTGCGCCAAAAATTGGCAGTTGCCATAATCCGTACTGAATGACTGTTAATTTCGCCTCTGTGATCATAATTATTGGCGCCAGGGCAATCCAGGCAATGCAGGGAATGCCAACCAGGGCTATTGCCAAGGCACTGTAACAAAATGTCGCATTAGAGAGTAATTCCCAGTAGTTTTTAAATACAGTGGGCAATGAAAATGATGCTCTTGGGATCTGGTGACCGTCTTTTTTGATTTGACCTATTGGTTCAGGCATGTATCGATACAACCCCCAAAGAGCCAAAATAGCACAGAGAGCGATCATTACAAAGATAACTCTCCATGAGGTGTAGTGAATAATAATGGCACCTAATATTGGTCCTAACAGGGGTGCTAAAATCGCAGCATTAGCCATGATTGCTATTAAGCGAACAGCGTCCATTTCTTCGAACAGCTCTTGGATGGTTGCATAGCCAATAACGCCTATAAAGCATAATCCCATACCCTGGAAGAATCGGGCTGTCAGAAACTGATCCATGGAGTGTGAACAGGCAATCAGTAAGGTAAACACGAAGAACAAGCTTGCACCAAGTAACATCATGGGTCTTCTGCCATAGGCATCAGACACTGGACCAAGGATTAGCTGGAGACTGGCTCCACCGAGAATATATACTGTAAGTGAGGTTGCAACCATAGATTCAGGCGCATTAAATGAAGTCACTACATGAATCATCCCGGGCATGATCATGTCATTGGCTATATACGTAAGAAATTCATACAAGACTAAAAAACAGGCAAAGGTTATGGCATGTCTGCGTGATATATTAATAATTGGTTCAGACATAGCATGTGCCTTATGAATCAAATTTTATTGAACAGTAGTATAGTATATACCTGCTCTACCCCGTTTTTCGATAGAAATATCAATCAATATGAAAAAAAAACTCACATCATCTGGCGTAAAAATTCCTGCAGATGATGTTTGTCTTCTTGGTGGCTCAGATACGTTTTTAAGCGAGTTATAGAATTTGAGTACTCATCATGATTAATGACTCCTCTGATCAGTTCAAAACGCAAATAAACGCAGTAGGTATTCAGGACATCAGTCTCACAATAATCTCTTATTTCTTTAATCTGACCTGCAGCATAGTGTTCCCATACTTTTGATCCGCTCATTCCCATTTTACCCGGGAAACCGAGCAGGGTGGATATGTCATCTAGCGGTGCAAAGGCTTTATTTTGATATCCTGCAATAAGATCCATCAGATCAATATGGCGATAATGGAATCTGCTTAAATAATTGTTCCATTTAAAGGATTGCTGATGTTCGCCAGTTTCCCAGTAAGTTGGGGCACTTATACCGTGCAATAAAGAGCGATAGTGTAAAACTGGTAAATCAAAACCGCTACCATTCCAACTGATCAGTGTTGGAGTGTGTTTATCAATACCGGCAAAAAAACGAGTAATTAATTCTTTTTCATCAGAATTCTCATCTCCGAGAGACCATACTTTAAGCTGAGAACCTTGGCTGAGTACTAATGAAATAGCGCAAATTTTTTGTAGGTAGTGAGGAAGAAAATCGTTCCCTGATTTTGCTCGCCGTAGCGCAAACATGGCTTGCGAGATTTCATTATCGGATAAACCATCCAGATCATATAATCTTCGACCTGCATCGATGTCGGGTATGGTTTCAATATCAAATACGAGTACGCTCATGATGCCATTAATGGGAGTTAATAAATTAAAATTGTATCATGGGGAGTAAGGTATGGCTATTGATTAGGAACACGACGGTCTGGTGACAACTATTGTCTTTTGTAGGATATAGCCAGGTTCTTCATGTTCTTGTTTCGACCTGTAAATGGCATGGATTGTGAAGATTAAATTTGCTACTATAGTTTCTTTAGGTACAACATACCTGGATTTTTAACTTATTAATATCATGAATTATAAACTGTTTACTCTTTTATTCTCGGTATTGCTGCTTAGCTCCTGTGTAAGTCATCCGCCCAGAGATGTAAATAATATATGCAATATATTTAAACAATATCCTAAGTGGTATTCTGATGCTAAAGATGTAGAAAAACGGTGGAAAGTTCCTGTTCCAGTCCAAATGGCTATTATTCATCAGGAGTCTAAATTCGACGCCAGTGCGAGGCCGCCCCGTACTAAACTCTTATGGATAATACCATGGAAAAGACCTTCAACAGCTTACGGTTATACCCAGGCATTACGGTCAACATGGAAACAGTACAAGCAAGACAATGGCTGGTTTTGGTCCTCTCGCGATGATTTTGCTGATGGAGTTGATTTTATCGGCTGGTATGCCAATCAAGCCGCTGTCAAAGCCGGAATACCGAGAACAGACGCTTATTCGCTTTATTTGGCTTATCATGAGGGAGTTGGCGGATATCAGAGAAAAACTTATCTGCAGAAGCCCTGGCTTATATCAGTGGCGCGTAAAGTGAAAGTAAAATCACAAACTTATGCCATGCAACTTAACTCATGTCCGGGGACAATGAAATCCCATTCATGGATCTGATTAAGTGATTGGTGTCTGGCGCGAGATCAATCACTAAAAATTTTATAATATTTCACTGGATTGGTATTATACTATAATTCCAGTCTTTAAATTTAGACCAATTATTAAGGAGTTTTTGATGCGGTTAATGCTTTTAGGTGGTCCGGGTGCAGGAAAAGGAACCCAGGCTTCGCGTTTAATTGAACGTTATAAAATTCCTCAAATTTCAACAGGAGATATGTTACGAGCAGCAATAGCTCAGCGTACTCCCTTGGGTTTAAGCGCTCAAAAGATTATGGAAGCAGGCGGTCTTGTATCCGATGATATTATAATTGGTTTGGTTGAGGATCGCTTAAAAAAACCAGATTGCGCAAACGGATTTTTATTTGACGGTTTTCCCAGAACCATTGTTCAGGCAAATGCTTTAAAGAACGCCGGAATTTCTTTAGATCATGTGATTGAAATTGCAGTAGATGATAACGAGATTATAGAACGGATTAGTGGACGTCGAATTCATCAACAGTCTGGACGGGTTTATCACGTTATCAATCATCCACCCAAAAATCCTGGAGTTGACGATCTGACGGGCGAACCCTTGATTCAACGTGATGATGACAAGGAAGAAACCGTGCGTAAACGATTAGAGGTTTATCATTCTCAAACTGCACCGTTAATTACTTATTATAAAAATTGGGCTAATGAAGGCTCTAGTGACGCACCTCAATTTCACACAGTTGTTGGTACAGGAACTGTAGATCAAATTTTTGATGAAATTGTGACGTTACTTGAAGTTAAGGAATAAATATGCCAAGCCAAACTTTAGTTAGCGCTGATTTTGAATCATTAATTAACGAAAATGAATTGGTTTTTATTGATTTTTGGGCTGAGTGGTGTGCTCCGTGCAAACAGTTTTCAATGGCCTATGAAAAAGTATCTGATCAATTTCCAGGTATTGTATTTGCCAAGGTCAATATTGAAGAGCAACAAGATCTGGCTGAATTTTTTGAGATTCGCTCCATTCCCCATCTTATGGTATTCAAAGACAGCATAGTGATCTACTCGGGCGCAGGAAGTATGCCCGAGCCGACGCTAAAGGAATTGGCTCAACAGGCCCTGGATGCTGATGTTACTGAAATACGGGCTCAACTTGAGCAGGATAAGCAGTAAGATTCGCTATATATTCTTTTAGTTCATTTTTACTGGCGACGTCCATTGACAGTTCAAGTTTGGTTCGTCGCTCTAGTACATCATCGGCGCTTTTTGCCCACTCCTCTAAAATCAGGTAATCCACCTCAACTTGATAGAGACTGTCTCCAAATTTTCTTCCCATTGCTTCAATATTTGTACATTGAGAAAGGAACAGTTCAGTATGACTGCCATAATTATAGAGATAGCGGTTGAGTAATTCAGGATCCAGCCAATGATATTTTTCTCTGGCATAGATCACATATTCGTTAAAACTCATTATACCTAATGTGGCACCAGGCAGTGGAGTGGTTTTGGTTCGAGACGGATGCATCTTGGGAAATATTGAAGACAGCTGATCCACAATGTCTTCCGCTAATTGTCTGTACGTTGTGATTTTACCACCAAGAATGGTCATAATCGGAGCTGGTACTGTATTGAATTCATAACTGTAGTCACGGCTTAACGACTTAAGATCTTTCCCTTGATTGGCAATAAGAGGTCTTATTCCACTCCATGAATATATAATATCTTCTTTGTGAATTTTAATTTTAAAATATGAATTAACCAGAGTTGTTAAATAGATGATCTCTTCTTCGCTAATTTCAATATGATCCAGAGCACCGGTGTATTCCACATCGGTAGTGCCAATCATGCTAAAGCCATGAAAGGGTATGACAAATACGACCCGTTTATCATCATGCTGTAAAAAGTAG
This sequence comes from Legionella sp. km535, assembly GCF_003990085.1. Lineage (NCBI taxonomy): Bacteria > Pseudomonadati > Pseudomonadota > Gammaproteobacteria > Legionellales > Legionellaceae > Legionella > Legionella sp. km535. The sequence continues at coordinate 107,974 of NZ_RZGU01000004.1, read as the reverse complement.
GCGTGCTTTCCCTCGTAAATTTGAGGCACTACAATATGACTTCCTTTTACAAGGGTCATCTCGTTTTTAATAGAAGATTGTGTTAGCTGGGCTATGGATTTAACCCAGGGTCCAGAGGCATTGATAATGCATTTCGCATAGGTTTTATAAATAGGACCGTTACTTGGTTGAATGGTTAATTGCCATAGGTTATTCACTACTTCCGCTTGAATCACTTTAGCATGAGGGCGTATGCTTGCCCCATGATTTTTTGCTTGAATGGCATTAATAATCGTCAAACGTGCATCGTCTGTTGACGCGTCGTAAAATAAAAAACCTCGATTTAATTGGTTAATCAATGGATTAAAATAGGTGTTTTTTGGAGATCTGTGTATGGTTTTGCTGTTTGGTAAATGGTTTTTTCGGCTTAAATGATCGTAAAAAAACAATCCCAATCTTAATAGCCAGGAGGGACGCATGTGCTTTAGGTAGGGCAGGATAAATGATTGGGGATGGACCAAATGTGGAGCCAGATTTAATAAAGTTTGACGTTCATTCAGTGCTTTTTTAACCATTCCAAATTCATAATGTTCTAAATAACGTAAACCACCATGAATTAATTTGGTGCTGCTTGACGAGGTTTTAGAGGCTAAATCATCCTGTTCAAAAAGTACAACGGAGAGTCCCCTCAAAGCTGCATCTGCAGCACAGCCGCAACCATTGATACCTCCTCCAATAATTGCAACATCAAAAACCTGTCCCATGTTTTTGTCTCCGCCAGAAGAAAAAGTATAATTTAATAGTAAAGTATCTTTTGGTGAAAAGATATTTGAATTCGCTATTTCAAATGATTTAAATTCTTCATAAAGCAATTTATTTTGCTGAGTAGCTTATCTAGGTATGTTGAAAATAATTAGATAACCTGTCAACAGGACCTAAAAATTAAAGAGAAGACTCATGTACAAACAATTTCCATTAAAGTGTTCTCTTAATGGTCTTTTGATGTATTGATTAAGGTATCCAAGTTCAATAGTACTCACTTGAGTGGTTTTGTAACCGAGGCCAATAAAAGCTCGATTTTGATCTAAACCAACATTTCTCTGGATGTTAAAATGGTTGAGGTGATAAAAAAGCTCATCCATTGCAATAAGACTTAGTTGTTCATGATTAGGGATTGCATAGGCTAATCTAAATAATTGTCTGTATCTCCAGGCGGTATGATTCCTGTCTTGTATAAAACGTTCTTCAAGTCGAGATCTAAGCGTACCTGTAACCTGGCTGAACCTCTTGCTCCAAAGTAATTGCTGCCAGATTCTGTTTTCCTCAATCGGCCTTATGCTGAATGGTTGTGCTGTACGAATCCATGCATATCCAAGCCAGAAACTTGTGGTCGGAAGCACCTGGTATCCTAAGCCCGGGCGTAATAAGAGTTGTGACAGTTTGGAAGAATCATCTCCAAATCTGGCTTGATATTCGAGCCAATATTTAAATTTGGGGTGTTTTTTCGATATCGAACCAATGGCCGTAGTGTTAGTCCAAATTTGGAAATCGTTCTCAGTGGCACAACTGACAGTATGGATAAAGAAAATAATACAGCAGATGACGATTTTCCATATCGAGTTATTTTTTGCCTGGTAATCGTTTTCTATGTTTTGGCTCATTATAATCCTTATGATGCTAAACAAGGGGGTTGTTGACATGTGCTCCCTTAGCCTGTGTTCGCGCTTTATACGTGGAATCTAGTAAGGATCTCAATCATAGTAAGTTCATTTTAGTGAGATCCGTATAGACCCTGCGCATAAAGCGCAGGAAGTAGGGTCTATAGATGAAAGGTCAACAGCCACTAAGGCAACCATATTAATTCAAACTGTGGTGCTTATCTTCCGGATCCTCTTGAACAACCGCAAATTCTTCTGCATCATCAGCCTCCAGGGGAGCAGGGGGCTTCGTATATTCTCGAAATACACTAAATCGGTGAGAAGTTGATGCTGTTGAGCTGCTGGTATGATCGAACTGCTCCTTATCTGTGTCTTCAGGTATTGGCAATAAATGAGCAAGATTATCGACAGATAATGATAATTTATGCGTTATATCGATTAGCCCGGCATGTGCATCGTTCATTTCTTCTATCTGATCTCTAAATGTAATTATTTCAAGGTTCAGCTCGTCAATATCCGAGTTTAATTTTTTTAGCTGTTTTTTTAGATGTCTTTTCTCACAATAGTCGTGCGGTTCATCATGAATTTTTGTTGATAACTCCGCTTTTTGATGTTCCATTTCTGAAATGTGTACCATGAGTTCTCTCATAGGATCTACGGTTTGTTTTTTATTTGCCGCTTTCATTTCGATTAGTTTATCCATAATGATGTGACGTGTTTCAATTAAATGGTTCAATTTATCTGCATGGCGTACTGAAAAAGGCTTGTCAGTGAGGGGGCTGCTAATATAACGCTCCAGTATTGGTACTAATTTTCCCATTGTAAATTCAGTCAGAGTTAACAAATTATCTGTAGCAAGTAATTCCAATTCATTCGTTAAATGTGGCGCTAAAATGATTGCCAGATTTTTTGCTGACATCTTATTTGTTGTTTCAAATGAAGAGGCTATATGCATTAAATAACAGTAGTGGTACAACATTTCGCCTGTTCGTTGGTGTTCCAGAGATTTTGATAAAAGAAGTTTGTCGATAAATTCATCCAGGAGGATTATGGCCTCTGATATGATGTCTCCATTTAAATCTCCGGAGCCAATTAAACGGTGGAGCTTTTTTGTAAATACAGACAACATCTCATCGCTTGTGTCCAGTAATAGAATATCCTTCAATACAAGGTTAAACATACCTAATGTATTGTGTACGTTATCGCTGTTGGACTGCTCGTTAGCAAAAAGATATTGTTCCAATATGTTCCAATTAAAGCCCTGATCAATCAGTTGCTTTAATAATTCTTCTGTTTCTGACTTTGAGCCAGTAATTCTAAAGATTCCCTGGTTATTTAATAATTCAGGGTACCGTTGCATTAAAAGAGCTACGCAACGAAATGTATTTACGATTTCATGTGTACTGTATCTTGATTTTCCAGCCATGGAATTTTCTCCCTTATAAAACTATAAAATACATGGATTAGATTAAAATTAGTAGAGTGATACAGTGTCTTAATCTGGATTTGCTGTTTTAAGCGGGTACCGAGAGTTTTTAACTCATCCATTTAACGGCTATCGAGCCATTCTTCTAATGACTAACCCTGAGGTATAGAGAACTATCCCCGTTAATATCAGGCTTAGTGTTCGGTAAATATTGGGCGTTGAGGCTGCATCATAAATCAGGGCTTTGCCGGCAGCAAAACTTAATACAATTAAAACGGATTTCGCCATAATAAGATCATTTTTAATGTATGAGAAGGAAAGGACTATGAGTGCATAAATAAGCCATGAGCCAGAAACAGCAAGCGAGCCATAGTTAATGGTCATTTGATAAAGGGCCATGATACACAAAATATGGGCTGCTGCCAGAATGGAATAGATGTAGTTCTTGTTTTTTATTAAGACACTATAATGTTTTATGATTACAAACCAGAGACTCAAAAACGAGAACCATGAAACGACTGCCCAGGGTAAATTAAATTGCAAGAGCAGATGGCTCAGCATATTCAGATATTCAATTCCCAAAATTGAAGATAAGGCAATAATAGGAATAATTTTAATATTACTTATGCTTTTTAAACATATCTTCTCATGGAGTTGGCTATACCCGATAACAATGATCACAAATAACCAGGGCTTGATCTCGGGAGGTAACAGTTCCAGATATATGGAATGGAAGAAAACCAGGGTAACAAAGGTTAAAACGAGACCGCTACTGGATAATATACTATCGGGTGATTTTCTTTTAGCAGAGAGATTCAAGCCAACCAAAAAAGCAGCTGCAGCAATTGAAACCAAAGATGCGAGGGCTGGGTTCATTCTGCTGATGTAATAATATTCCATAGCATAAAATACCAGAAGCACCGGAAATAAACTCCAGGATTCCTTTACAGTGAGTGCATTATGGGTAAGACGTGTATAAAAATAAGTTGCCATGGAAAAAATAAGAAAATTTAGGGCCAGTGCACTTGCTATGATGGCATTCATATGCAAATTCAACCCTATAATTGCAGTAATCGAGATAGCCAAATAGGATGAAATTACAGTTAAAGTACGGGATTGCACCCATATTGAAAGAGTCGCAAAAGTTAAAGAACAAATAATGAAATAATACAGAGAGAAAAAAGCGTTAGTATCAACGTTAGTGACAAATGGGGCACTATAAGCTCCGATTGCAGCGATAACAGCATAAATGTCATGTTTAAATTGAATATAAAACCAAAGAGAGATGGCAGTAATAATACAGGTTATGGCAATAACAGTTTGAAAGGATATGAGAAAATAAAATTGAAACGCAGCAAAACAAGTCAGATATAAAATGGTTGACCCGGCTGCGGGTAGAAAACTGGCATATAATTTATCAGTATTGGAAATTAAAATTCCGGCAGCAAACAGAGCCAATCCTAGTAATGAAGCAAGACCCAATTGTTTTTCATGGGTAAGCCAACCCGAGTCAATGGATAACTTAAAGATAAATCCAGCGGCCAGAATAAAACAAATCGAAGAGACTACGCCTAACAAGTTTCCGGATATTGGTTTGGGAGTAACCTTAACTTCTTCTTGAAAGGCTATTTCTACAGGTGGCTTATTAATTTCCAGTTTGCTTTCAAGAGATGATATTCTTGATTGCAGCTCTTCTATCTTTTTTTCCAGCAATAGTGAAGACATGAATGTACCTGATTGTCATTATTTTATTGATTTTAGAACACTATCAAGGGTTAGTGGAAGATATTGAACCAATGTTTTAAAAATAAAGATTAAAATGACCTTTACTCCAAATGGTTTCACACTCTTGGATTTGAAAATAATTGACCTGCAGATGGATGTTAAAAACTCTCTATGAACGATTTCGCGCTTTACTTTGTAGTGCTATTCCTTCCGGGTGCAATATAAATAAAACGAAAGCCTGTTTTTGTCTTTTAAAAAAAAGTTTACACTGGTGTAAATGAAATTAAGAGACTGGTGATAATGAATTATATACTTGCCATTGATCAGGGAACGAGCAGTACTCGAGCTATGCTATACACCCTACAAGGGGAATTGGTTACAAGCAGTCAGTATACGCTCACTCAATATTATCCATATCCCGGATGGGTTGAACATGATCCAGAGGAGATTTGGCAAAAAACTTTATCGGCTGTCCGTGATGTAGTGAACCGTGTCGATGCTCATCAAATACTTTCTTGTGGTATCACCAATCAAAGAGAGACTACAGTAATCTGGAACAAGAAAACGGGAGCCTGTTTGGCTCCAGCAATTGTTTGGCAAGACAGGCGCACTGAGGATTATTGCAACTCTCTTTCCAAGTTTGTTTTGATGATCCAGGAAAAAACAGGATTGCTCCCAGATCCTTATTTTTCCGCAAGCAAATTACATTGGCTCTTGGCACATATTCCAGAGGCAAGGGAGTTGGCCTTAAACGGTGATCTGGCTTTTGGAACGATTGACAGTTTTCTAATATGGCGAATGAATGATGGCAACAAGCATTTAACCGATGTGACCAATGCCTCAAGAACCATGTTATTTAATATCCGAAATGAACAATGGGACCCAGAACTATTGGAGCTTTTTGGCATCCCGGAATCCGTATTACCTTCGGTATGTGCCAGTGACGGAGATTTTGGCGTTATTAATAGCAAGTGGTTGGGTTATGAAATTCCTATTAACGGTGTAGCTGGAGATCAGCAAGCCGCATTAATTGGCCAAGGTTGTTTTGAGGATGGCATGGTTAAAGCAACTTTTGGTACAGGTGGTTTTTTATTGCTGAATACAGGCAAAAATCCCGTTCTATCACAGCATAAATTACTCACTACTATTGCCTACAAAATTAAAGACACCATAGCGTATGGATTGGAAGGCAGTATTTATCATGCCGGTACGACGGTAAAATGGTTACGTGATGAGATGAAATTGATTTCCAGTTCCAGTGAAACGGAAACCTTGGCTCAAAGTCTGGAGAGTAATGACGGTGTGTATTTCGTATCTTCCTTTACAGGTTTAGGTGCTCCTCATTGGATATCAACAAAAGGCGCTGCAGTATTCGGGCTATCACGTTCCACAAACAGAGCTCATTTTGCACGAGCTGCATTGGAGGGGGTTTGTTACCAAACCCGTGAAGTTTTAAGTTGTATGCGAGAAGACAGTCGTTTGGATTTGACTTTATTACGCGTGGATGGAGGAATGGCGGTTAACCAATGGTTTTTGCAGTTTTTAGCGGATCAATGCCAACTCACTGTTCAAAAACCCAGAGATATTGAAACAACAGCAAGAGGTGCTGCTATTCTCGCTGCTGTTGGGTATGGTGTATTTGAATCATTGTCTGCGGTGCATCAAGTATGGGATACTGAACAAGAGTTGAAACCGAAAAGAAATATTAACGAGGTAGAAAGGGATTTTGAGGGATGGAACAGGGCATTGAGCCGTGTTAAGTCCGAAATTTAAATGAATTATTGTACATGGTATCAGACTGTGGTTGCCCTTCAAAAAAGTGTAATCCAATTAATAAAAGGAATTAGGATGAATTCTAGAAATCGTATATTAAGCGTACTGTTTACTGCCGCTTTCATGCTTTTAAATATAGATGTTTATTCGATGATCGATAAAAACTGGATTGATACTGAAATTAATAATTTCGCTAAAGATCATCCTGTTAAGGCTATGACCTACGGTTTATGGATCAATGGCAAACCAATTAGCATTAATGCACTTGGCCAATCCATGACAGCCGTTCCTGCTACAACAGCAATGCATTTTAGAATTGGCGGTATTACTGAAACAATGTTAACAACCCTCTTGATGCAAATGGTTGAACAAAAGATCGTTAGACTGGATGATAAAGTTTCCCGTTGGTTTCCCGATCTTCCTAATGCAAATCGAGTCACTTTGAAAATGTTGGCGAATAGCACCAGCGGTTATCCTGACTATGTGTACAATAAGAAATTTATTGAGGTAAGTACCAAACATCCTTTTAAGCAGTGGACTGATAATGAGATCATTCAATACGCCATGATGGATTCCCCAGTATTTCAACCTGGAACAAATCAAAAATATTCTCATACGGATTATGTTCTATTAGGGGATATATTAAGCCGAGTAAGCCACAAATCGCTTAAAGAATTATACCAGTCTGATCTTCTGGATAAATTGGATTTAACACATTCTCAATTCATTCGTACCGCCAATATTCCATGCCCTGTATTGCACGCCTTCAGCCAGGATAGAGGAGTGTACGAGGATTCTACTTTCTGGAATCCTTCCTGGACTTCATTTGGGGCAATGATCTCAACCATAAATGATCTGGGTGTTTGGGCAAATGCATGGATGAACGGGAGTATGCTGACCGAGGATTCGTCTAAAATATTACGCGCTCCAGATACAGTTGGCAAAGGGACAAATAAACGTGATGCCTATTTCGCTATGGGTTTTGTTGTGATTAATCACTGGCTCCTTCAGAATCCCAGTTTTGGTGGATACAGTGGAATATTCACTGTTCTTCCTGAAAAGAAATTAGTTTTTATTGCTTTTAATACGACGAAAAAATCCAAGGAAGATGCTGGTAATTTAAGTATGAAATTGTGGAAATCTTTAGCTCCCAAGCTCGCACCTGAATTTCCAATTCCAACTTTAGGGCACCATTAGGTGCACTGCCATTAAGCTAAGAACAATACACATTTAAAATGTAGGTTGGGCAAGGCCCAACCTACAAATATCCCTTAACTTAATGGCAGTGACCTTTAAGTGCTCAGGAGACTTGTGTAATAAGAGCTTTATGGGATGATGATACCCCCCACAATATGTGAGGTAGTAGAAAACAAAGTCAAAAACAAAATATTACCCATATTACGCAGTGATAATACGGGTATTGAATGTCGTTATTGGTTAAATAACATCACGGTTTTTTTCGCCAGTATACAATTGACGTGGTCTGCCGATTCGTGATTTGCTGGCAACCATTTCCATCCAGTGACTCATCCATCCAACAGTACGAGCCAAAGCAAACACTACAGTAAACATGTTTGTTGGGATACCTATAGCACTTAAAGTCAAGCCTGAGTAAAAGTCTACGTTTGGATACAGTTTTTTCTCAATGAAATAGTCGTCTTCAAGAGCGATACGTTCCAATTCCATAGCTAATTTAAACAGAGGCTCATCTTTTGCACCTACTGCTTCAAGGACATCATAGCAGGTTTTACGCATGACTTTTGCTCGTGGATCATAGCTTTTATATACTCTATGACCAAAGCCCATCAATCGGAACGGATCGTTTTTATCTTTTGCACGCTTGATATAATGCTCGATTCGGCTGACATCACCGATCTCTTTTAGCATATTTAAACACGCTTCATTCGCACCGCCATGAGCAGGTCCCCATAATGCGCCAATACCAGCTGATATACAGGCAAAGGGATTTGCTCCGGTAGAACCTGCCAGGCGTACTGTTGAAGTAGACGCATTTTGTTCATGATCTGCATGGAGAATGAATATAGTATCCATAGCTCGCACTAAAACGGGATCGGGAGTAGTGTCTTCAGATGGAACACCAAACATCATATGCAGGAAATTTTCAGCATAAGACATTTTATTTTGCGGATACATATAAGGCATGCCTGTGGAGTATTTATAACTCATAGCTGCCAGAGTAGGCATTTTGGCCACCAGGCGAATAGCCGATATAAAACGGTCATGTTCATTATTCAAATCCATGGAATCATGGTAGAACGCTGAAAGCGCTCCAACGATACCAACCATAATCGCCATTGGATGAGCATCGCGTCGGAAACCATTCAAAAATTGATACATTTGTTGATGTACCATTGTATGGTTGTTGATTAGGCTTACAAAAGATTTCTTCTCCTCAACATTGGGTAATTCACCATTGAGCAAAAGGTAGCTGACGTCCAGAAAATCTTTCTTTTCAGCTAATTGTTCTATTGGATAGCCTCGGTACAGTAAAATTCCCTGATCACCATCGATATAGGTAATTTTCGATTCGCAGGAGGCCGTTGATAAAAAACCTTGATCAAAGGTAAACACGCCGTTAGAACCAAGCTGGGTAATATCAATTACATCATTTCCCAAGGTTGGACTGTAGATGGGTAATTCAAGCGTGTCTTGACCTTCAATACTAAGTTTTGCAGTCTTTTGTGTCATTGTGTCTCCTGATTAATTGCATGCATTATCAGCATTCTTACTTTCGGTAGTGCGCGGAACTATATAAAAATGGGCACTTACAGTCAATTTAAACATCAAGTTCATCTTTAAAATGCCATGAATTAAGCTAAGATGAATGTTTTAAATCGAATTAATACTAATCATATCATCCCATAACGTAATTATGGTTTAGATTTTTATAGATGAACAGAAAAATATGAGGGCATCAAGCGAAATTTTATAAAAATGCCTATTTTATCACCTAAAAAAAAAGCAGTCGCTTACAAAGATTCAAGATGATTCAATTACACCCGTCGGTATGGTATCCTCTTACCCAAAATTAATATTAATCATCGAATAAGGATACGTCCAAATCATGGTTTATTTAGCCAAAGAAGTCTTACCCGTAAATATTGAAGACGAATTAAAACAATCCTATCTGGATTACGCGATGAGCGTCATAGTAGGTAGGGCTTTGCCTGATGTACGTGATGGGTTGAAACCCGTACACAGACGTGTACTTTATGCTATGAGTGAATTGGGTAATGACTGGAATAAACCTTATAAAAAATCCGCACGTGTTGTCGGGGATGTCATAGGTAAATACCATCCGCATGGGGATACGGCTGTTTATGATACTATTGTACGTATGGCACAGCCTTTTTCAATGCGATATCTCTTGGTTGATGGACAAGGTAACTTCGGTTCCGTTGATGGTGATGCTCCCGCTGCCATGCGATATACGGAAGTTCGTATGTCTAAAGTGGCACATGCATTACTGGCTGATTTGGACAAAGAAACCGTGGATTTCAGTCCAAACTATGATGAAACAGAATTTGCACCTGTTGTTTTACCATCGCGCATTCCCAATTTGCTAGTCAATGGCTCCTCTGGGATTGCTGTGGGTATGGCAACCAATATACCACCGCATAACTTAACAGAAGTAATTAATGCGTGTGTTGCCTTGGTTGATGATCCGGATACAAGTCTTGAAGATATTATGGATATCATACCCGGTCCGGATTTTCCAACTGCTGCGATAATTAATGGCCGTGCGGGTATTATACAAGGTTATCGTACCGGCAAGGGGCGGGTTATTATTCGTGCCCGAACCGAAATTGAAACGGACGAGAATTCAGGCCGTCAGGCAATTATTATTCACGAGCTACCTTATCAGGTTAATAAAGCTCGTTTGGTAGAGCGTATTGCTGAACTGGTCCGAGATAAGAAAATCGAAGGAATTTCCGGACTTAGAGATGAGTCTGATAAACAGGGCATGCGTGTTGTTATTGAATTAAAAAGAAATGAAGTTGCAGATGTCATTTTAAATAACCTGTTTGCTCATACCCAGATGCAAAATGTTTTTGGTATTAACATGGTTGCGCTGGTAGATGGACAGCCACGTACCCTGAACTTAAAACAGATACTGGAGTATTTTATTAAGCATCGTCGTGAAGTAGTGACTCGACGTACCCTTTTTGAATTGAAAAAAGCCAGAGCTCGTGCGCATTTGTTGGAAGGTTTAGGCATTGCATTGGCAAATATAGATGAAATGATTGCTCTAATTAAACAATCGCCAACCCCGCAAGAGGCGAAAGAGGCATTACTAGCTAAATCCTGGCAACCTGGTCTGGTTAAAGCAATGCTTGATAAAGCCGGTTCCAATGCATCAAGGCCTGATGATTTAACTGATGAGTTCGGTTTAAACGCAGACGGATACAGATTGTCAGCAGCTCAGGCACAGGCGATACTTGAATTAAGATTGCATCGGTTGACCGCTCTTGAACAGGATAAAATTCTGAATGAATTTGAAGAGCTATTGAAGTTAATTAAAGAGCTATTGGATATTCTGGCATCTCCAGAGCGATTAATGCAGGTTATTCGTGAAGAATTAATTGATATTAAAACTCAGTTTGGTGATGAGCGACGTACTGAGATAACTGCTTCTCAGGAAGATTTAACCATAGAAGATTTGATTACTGAAGAAGACGTGGTGGTCACTTTATCTCATCAAGGCTATGTAAAATATCAGCCCATATCCGCATATCAAGCCCAGCGTCGGGGTGGTAAAGGAAAATCTGCAACTCACGTTAAAGATGAAGATTTTGTTGCGCGTCTTGTTATTGCAAGTACTCATGATACCTTATTGTGTTTTTCTAACCACGGTAAACTCTATTGGTTAAAAGCATATCAGCTTCCTTTGGCTAGCCGCATTTCACGTGGACGTCCGATAATAAACATCCTTCCACTAGCAGAAGGTGAAGAAATCAATGCGATGCTTCCTGTTCGTGAATACACAGATGGGTCTTATGTATTTATGGCAACCAAAAAAGGAACTGTCAAAAAGGTACCTCTGGATGCCTTTAGTCGTCCGCGCTCAAACGGTATTATTGCTGTAGATTTGGATGAAGACGACAGCTTGGTCGGTGTCGATATTACTGATGGTGAACGTGACATCATGCTGTTTACTGATGCAGGAAAAGTTATACGTTTTGCTGAAAGTAAAGTACGGCCGATGGGGCGCACTGCACGTGGAGTGCGAGGAATTAGAATTGAAGAGGGACAAGAGGTTAAATCTCTTGTTGTTGTTCATCCAAACGGTACTATTTTAACAGCCACAGAAAATGGATATGGAAAACGCACGGATATTGACGAATATCGTGTATCCGGTAGAGGTGGGCAAGGTGTTATTTCAATTCAGGTCACTGAGCGAAACGGTAAAGTAGTCCGTTCAATACAGGTTACTGATGGCGATGAAGCGATGTTGATTACCGATAAAGGAACACTAGTGCGCTTTAAGGTCAATGAGCTATCCGTTATCGGGCGAAATACTCAAGGAGTCCGTTTAATCAACGTCAGTTCTGGAGAGTTGGTTGTGGGCATGCAAAAAATTGAAGATTTGGGTGAAGAGACTGAGGAATTGGAAGAATTAGCAACCGATACTGAAGAAAATAACAATGAACACCAGGATTTATAATTTTGGTGCAGGACCAGCAATGCTCCCTGAGCCAGTACTTAAAGCGGCTCAGGAAGAACTACTTGATTGGCACAACCTCGGAATGTCCGTTCTTGAAGTAGGACACCGTACTACCCATGTAATGGATATGCTGGAGTATGCTGAACAGTCACTCAGACAATTGCTTGGTATTCCTGACAACTACCAGGTTCTTTTTCTTGGAGGAGCTGCTCGTACTCAGTTTGCCATGATCCCTATGAATTTCTTACATCCCGGGGAGCAGGCTGGGTACCTGGTTAGCGGCATTTGGTCTCACATGGCTTTTCAGGAAGCGAGCATGTTAAAAAATGCCTACTGTTGCTTCAATGAAGAGTCAAAAGGTTATCAATCAATACCTGATCCTAAAAGTTGGGAAATAAAAAATAATACTCAATATGTGTATTACACTCCTAACGAAACGGTCAATGGAGTCCGGTTTCCTTTCATCCCCAAGACTGGAAGTATCCCCTTAATTGCTGATATGACCTCGTGTTTGCTTAGTGAACCACTTGATATCAGGAAATATGGATTGATTTTTGCCGGAGCTCAAAAAAATATTGCCAATGCAGGTTTGACATTGATTATCGTGCGCAATGATTTGTTAGAACGGGAAGCCAATCCGGTCATACCCACGATGTTAGATTATAGAACTCAGGCAAAGAATCATTCGCTTTATGCCACTCCTCCTGTGTTTAACTGTTATCTTGCTGCCAAGATGTTTGATTGGATTCGGGATCAAGGTGGGGTAGAAGCATTATTTCGCTTAAATTGCTTAAAAGCCGCAAAATTATATCAATTTCTTGACGCCTCTGACTTTTATACTACGACTATAGACAGAGAAGCGCGTTCCCTCATGAACGTGTGCTTTTCTCTGAAACAACCGTCTTTGGAAGATCAATTTATTGCATTGGCTGAGCAGCGCGGTTTATGTGCACTAAAAGGTCATCGGTATGTCGGGGGGCTTAGAGCCAGTTTATATAATGCAATGCCAATGGCGGGTGTTGACGCTTTAATTGATTTCATGACTGAATTTGCAAAGGAACATAACCAGTGAGCAGACTGAATTTTGTAAGTCACCCCGTCCATTCAATCAAGGGTGAACTCAATGTCCCAGGCGACAAATCTATATCCCATCGCTCCATTATATTTGGTGCGATAGCCAAGGGTATTACGGAAGTGCAAGGTTTTCTTGATGGTGAGGATTGCATGGCTACAATCAAAGCGTTCCAATCAATGGGAGTCGCTATTGAGGGTCCTCATAAGCAGCAAGTGCTAATTCATGGTGTTGGAAAGCATGGTTTAAAAAAACCGGATCGTATCATTGATTGTGGCAATTCAGGAACCAGTATGCGGTTGTTAGCTGGTTTACTTGCCGCGCAGGATTTTGACAGCACATTAACAGGGGATGAAAGTTTATTAAAAAGACCCATGCTTCGTATTAGTAAACCCTTGAGCCAAATGGGTGCCTCTGTAAATACTCATGAAGGGAAACCCCCAATCACTATTAAAGGTGGGCAAAAATTAAAGGCAATTGACTACGTCATGCCTGAGGCCAGTGCGCAGGTGAAGTCCTGCATCTTGCTAGCGGGTATTTATGCCGAGGGAACAACACGAATTACAGAAACCGGTGTGAGTCGAGATCATACAGAGCGGATGTTAAAAACATTTTCATATCCTATTAAAAACGATGGGCATACTATAGAGATTAACGCTAATGGAACGTTACAGGGTACCCACATCATCGTGCCAGGCGACATTTCCTCAGCAGCCTTTTTTATTGTTGCCGCAACAATCATCCCAAGTTCAAATATTGTCATCCGTAATGTCGGGATCAATCCTACTCGCATCGGAGTTATCCATATTTTAATGGAAATGGGAGCCGATATAACTCTTGTGAACAAGCGATTTCATGGCGAGGAGCCTGTCGCTGATTTGTGCATTAAATCTGCAAAACTAAAAGGAATTCACATTGCTGAGGAGATGGTACCTCTTGCAATAGATGAGTTTCCTATATTGTTTATCGCGGCTGCCTGCGCTGATGGAGTAACTACTCTTCGCGGTGCCAAAGAGCTGCGTATGAAAGAGAGTGACCGCATTGGGTCCATGGCAAACGGATTAGAACAGTTAGGTATTGATGTCTGTGTATTTGATGACGGAATACAGATTAAAGGCGGAATGCTCAAGGGTGGCGTAGTGGACAGCTTTGGTGATCACCGCATTGCGATGTCTTTTGCAATCGCAGGCGCGGTAGCTCAAAAGTCCGTAACTGTCCTTAACTGCGCCAATGTAGCCACTTCATTTCCTGATTTTGTAACAACAGCCAATACCCTTGATTTTAGAATAGAGGACATAATTGATAATGTTTGATAAAAATGTACCCGTGATAACGTTGGATGGACCTAGTGGAACCGGTAAAGGAACGATTTGTCATTTGCTTGCGAAACATCTTAATTGGAATATGCTGGACAGTGGCGCTATTTATCGTGTTCTTGCCTATGCGGCCAGACAAAAAGGACTGGACTTTAATGATATCAATCCTTTGATTGATTTGGCAGTGACTCTGGATTTGCGTTTTGAATCCTCTGAACTGAATGAAACCAAAGTCATTCTTGATGATAAAGATGTGTCACAGCCTATTCGTAGTGAACAATGCGGTCAAGATGCTTCAAAAATTGCGGTAATACCTGAGGTAAGACAAGCTTTACTTGAACGGCAACGAGATTTTGCCCAGCATCCTGGTTTGGTTACTGATGGAAGGGATATGGGTACAGTGGTATTTCCTGACGCTATTTTGAAAATATTTCTCTACGCAAATGAGGAAGAAAGAGCAAATAGACGGTATTTACAGTTGAAAGATAAAGGAATTAATGTTAGCCTCGCCCAGGTTGTTGAAGAACTGGTTAAACGTGATACAAGGGATACCGCACGGACTCATGCTCCGCTGAAACCGGCAGAGGATGCAGTGCAGATCGATACAACTGGATTATCAATTGTACAAGTGTTCAATAATGTATTAAAATTATTGGATGAACGATTGAAAAGTTTATAGAGTGTTGTTTGTTGGGGGAAAGGTGAGCGGAACTCATTCTTTCATTTTTTTACTAAAGAGTTTATTAACATGTCTGAAAGTTTCAAAGAACTATTTGAGCAAAGTATTATCGGCGCTCAATTTTATCCTGGTGCGATTATTACTGCCAAAGTTATTGGTATAGATGATGACTACGTCACTTTAAATGCTGGATTAAAATCCGAAGGTATTGTAGCCGTAGAAGAATTTTATGACAAAGATGGCGCACTGGAAATTAGCCTGGGTGATACTGTCGAAGTGGCATTGGATTCAGTTGAAGATGGCCACGGCGAAACGCTGCTTTCAAGAGAAAAAGCCAAACGTCAGGAAGCCTGGCGTAAATTATCCAAATCCCATGAAAATAATGAAACAGTTACTGGTCTCATTTCTGGCAAAGTCAAAGGTGGCTTTACCGTTGAAATTGGAACCATACGTGCATTTTTACCTGGTTCGTTAGTAGATGTTAGACCTGTAAGAGATCCTTCTTACCTTGAAGGTAAAGAACTTGAATTCAAAGTAATCAAGATGGATCTGAAGCGAAACAATATCGTTGTTTCTCGTCGTGCAGTTGTCGAGGAAGAAAGCAGTGCAGACAGACAGGCTCTGCTTGAGTCACTGCATGATGGCCAAGAGCTTCATGGTATCGTTAAAAATCTTACCGATTACGGTGCATTTATCGATCTGGGTGGCATTGACGGCTTGTTACACATCACTGATATTTCCTGGAAACGTGTTAAACATCCAAGTGAATTATTATCAGTAGGCCAGGATGTTAAAGTAAAAGTATTGAGTTTTGATAGCGAAAGAAACCGTGTTTCTTTAGGTATGAAACAATTAGGCAATGATCCTTGGGTTGATTTGGTAGAGCGTTATCCCTTAACCAAACGTTTACAAGGTAAAGTAACCAACATTACTGATTACGGTTGCTTTGTTGAAATTGAAGAAGGCGTTGAAGGTCTGGTACACATGTCCGAAATGGATTGGACCAACAAAAACGTTCATCCAAGTAAAGTCGTTTCAATGGGTGATGTAGTTGATGTTATGGTTCTTGAAATTGATGAAGACAGACGTCGTATCTCTTTAGGTATGAAGCAATGTGTTGGCAATCCTTGGCAACAATTTGCTGCATCTCACAGCAAAGGTCAAAAAGTTAGTGGTAAAATTCGTTCAATTACTGACTTTGGTATCTTTATTGGCCTGGATGGAGAAATTGACGGTCTGGTTCACTTGTCTGATATTTCCTGGACTGTACCTGGCGAAGAAGCAGTGAAACAATTTAAGAAAGGTCAGGAGTTAGAAGCAGTTATTCTGGCTATTGATCCTGAGCGTGAGCGTATTTCTTTAGGCTTAAAGCAGCTTGAAGGGGATAACTTCACCAGTTTTGCTGATTCATACACTAAAGGTGCCATTGTTAAAGGTACTGTAACAGCAGTTGATGCTAAATCAGTGACTGTTGCATTAGCTGATGACATTACCGGTACTATTCGTGCCAGTGAGCTTTCTGATGAGCGTGTTGATGACGCAACCACTCTTGTTAAAGAGGGTGATGAAATTGAAGCCAAAATCATCAACGTTGACAGAAAAAATCGCTCAATTAGCCTTTCTGTTAAAGCTAAAGACGCACAAGATGAAGCTGAAGCAATTAAGAAATACTCAAGAGCTGAAGGTACTTCAACAACTCTTGGTGATTTATTGAAAGAAAAAATGGCCAGTAAAGAAGGCGAATAGTCTCTAAACGGTCACAACATAAAAAAGCGTAGTTATTGACTACGCTTTTTTTATTTAAAAATAAGGGGATGTAAAAACTGCCGAAAGTCAGTTTATTAAGGTCTGTTGACAATTCAATTTTCGACGTCCCGCGACTTGTTCGCGGGATCCAATTCACTCTTTATAGGCGCAATATATTCTTGTTTTGCGCACGATCTATCGATTCCGCGAACAAGTCGCGGAAAGTAGGATTGAACATAATGAATTGTCAATAAACCCTAGTACCATTCAATTATATTAATTTAAATGGTGTCGTTATATACCGAATCTGCACCATTTAATTAAGTGATAATTCCATTTATTTAAAGTTCATTTCAACTGACTTATTTGAAATGATCATGTTATGATGAGGCAGTTTGAAGATACAAGGATTCCTGAATGCGCATATTAATGCTGGTTACTTATATTGTACTAATTATTATTGGTGTTAGTTTTGCTGCTTTAAATGCTTCTTCGGTCGCTGTGAACTTTTATTTTAAAACAGTGTCCATGCCTATATCCGTATTGATGACAGTCATGTTGGGTGTTGGTATATTTATTGGATTTATACTGTTTATCGGCAGATATTGGCGTTTAAAAATTGAATGTCATAGAATAAAAAATCAATTGAAACTTACTGAAAAAGAAATTAAAAATTTACGATCTATTCCTTTACAGGATCAACATTAATTCCTT
The DNA here is from genome assembly GCF_003990085.1 of Legionella sp. km535. NCBI lineage: Bacteria > Pseudomonadati > Pseudomonadota > Gammaproteobacteria > Legionellales > Legionellaceae > Legionella > Legionella sp. km535. The sequence continues at coordinate 90,200 of NZ_RZGU01000004.1, read as the reverse complement.
TATTACCAGGAACTCGATATGCAAAGAGAGGGAAATTAATAAATGATTAATTTATGGCCACTATTATTGCCTGCTGCTGCCTGGTCAGGATGGTGGGTCGCACATCGTAGTAATTCTGAAAAAAATACTCATGTTTCTAACCGTTTGTCTCGAGAATATGTTGTTGGATTAAATTATTTATTAAACGAACAATCGGATAAAGCCGTAGATATATTTATTAAATTACTGGAAGTTGATAGTGATACTGTAGAAACTCATTTGGCATTAGGCAGTTTGTTTCGTCGGCGTGGTGAGGTCGATAGGGCTATCCGAATCCACCAGAATTTGATTGCACGCCCTCAGCTTAGTATCTTACAACGAAAAGAGGCGTTAATGGCTTTAGGCCAGGACTATATGAGCGCAGGAGTGTTTGATCGCGCGGAACGCATATTCCTTGAGGTTGTCGAATTAGGTGGAAGCAAGGAAACCAGTAGCTTGCAAGGATTGTTGGCTATTTACCAACAGGAAAAGGCTTGGGAAAAAGCATTGGATGTTATTAAAAAACTGGAAATTTCAACTGGGAACAGCTTACACAATCAGGCCGCACATTATTACTGTGAAATGGCGAGTCAGGCTTTAAAAGTCAATGCTCTGGATAGAGCAGTATATTGTATAAAACAGGCAATGAATGTTGACTCACAATCAGTTAGAGCCAGTTTAATGAATGCAAGTATCGAAATGAAAGAGGGAAGGTACAAACAAGCAATACGCTCTTTAAAGAGAGTGCCTCTTCAAGATGCTGAATTTTTGACTGAAATTATTGAACCTTTGGTTTTCTGTCATAAGGAACTGGATACAATGGCAGATTGTATTCATTATCTGGAACAGACTCTGGTTGAACATCCCAGAGCCTCTGTGATTTTCGTCATTGCTGAGTATTTACGCCAGACTAAAAATATGGATACCGCAATTGATTTTGTTGCAGATAAACTGAGCAAGCATCCTTCAATTCGGGGATTAAATCGATTGATTTATTGGCATCTGGAGTCTGCCCATGGAAAAGTACGCGATAAATTACAGATGCTTTATGATATTACAAGTAAATTTTTAGACAATAAACCTGTTTATCGATGTGGTCATTGCGGATTTGGTGGCAAACATTTGCATTGGCATTGTCCAAGTTGTAAACAGTGGGGTAGAATGAAACCAATTCATGGTTTAGAGGGTGATTAGGATAGGTTTGCTTTTGAATTTCTTTATTGGACTTATAAAATAGGCCGATTTTGAGAGAGTAACTTTTAAAAATACGGTGAACTGAGCATTCTCAAGGCAACGAGCTATTTTTTCTAAGCGGTGATTCTTGTACAGTTTTAGAAGATTTGCCAATGCGTTAAGGAAGTTCCTGACTGGATGGTTTGATAAGTTATTGAGTGTTTTATTAACCTATTGATATTAAATAAAATTACATACAAATTATGAGACTATAATGCAATTTATTGACTTGAAAAAACAATATTCATTGATCGAAAATGACGTACTTAAAAGTATAAAAAATGTACTAGATCATGGCCAGTACATTATGGGGCCTGAGATTGCCGAGCTTGAAAAGCAATTAGCATCTTTTATAGGAGTTAAGCATGCTATTGTTAATTCCAGTGGGACTGATGCCTTATTAATGGCCTTAATGGCTTTGGATATTCAGCCGGGTGATGAAGTTATTACCAGCCCATTTAGCTTTTTTGCAACAGCCGAAGTCATCAGCCTGTGTCATGCTACACCGGTTTTTGTAGACATTGATCCCCTGACGTATAATCTTGACCCTAAAAAATTAGAAGCAGCAATTACTAAAAAAACAAAAGCAATAATGCCTGTAGCTCTGTACGGTCAATGTGCTGATTATGATGAAATCAATGCTATTGCTGCTCAGTATGGAATTCCTGTTATAGAAGATGCCGCCCAAAGTTTTGGAGCTACCTATAAAAATAAATATTCCTGTGCTTTAACTACTATTGGTTGTACGAGTTTTTTCCCGTCCAAACCTTTAGGCGGCTATGGAGATTCAGGAGCTTGTTTTACCAATGATGATACTTTGGCACAACGATTAATTGAAATCAGAATACACGGCCAAAATGCACGCTATTGTCATAGTCGAGTCGGAATTAATGGGCGTATGGATACAATTCAGGCGGCTGTTTTGATTGAAAAAATGAAGATATTTCCTGATGAGATCATTCTTCGTCAAAAAGTAGCACAGCGATACAATGAACTTCTGGAGCCTTTGGTCAGGACTCCATTTATAAAAAGCCACAATACCAGTGTGTACGCTCAATACACCATTGAAGTAGACAATAGAGATGAGTTTCAAAAATCAATGCAGGCGTCAGGGATTCCAACAGCAGTTCATTATCCTGTAGCTATGCATCATCAAAAAGCATTAAGTTATCTGAATTACCGTACCGGTGATTTTCCATTTGCTGAGTTGGCGAGTAATCGGGTCATTAGTTTGCCTATGCACCCATATTTACAAATAGAAGAACAAATTATCGTGGTGACAGCGGTAAAGAAAGCTTTGCTTGCTCAACAAGAGGCAGTTGTTTAAATGACTTCTCAATTAATTGTCGCCCTTGATTTTAATGAGGAACATCTTGCGTTATCACTTGTTGATTCGATTAATCCACAAAACTGTGGATTAAAAGTGGGCAGTGAACTGTTTACTCTTTATGGTGCGAATTTTGTAAAACAATTGGTTGATCGAAATTTTAAAGTCTTTTTGGATTTAAAATTTCATGATATTCCTAATACCGTAGCTCAGGCATGTAAAGCAGCTGCAGATTTGGGCGTCTGGATGATGAATGTTCACGCTCTGGGTGGCATCAAGATGATGAATGCCGCAAGGCAAGCTCTGGAAGGGTATGGAAATGAACGACCGCTATTGATAGCCGTCACAATATTAACCAGCCATGTTGAGCACGAATTGCGCGATGTTGGCATTAATAACCAATTAGCAAATGAAGTACTCATGCTGGCTCAGCTTGCAAGAAATGCAGGCCTTGATGGTGTTGTCAGTTCAGCTCATGAAGTCAGAACCATTAAGCACCAGTGTGGGGATGATTTTATTACGGTAACTCCGGGGATCAGATTATCTAATGATTCGAATGATGATCAATCACGGATTATGACGCCTAAACAAGCCGCTAGTGAAGGAACCGATTATTTAGTTATTGGCAGACCAATTACCCAAGCGCCCAATCCTGCAGAAATTATTAATAAAATCCTGTCTGATTTATCTTAACCCATCTATTAAATCTATTGGTCATATGGTATAATTTATGGCCATTTCTCTTAGAATTACTTTGTTCTATTTTAATCCGTGGAAATTTATGATAATTGTTATATTGAGAATTAATGAATATTTTAAAAAGACCAGCGTTTTTCCTGATGCTTTTTTAACGGATTTTCAGACTTAAGGATGAAGTGATGACCCCACAGCACATAATAAGTCAGCTGCTGGAATCTGACACAAAATACCCTAAAAATTTAGAGCTTCTAAAAAAAATAATTATAACTGCTTATCTAGGCCGCCTAAGAGTTAATGGATTGGCTCCAGATAATAAAATTGCCTTGGGTAACTACCTGTTCGATAACGAACGAATGATGTTCGACTTTTCCAGGCTTAGTGAAGAAAAAAAAGAGCTATTTCTCCAGTGGCTGCTTGCGCCTCATCAAAATGAAAAACAAAAAGTATATTTCAGTAGCGTTAATGTAAATGAATATCGTGGTTACACCGCTGAGCAGAGATTGAGTTGGTGGAATACTTTAAATAACTGGTTGAGTAACAATCAATCCGATTATTGGAAAATCACTGATTTAGAGCTGTCACTTCACTATCAGTTGACTGGAGTTGAAATTAGTCATGGCGACAAGGGAATTTTAATTGGTTTTAACCAATTTCTTGCACCTCCAACAGGAACAAAATATAAAGATCCTGAAGATTCTCGAAGTGAACCGCTAGGTAATACAAAAAGAGTGATTATAACCAATGAATTGGTTGATCAATTAGTTAATGAACATTTCAAAAATATTCGCCCTGAAGTGATATGTAAACGTGCCCACCCCCAAGCTATTGATGTTATCAATCCAGCTGCACGGTTTCAAGAAATGAGTTCATACAGAAAAACTCATAATTTAAATGCATATGACGCTTGGTATATCAGATTATGGAATTGGATTTACTCCTGGTTTGTAAAGGAGTCTGTCCGCAGTGAACAGATTGTGCCAAATAATGCTTTATCTTTGTTATATGAAACAAATACGATAAAGATATTTCAACGTTCTGTTACAAAAGAAATCATTGTTAGAGAAAACAAACCGGACATAGAGAATCTTGTTTTTTGTGGCGGTGGAGCCAAAATTTTTGCGCATGTTGGCGTCTGGAAAGCACTTAATGAGGCCAACATCAAACCCAATCGTTTCGCAGGAAGTTCTGCCGGTGCGATTATGGCCATGCTGTGTTATTTAGGCTATTCTGCAGCTGAAATTGCAGTACTTTTTCGTAATTTCAAGCAAGAGCATTTAGTTCATTATGATATCGATTTTGATGGTTTATCGGGTTCTGATTCTTTAAAAGCAGCGCTGGATTACGCACTAATCAACAAGTTAAAGGAAATTGTTGCTCAATTTAACATCCCTTTTCCGCAAGGAGTAATTACCTACAGAACGTTGGATGATATTAGAAAACAATGTCCTGGTTGTGGTTTAGGTAAGGAAATTACGGTTACCGCAACCAATAAAAAACAAGGTAAAACGACCTATTTTTCATTGGCCAGAACACCTGATATGGAATTTACAAAATCAGTGGAAGTATCAGCTAAATTTCCTATTGTTTATAAAGCTGAATTGATTGATGGTGAAGCTCATAATGATGGTGGAATTTTAAGCAATTTTCCAACAGAAGTGTTTTCTGATGATCATTCTACATTGCTTGAATCAGAGCATGGAAATGATTTGAAACTTCTTGCCGTTCAATTCGATAATGGCACTGAAAGAACTGCAATCGATCGCATTATGCAAAAAGTGTATCGAGAAAATGTGGTTCTTAATTGGATATACAGTTTCATAACGGGCGTTAATGATCCGGCCAGCGGATGGGTTAAAGATCGATTGAAATTAAGACAATATGCTCATCAAGCTATAGTTCCCAATGTTGATGATATTCCAACTTCAGGATTCAGTGTGGCGATAGAAAGTCAGTTTAAAATGATTGAAAGGGGATATGAAGCAACACAGGATTATTTGAAAGCTCGTTATGGAACAAAAGAGAACTGCACTAATAAAAATCAGGAATTGATGTATTCAACATTCAATTCTTTAGGAGATTTGTTAGCATATTGTTGTTATCGAGGAGATAAACATTGGTTTGATATTGTAAATAATTTGATATCACAATCTACATTACCAAACCGCACTGCATTAATGAAGCAATCGCTTGAATTGAGATCTTTATATTTTGGCCCCTTGTCTTCTTTTCATAAAAAATCAGACGAAGTAAACAAAAATAAGAAAGAAGAACACGTCGATAAATTTAACCTAAAGAATAGTGAGGATTCTGAACAAAGTCCGCTTACCTTTTTTGGTAATGCAGTTTTTCATCATCACTCGAGTTTGGAATTAGAACATCATGATGTATTACATGCTTTATATCCGATATTTCTTAAATTATCACCGGATTTGGTGCGCTCAAGTAATGACAAGAACGCTCTTGAGTATGCTCGCCATTCCTTAAAAATACATAATCCTTATATATGTCTGGATCATTTTGCCAAGATTAAAAATCAAACGCATATTATTCTACATATCATTATCAATTTAATTAAAGAGTTGAGGAATAATCCCAGGCAAACTCTGTTCAAAACTCTAAAAGAAATCGAAACACTTCCATTTAATACAATAAAATTACTAAAGCCTGAATATTATGCTGAATGGGATTTATCTTTACCTCAAACGTTAAGGGTATTTAAATTATTAAATAAAGGTCAGCATGCTGCAGCTACCCAATTGTTGTTTCATTTAAAAGACAAATTGGAGCCGATGCAAACTATAAAAAAAGGAGTTTTTTATGATGACTTTAGTGACGGGAGCATGGAAAGGGATCGGCCTATATTTAGCTAGTGAGTTTGCTCGCCATTGAGTGGCGTGAATAGGGTTAATGGGAAGACAGAACGTGATATCAATTCAATAAATCGATTATAACTTGGTAAATTCGGGAAGTTATGATGCCAATATTGTTGTAAAAATCCCGTTCTGGGGTTTAATAAACGCTAAATCATCAAAATGATGACCAATGCCATGTTTTCCCTGGCTGTTAATTGAAAAAGTTAAAAGATTAACTACCCCTGCCAAACAGACTGGCAAGCCCCGAAATACAACAGCAGCTATCGTCATCAGGAGATACTCTTCTGGCTATGGGAATTTTTGTATTACGTAAGACTTCTATAGGTAATCTCGCTTTGGAAAACAATTTTTCATCAGTAAAGATATGTATCAGGAAATCCTTGTTGTTGCGATCTTCGATTTTTATTGTGATCTGAAAAATACGAAGAACCGCAGCAGCGGGTCCAGAGGGAGATCTGCTTGCCCGGTTGTGCAATAGTAACAATGTTTCCTCCAGGCTGACTGAGGGTTGGAAAATCGCATTTATAGCTCTTGGATTTTTACTAAATTCACTATAACTGTCGTATAAACTTGGATAATCTAATGGGTGAACATATCGATGATTTGGGCTATAAATCCTCGGAGTTGGCATAGGAAGGGGCGTTTTTCTTTTTGGTTTTGGTTGCTGATAAAAAGAACCATAAGAAATTGTTGCTAACTCCTCCCGCATGGGCAGTACCTTGTTACGAGCATCTACTCTATAAGTAGTTTCATTGTAATCGGAACCGGCACTGTAGGATTTTGAATCAGCAAAAATTCTTCCTTCATCATCTTTATATGTGGTACGGAAATGTTCCGAATCATTTTTATATAATGTCGAACTTGAGCTGCCCACCTTTTGTCCTCTTTGGTTATAATAGATTGTTGTATATTTAGGGAGATAGCCATCCGAAAAAGTGCTTTTTGATGTGCCGCATTGGGTCCCGGTATGATCGAAATAAACAGTGTGAAGCTCAATTGCTCCCCTATTTTTTTCAACGGCAATTCTAACAGAAGTTCCACATGCTATTCTTTTCCAGTGATCGTCATAGTAGTGCGTTACAACTTTCTTTCCCACGAACCGGGATTTTTTAATTTGAGCAAATTTTGCATGAATACCAAACATAAAAAGAGCATCACCGTACATAAAAAACTGCCTCATTAGAGTTAATAGACTCACATTCCTGAACCATCAAATGTTTTGCCACTAAGTTGCCATTATGGAGTAATCAACAGATTAGAGAAACGAAGGCCATAACACTAAGAGCATTGTATTGCTCTGTTCCTTATTTGCCTGAATCAAAAATAGAACTATTTTAACGGGTAACAAAATATTATTGTAACCGTATAAAGTACGGATGAATTGTATTGCTTTTGCACAAACAAAAATCGTGTCAATAATACCACGTTGATTGAGTAGTTGTTGCTCATAATTGACCAGGTAGGTGAATATTTAATCCAAAAAACCAGCCAACAGAGGTTTTCCTATATTGATCAGTGGTATCAAATGTTTTGTGTCGCTTTGGGCGTTTTAAATGGCACACAGGAAAGCTGTTTGGCTTCGGTTTATTTTGATGAATGGATGCCCGCCTTTGCGGGCAAGACCGCTTTTTTGTCATGTACAGAGGATTTCATTATTTAGATGCTGACTATACGGGGTTTTCAAGATATACTCATTTTTTTTGATTTAAAACTGGTATGTACAGCAATCTAACTCTTTATTATTTGAAGCAATTAGGCATTACTCCCTGGGTAAGTAAAGAGAGCTGTCCCGATTTGGAACATTCTACAGATGAACCTGTTTCTGATTCGCCTTCACTTATCATTATTATACAGCCTCAATTAAACAATAAAGCGGCCAGTCTTTTAAACAAAATAATTGCATATTTTGGGGTAAATGATTCTGAAATACTCGTCAGTGACTCATTACACGACGTTTCTTTTTCTCGTAAGAACCATCCTAAAGCGATTTTAATATTAGGTTCTGAGCATAGTGAATTCAACTATTCCGATCAGTTTCAATGCCCCATATTATCTGGTGCATCACCGGAACAATTAATTAGTAATCCAGGGGAAAAAAGAGAACTATTTAAGATACTCCATTCCATAAAATCAGAACTGCATTAATTGAACTCTTCTTATGAAAACAAAAGGATTTACATCTATAGAGCTCGTGTTCGTTTTAATTCTGATAACCGGATTCGCCTTGATAAGCATCAGCTCATCAAGTCAATTGAGAGATAACAATGAAAAGCAGGCATTAAAAGATAACATCAGATCTATCGTACAATATGCACGGCTTCAAGCTGTTAGTCGAGGCCACACTGTGTACCTTGCTCCGCTGGATCCAAATTTTAATTGGTCAAAAGGGGTGGTTTTAACACGCTTTAATAAAAAAGTGGCTGAGGATGAAGTTCTTCATCAATGGCAATGGAATTATCGTCATTGGACGATAAAGTGGGCAGGTGTTCGCTCGACACATAAAATAGCGTTTTCTCCTGATACCGCACATGGGATAAGCAATGGGACCTTTACTTTAACGAATACTCGTACGCTTGAAAAAATAAAGATCATTGTAAACCGGTTGGGCAGAGTAAGAATTAACGGTATGATGATGGAATCATTTTGAGGTTGTAAATCAGTGTTGGCAATGGCTTCTCTTTATCCAGGTGCTTCTGATTATCCCTGAATCGTCTTCACATCTTTGAACAATAAGTCCCGCTCTATTCTTTGGATTAACTATTTCTTAATATCAATTAGCTGGTTTGATTACAACCAGAATTATAGGATCTGCGATACAGAAAAGTTAATATATCTAAATCCTGGTTGCGAGCAACTGAATCTTATACACATCTTCACAAACCAGTCCGGTTTTATTTTATGGATCCCGCGGTCTTCGCCGCGGGATTTCGAAATGCAGCATGCACTCACATATCATGCGAATTCCCGCGGCTGTGACCGCGGGATCCCGTGTTTTAGCACAGCCATCCTGGTTCTGCGATCAAATCCGCTAGTCGTGGGCAAGATGTGCTCAAGAGACAGTTGCGAGCAACCAGGCTTAACTGAGATGTAGTTAATCTAATGTTCCAGCGCACTTATTCTGAATCCAGTGATCAAAGCCAGAGAAATCGTTGAGGTATGGGTAAGGATGTAATCAAGAACCAGGAAAAAACAATACACTTGTACGGGACGGGCCAATTGTCAACATACCCCATAGTATTGTCAAAAATAGATAAGATACGATACAGTAGCTGCTCGTTATGATGATGCAGCTTTTGCTGGTTAAAGGGAATTTTAACATGATGAATTCTGATGATTTATCTGCAGATATCGATGGGTACAATGTCAGTTTATCTCGAAAAGATAAAACAATAATGGTTAAGTTAAATAAAAAAGATAAATCCATTATAGAAGGGAAATTTGCCTTTTATAAACTTAATGAGCTTATATTATTGCCCATATTTAAAGACGCTATACCAAGAGAAAATGAAGTTTTGGTCAACGTCTGGTATACCAAAAAAGCTCCTGGAGTGATAATAAAATATGCCACGAAACAACATCTTGCTTTAGTATTTACGACTGAGGGAGAAGTCGATGAGTATTTGGAGCAATTTATTTCAGCAGCAGGCATATTGAGTATTAAAGATGAGATCAAAGGAACCTCGAACACTTATTTTGATGAAGTACGTTTTGTACAGTGTCTTGCTTCTTATCATCTGACTGTGGATATGTTGCGACATGAGCATCACTTTAGTGAAAGTAGAATATCGCTGCTTGTAGAACATCAATTCAATTTCACTACTCTTTTAAAACAAGGAATCAGCTTGCAGCAAATAAAAGAGATGAAACCTGAGTTACTTACTTTAATAAATTTGCAGGACATCTTAAGCCTTGTGACTTTGGAGCAAATCACAGGAAAAAATCACACCGCACCTCCTGTTCCCAAAATGGAGTTTCGCTTTCCTGAATGGCCCCCTACACAAGGAACAGCACGGACCTTCGGTGGTCTGTTTAATATAAGGTATGCTGATAACCGTTGCGAGATAAGCTATCGTCATAAAAAAAATGGAGAGTTGGCGCTCATGACCCTAAGGGCTCATAGGCCTCAGGAGGAAGATAAAATCACACTGGATGCTGAAATCAACAAAGTGAGTCCTGAACGATTAATTCATGATTGGTATCATCTTCCTGAGTGCCGTTCCGATTTGTCTGGCTTTATCACCAGGAGACTATACTGCCCCGAACTTAATTTTGTTATCACCAAAAAATTAGCCCCCACTTTTCCAGAACGGAAATATGATGAAGCTGTTTCCATTCCCATAGGCATTAATCCTGTTTATTACCGGGAACAACGGTTTGCTCATTTTCTTATGAAAAAAGGGTGTCCTTTGGAGTCGTTTCGAAAGCTGCCTGGTATGACCAATATAAAATTAATGACCTTGTGTTTTCACCATGATCTTCTGGTTTCTTTGCTAAAAAAGGGGATGGTTTTGACCGATTTTGCAAAAATTGATGAAAACAGATTGTTGCACGTATTTGATAATAAAGATTCAGCAATCCGTGCGTTGCATTTTGTAAAGCCAGCGGAGCTTTTTAGTTTGAAGCAAAAAGCGACATACTGGAAATCACATCAGTTGTTCACTCAGGTCAGATCAGAAATGAATGAACATGATTCGGATGACGAAGAATATTCATATCCGGCATCGAGTGTTTCAGTCTGAACTATGTAATATAAAGCGAAACACTGAGTTTGTGTCGCTTTATATTGCCCATTTTAGGAACTGTTTTGAACTCTGAAATTGATATTTTATACACAAAGAGCAAGTTTAGTGATGTGAATGCTGCTGAGACAAAAAAATGATACTCGATTAAGGAATTTACTTGTCCCAATTTGGTTAATTTTGTACTATTCTAGCGATTGGTTATTCGGTAAAAGTATCTATGTTCATCAACAACCAGCCTATATATACAACTCAATCCACAGCCTCCGCATCGCTCAGGAAATGGCTGGAATATGAGGATTCTCTTACGGCTAAATTAATTTCGTCAATGGGTGGCGCTGAACTGGATCGTGTTTTTCAAAATTGGGCTCATACTGACTGGTGGACTAGATATGTGTTGCACATACAGGATGATCGTGTTTTTTTAAGAGAAATATTGATGAAAAATAATGGGGTTGAGTATTGGTATGCTCGAACTATTATTCCTCAAAGTTGTTATGATTCACATCAGGATTTTTTTAATCGATTGAGCAACGAATCAATTCGAAATTTAATTTTTGGAGAACCCAGAGTCCAAAAAATACAGATGATCTGTTATCCTGTCGATTCTGAGTGCATCGAATTCCAGTGGGTTAAAAACCATTTGAAATCCGCTAACGGAATACTTTGGGTTCGACTGGCTGAATATACAGTAGATCAGAAGCATCGTTTTTATTTGGTAGAAATATTATTACCACAAATTGAGAGTGTTACGTGATAAAATGGAGTGCTTATTGGCGGTTAGCAAGATTAAATAAACCCGTCGGAATTTTATTACTCTGGTACCCGACTGCCTGGGCTTTGTGGATAGCGAATAAAGGAAACCCGTCGTTAAAATTATTCACCTTATTTTTATTGGGTACGGTATTCATGCGGTCTGCGGGGTGTGTTATTAATGATATAGCAGACAGAAACGTTGACCGATATGTCGCAAGGACCAAGTTACGGCCTTTAACATCTGGTGAAGTCAGTTTGTTTGAGTCTTTTTTAGTACTTATATTTCTGCTTTTTTGTTCGTTAATTATATTAATCAATCTGCCTCAAGCCTGTTTTTATCTGGCCTTGGTTTCATTATTTATTACCTTTCTCTATCCCTTTTGTAAACGTTTTTTTAATGCACCACAGGTTGTACTCGGATTAGCATTTTCAATGGGTATCCCTATGGCTTATGTTGCTTCATACGCGCCTATGAATGGTAATTTGATTCTTTTGCTGTTAATAAATTTCGCATGGATAGTCGCCTACGACACTATGTACGCCATGACCGATAAAGAAGATGATTTAAAAATTGGAGTGAAATCAACAGCGATTTATTTTGCTGAATACGATCGCTTTATAATCGCGGTGTTGTTGTTTACTCTCCATTCACTGTGGCTGCTCTGGGCTTATTTTTTTAAAACCAATTCTGGATTTTATCTTATATGGTGCGCTGGTGCTTGGATATTACTTTATCAAATCAAGCTTATCCATAATCGAAATCCAAAAGAGTGCTTTAGAGCTTTTTTAGTGAGCAGTTATTATGGGATGCTCATGTGGGCTGCTGTTTGGATAGGTATGTAGTAATTCATGCTACTATCTAAGCTAGTTTATATGTCTTTAAATATGCACATCAATACAAGTTACCATGTACAGGGTGTGATTAATGAATATTTTAAGTATGTACTATTGCGTTAAGCCCTCTACAAATTGTCTAATCCTGTAGATTAAATGTTACATCTCGTACATCATCACTTTGTTAGGGAAATGGTTGACTCCTGGTTATTTTTTTCTGGTAAATCCTCTGAAGAGCTAAATAGTGTAAGTGCATCATAGCTGGTATAATAAGCTGTCAAAGTTGAACTGTCTGAACTGCTTGAACTGCTTGAACTGCTTGAACTGCTTGAACTGCTTGAACTGCTTGAACTGCTTGAGCTGCTTGAACTGCTTGAACTGCTTGAGCTGCTTGAGCTGCTTGAGCTGCTTGAACAAGCATTATTGTTATTATACGAACCAGTATCCGGCATTAAGGGGCTGTCTTCCGCGCTACTGCGAATAACGCTGCTAAAAAAATTGTATTGATCAGTGCTGCTTCTTATAAAATCATATCTGGCAGGTGAAATCGGTGATGTTTGAGAAAAATCAATAACAGTTTTTTGTTGTTTGCGCCCTATTTCGACAAGCTCATTAGGTATATTCTGAGGTATGTGATTAACAATTGCATTGTAATGGGTAGAAACTAAATCAAAAATTAGAGTCGACAGCTTAATGTTCACTTTACTAAGCATGTGGATATATAAATTCATTTCACTATCGTCTATAGGACTGCTGTGTTCAAGACCATTTCTTAAGGCAATATAGTCTTCAATATTTGTCGCTAAATAAGGAGTCATTTCGTTAATGATGTTTAAGCTAACAAATTTATTCACTATCTCGATTATTTGACCAACCAAATAGGTGCTGGCGAAAAGCAATTCAACGTCGCTAACGATCATTTGAGCGACCATATCTGAGGATATATCTTCCTTAATGGCAAAATCTAGTCCTGAAAGAACAAATAACTCTCTGAGTTTTATAATGCGTGATTTAAAGCAATTGAACAACGCGATAGCTTCATCACGATTTATATAATGACCTGGACGATACAGAGTTTCTAGTCTGGTACTTAATTTAAGTAATTCAGGATAAAGTGCCTGCATTTCTGCGTTTCTTATTCTTTCGATTTCAGCTTTTCTCATTCTCGTTTGTTTTGCCAGGGCGATCTGAGCTTCTTTTCTTAAACGATTGTATGTTTTGGCAGCAACCTGTAAAGGTTTGCGTATAATTTTGGGTTTAATGCCTTCGCTAACAATTAAAGGAAGTTCTTTATTATCGGTTTGTCGAAATGGTATAGTACCATTTAACATCTGACTAATTTTTTCTTTATATTCACCATCTTTAAGACGACATAGAATGAAATTAATTTCACTCTCAGCTAGAAGATTAGTATTTGGACAATATTGTTCATTATCAAAGGTACTTTTAGGGCGATAGACTTCCTTTGTCGCTTCCCAATAAGTCGAAACGGAACTAATCCACTTTGAATAAGGCTGTTTAGTATTAATCCAACGGGGAAATTGACTTTGAAATTTGATTATTTCTTTATAAACATTTTTGTTTAATCGAGACAGTTCATCATAGATCTGGTCGAGTGGGTATGCGTTCTGTTCTAAATCATCTATCTCATCATAGGATAAAAGATCTTCAATATGGCATAAGGCATTGCGGATAGATGTCAGGTATTTGGGATTAATATAGGTTACTTTATCCAACTCATCACCTAAATGTTTCTTAGTAAACAGTTCCCCGATCAATTGTAAACGTCGTATCAAAGAGAGCCTGCCTTTTAGGCTGGAGGAAAAATCAGGTTTATCAAGAAGGACTAATTGTGCTAAAGGTGTGAGTTTGATGAAATCCAGTTTGTCATTTCTAATAATTTTCACTGGTTTTCGTTCTGATGGCAATATACTAATGAGACGTGTGAAGTTAAAAAGATGTTTATGTTTCCATAACAGTGGTCTTAGATTAGGTAAATCACCCATCGAAACTGGTCCTGAAGGATTGTTGAGATTGGAAAAAAAATTTAGCATGATTGGTAGGTCGGATTGTAAAATTTGAGGAATGGCAATTTTAACCAAGCATAAATTGTCTTTTTGTACATTTTGAAAGGTATAGAGTATTTTGGTGGAATGTTTATCCAAATCACTAGTGTAAAGTATAGGCACTCCAGTTTTATCATTGAAGTTTTTAATGATAGCTCCACAAAACTCCAACAAATACCATGAGTTTTTACCCCAGGGAAGGTGGTCGACTAATCCGCCTCGTTTTTCTCTTGGAAGAAAATGTATTGTGACAAAAATCATGTGCAAAATGTCGATCGCGTCCACGGATAAAATTTCATTTTGAGTATTTTGTATGTATCCAGCTATAACTTCTTTTAAATGATTGATTTGATTTCCATGATTGCTAAAATCAATTAAACGCCCTGAGTATTTGTTGCCCATTGTGTAAAATGCCTGACTGAAACCATCTTGATTCTCTTCTAAAAATTTATAGTTAACAAATAGATACGGTGGGTTGGTATAATACTTCAAGCAAAACCGAATCAACCGTTCAATCCATTCAATTTGCTGCTCATACTCCCACCGAGAAACAAATTGATGTTCGTCTTTTAATTGTTGTAGCTCATGAAGATATTGCTCATCACAAATATCTTGTCGAAACAACTGCTCTAGAGATATTGGTTCATTTTCAATTTTTTGTTCACTTTTGTAACTAACTCCGAAATACATCTGATCATAAAGGAATTTAATATCTTTCTTAATTTTCATTAAACCTGCAGTGATTTTATCAAGACGCTCAAGATAGACCAAAGCCTCTACGAATTCTTTAAGCATAATATGAGTTCGTATTTTATTTAACCAGGCATCGTAAAAATCATTTTTTTGTCTTATTGCTTGGTTAAATTGCATTTGAGCTTTTTTAAAGTGTCCCTGTGCAGCTAATGACAGACCCTTGTTGTTTAGAATAATATGACGCTGTGGCATTTTAATTCTCGGTTGATCAATTAATGAGGTTGTTTTGTATATAATATGAACAATATACTGGATGAAAGTTAAGCTGTGATTAAATGGACATTTAAAAAATTAATAACAGCTATTAAAAAAATATATGATGTTAAAATGACAATCATTAAGTCAATTGATAGAAAGAGGGGATATGAGTTTTATTATTTAGAGCTTATTCATTCTAAGACTGATAGTGCAGGAGAAGGAGAATGAATAAGGCTTTGATGATTAGCAACAAAGCCTTGATCGTTGTTAATAGACATCACTGCCATTATCGGCAACAACGCGAGTATGTCTGCCATAGATGACCAGTATTTTTTGTTTGTTTTTCAGTTTCAAATCTTCAGATTGAACGACTGAAATAATGCTTCCGGAGTTTAATTTGATTACGTATTCAACTCCACGAGTCTGATTATAACCGCCATCGATAAAACCACCTTCAGCATTGTTTTTTGACGGAGTGCTGCTGTCTGTGTTTTGACGATGTAAATTGACCGGTCTCTTGGAAATGATAACTCCAGGGATTACTTTCTTAATTTTTCCAATTTCATTTGCATCATATTCACCAGGAGGTAGATCTTTATTGCAGCTTGCTAATACAAGAGCCAATAAAAGGACTAAAATGGATTTAAATGCGGCATTAATGGTCATAGTGATTTAAACTCCAATTGTTATTGATTGTATGCTTTGCCATTCTAGCTGAGTTTTCATTAAAGTTTAAACTGTTTTTATCGGCTCTTGCTCCAATGATGGCAATTGAATCAATTTTAAGAAGCGTGCCATACAGGTATTTATATACCATTTAGCAAATCGTTTAAAAGAGAACTGGCGCCTATTCTGAACCAATCCTTACTAATTGTTTTGCCCAGCATCAACTCAGAAAGACAAGCGTAGTTTAGGGCTTGCTGACTTGTTTTGATTCCTCCTGATATTTTGATCCCGCATTGAGTATCTCCTGCCTCCTTAAGTGCACTCAAAATGGCAAAGGCAGCAGGAAGAGAGGCTCCTTGCGCGATTTTACCGGTAGAGGTTTTTATAAAATCCGTTCCCATCGCTATTAATTCTCTGCTGACATTATAGATGTGTTCCATATCAGGAAAGGCACCTGTTTCCAATATAATTTTGATTGTAACTTCCTGTTTTTTACAAGCTTTTATGATCACATCGCAATGATTTAAGGCTTTTTGACTGCTCCCTGACAGATAATCCTGATAAGGCAATACAAAATCAACTTCATTGGCACCAAGCTGAATGGCATGATCCATACTTGCCAGAGTATGCAACAACTCATCATTCCCATGCGGAAAATTAATCACGGTAGCCAACTTCACAGGAGTAGGGAGGTGAAAGTGAGGTAAGTGTTCTGGTAAAACACAGATGGCAGCAACATGATGCGTGTTGGCTCTATCACCTAATAAAGCTAAGGACTCTGTTGTGGCATTGGGCTCTAATAGAGTTAAATCTATTGAGTGAATTAATTGTTCTTTAGAAACAGTTCCTGCTGACTGAGAAGTCAGGAGCTGTTCTAATAGTTGATTTAATTGAAATTCAAGCGACACTATAGTTCCATTATGTATTGTTTTAGCAGGGTATTGAGTTTTACTGCAGCACTGGAGGCCATTTCAACTACAGCCTGATGGTTGTGGCTGGTTGTAGCTAGTCCGGTCGCGTAATTGGTGATCATTGCGATGACGGCTACGTGCATGCCGCAATGATTTGCAACCAATACTTCAGGGACAGTAGACATACCTACAGCATCTGCTCCTAATATTTTAAAAGCCCGTATTTCGGCTGCTGTTTCATAATGTGGACCTAATACTGAGATATACACACCTTGATTCAGCTTAATTGTGTTCTTTTTGGCTGTATTTAACAGTTGTTCCTGCATGACCTTATCATAAGCATTATCAAGAGGATAAAATCTTGGCCCAAACTCATCATCATTTGGCCCAATGAGAGGATTACTGGGTTGTAAATTAATGTGATCGGTGATCAGCATTAATTCACCGGGTCCAACGTCTTCTCTGAGTGAGCCAGAGGCATTGGTGGCTATAAAATGAGTGCATCCTAATAATTTCAAAGTACGGACGTAGGTCTTTACGGTGTCATAATGTTCCAGACCCTCATAGGTATGTGCCCGACCTTGTAAGCATACTACTGGAATGCCGCTGCAATATCCCAGTATTAATTTACCGCCGTGCCCCTGAACTGTAGGATTTGGGAACCCGGGCAGATCGGTATAGTTTATAACAACAGCATCATCCAGTTCTTCTGCAAACTGACCTAGTCCTGAGCCTAAAATTACTCCAACAATGGGTTTAAACCCAGGAACTAATTTTTGTATATGTTCTGCTGCTAAATGAGCAAAAGTTTTGTTTTTTACAGATTGAGTCATTCTATTGTCCAATTAAGGTTTAATATCAAAAGCCAATGGCATCAGTTCATTCATCGTCAATTTTTGAAGTACTGAATTGTTATTGCATAAATAAATCATGGTGTCGGGAATTGAAAACTCATAAATTCTTTGTCTGCAGGCGCCACAAGGCGGGCATAATAAATTATTCGAAGCTAACACTACTATATTTTTAATTTTGCGATCACCCGCTGTAACCATTTGACAGATAGCTGACCCCTCTGCACAAACAGTTAAACCATAAGAGCTATTCTCTACATTGACGCCAGTATATAAGGTATCATCTGGAGTACAAATACAACATCCGACATTAAAGTTAGAATAGGGCGCATAAGCATGTTTTAATGCTTCATGAGCATTATTAATCATTCGTGAAATCAATTTATCCATAGTGAGTCTCTTTATTGGCGTGCAGAATATACTAAATTATCGACTCGGTGTACAAGACTGAATGGATAAATCGGATTCTTTTGTTTCATTATTGGACGCAATGATCGATGTTGATTTGAGCAGTGCCTCTCCATGATAGGGCTCTGGTGATTCGTTGTTTGGATTGGAAGGAGCAGCAGCCCCCAACGAATTGCTTACCTGATGATAACTCTGAGTCATTGGAGGCGTTCTTTTATGATTTCCGAATGTATAATCTAGCCAGTATTCGCAAGACAATACACCTAGCCCTGAACTGATTATTGTTGAAACAATGAGTATGGGCATGGTTATTGGAGGAACAATAAAGATTAACGTGGCACTTAGTGCAGTAGTGCATGCAATAGTCGTCATAGTGACTGCATAAGATAGACTGGCTTGCTGGTAGCTGTATGAAAAATTTACATCAGACTCAGAGGGATGCATTAATTTATTGTATTCTCCAATTGACCAAAACAGATTGCTGGTAAAAAAAAGCCAGGTTGTTGGTACAATCAGCACAGGGAAGAATAGGGAGGCGATGCTGATTAGTGACGCTATAAGTCCTATGGTCGCAGCGTATAAAAATTGTTCTTTAAACTGGGCGAAACCGTACCATTCCTTTTTGTCAGGTTTGTTGCTATCCAGAAAATGGCTCGAAATAAACCATAATCCATAGGCCATAAAATAAGAGCAAAGAGAGATTATATTGGGAATGATTGAAACAAATAGAATAGGAAGATACTGGATTTTTGAAACAATAAATCCTATTAAAAAGAAATAACTGCTGGCTTTACTTATTTTTTTTGCCTGAGTCATTGTGTTTAAATCCAAGATACAACTATTTGATCATAATACTTAAATATGGAGCATAACGCCAGTGCAATATGTATTGTACTTAGTGTTTAAGCGTATGAATTAATGAGCAATATGCTCTCTGTGTAGCGGTAGGGTAATCTGTACCAACAACCCTCCATCTTCACGGTTCTTAGCTGTGATAGTGCCGTGATGTAGCGCAACTGCTCTGGATGCAATTGCCAGACCCAATCCAAAGCCACCTGTTTTTTTGGTCCTGGAGGTATCGACTCGATAAAAAGGATTAAATATAGTTTCCAATTGATCTTCCGGAACTCCGGGGCCTTTGTCTTTAATTTCAATACAGATATGTTCTTGATTGTTGGTAAAATGCGTTGAAATAATCACTAATTGATCTTTTGGGGAATAATGCGAGGCATTTCGTACGATGTTTTCTATGGCTCTATGAATAAGTCGTTTATCGATAATAAGTTCACAAGGAACGGTATTTTCAGTGGAAATATGAACGGATTCTTTTTCAAATTCATAATTTGCATCATTGACGATATCCGCTATCAGTTCATTCAGATTGACTTTAGAAAGGTCGAGATCCGTTGTGGATTTATCCAATCGTGCGAAATCCAGTATCTCTCCAATTAATTTATTTAACCGTAAACTTTCTAATTCCATGCGATTAAATTCTGGATCTGCTAAATGATTGGTCTTCTTTTTTCCCAATTCAATGGCAATATTCAATCGCGCCAGTGGTGATCTCAGTTCGTGAGAAATATCTTGCAGCAAGCGTTCCTTTGAGGTGATTAATGCCTCCAGTTGTTCTGCCATTCGGTCAAACTCATGGCTTAGTTCGGCAATTTCATCTTTATTATGACCTCTAAAATGACCGACTCGTGTGTTTAATTTACCCGTGGCTATTGATTTTGCGGCCATGCCTAATGATCGAAGCGGTTGTGTTAAATAAAGTGATAATAAATAACAAATGAGTCCGCTAATAACCGTAGCAAGAGTCAGACGAATGGTCAGGCCTGCCCATGGAATCTGCACAAAATAGGAAATTGGCTTTTCACTGACCGCGGCTAGTCTATAGTACTTCCCTGAAGTAGATAATATTTCATGGCTTACAATTAACTTCCCTGATTTAAAAATACCTTCACTGGGTAGTTGATCATCTATCAGATTTTTGGATACCTGCTTCACATTTTCAGGTGGTGTCTGTGTGCCAATAATATCACCAGTATTTGACAACAGGTAAATTGACATATGTCGAGAAAGACCTATTTGATTTAGCCATTTTAGTAGAGCAGATTGTTGGCCTGATTCGAACGTTGCGACAGCCGCATTGGCATAACTGTCCATAAACATTTCTTCTCGTGCCGGTTGAGAAGATTTTTGAGCGATTTGACTTGTGACCAAGGCTGTAGTGAAAATAATTAGAACGGTTGCCAACCAAAATGAAACAAATATTTTCCAGTACAAACTACGCATTAAACATGTATCCAAAACCACGCACTGTTTTTACCAGAGGTTCACCTTGAGGGTTATCGCCCAATTTGTTTCTTAAATTACTGATATGAACATCAATACTGCGATCATAGGCAGTATATTTTCGTCCCAGTGCATATTCCGTGAGTTCCTCTTTAGAAAAAGCTTGGCCTGGGGATTTAATTAACATCTCTAAAATATTAAATTCAGCATTGGTTAATTCAAGATAGTTTCCAGCCATGGTGACGTGTCTTTTGGAACAATCAACCACGATATTGTGTTGTTCAATAATTGGTTTGGGTGTTGGAATTTTTTGAGTGCGTCTTAAAATGGCCCTTAATCGTGCAACCAGTTCTCGAGGATTACAGGGTTTTGGTAAATAATCATCAGCCCCGATTTCCAATCCAACGATGCGGTCAATGTCGTCACCTCGTGCAGTCAACATTAGAACAGGAGTTTCCAGATGTTCACGTATGGCTTTTAAAACTTCAAATCCATTTAATTTGGGAAGCATAACGTCAAGTACTATTGCGTCAAATACCTGGTTTAGTGCTTTTTTTACACCATTCTCGCCATCATGGACACAAACCACATCAAACCCTTCTGGTTCGAGATATTGGGTTAATAAATCGGTGAGTTCTGCATCATCATCTATTATAAGAATAGTGCTATTCATTAGTTATCCTTCAGCAGGTGTATTGGCGTTCTCTAAAGTTCGCTTATCAATGCATTCTAATAATTTAATTCTTCTGGCATCAGAATTGATAATTTTAAATTCAAAATTATCAATGGTTATAATTTCACCACGGGTTGGTAAATAACCAAAATTATTCATCACTATACCACCTATAGTATCGTATGTCTCATCGCTAAAATGAGCGTGGAGCTGTTCATTGAACTCTTCTATAGGCGTGTGTGCTTTGATGATGTAGCAATGATCGTCATGAGTTTTGATATAAGCATCTTCATCTATATCAAATTCATCTTCAATGTCACCAATAATTTGCTCTATTATATCCTCAATAGTAACAAATCCTGATACTTCTCCATACTCATCAACCACAATGGCCATATGATTCCGGTTACTACGAAACTCACTAAGTAAACTGTCAAGACGTCTGCTTTCCGGAACAAAGGTCACCTGACGGCAAATATCCAGCAGATCGAAGGTTTCAATGTGTTCCAGTTGATATCGCAATAGATCTTTGGCATGTAAAATACCTACAACTTCGTTGGTGTTTTCACCTGTGACTGGAAATCTGGAGTGGCCGGTTTGGGTAACAACCTTAATGATCTCAGCGTATTCATCATCCTGATTAATATGCACCATTTGATTTTTAGGCAGCATGATGTCTCTGACCCGCATTTTGGAAAACAAAATTGCGCCCTCAATCATTGCAAGGGTTTCTGAGTTGATCAGTGACCTAATTTGAGCGTCTCTTAACAAGCTCACCAGTTCTTCCTGATTTTGAGGTTCACCGTGTAAAAATTGTTTCAATCGAACAAACCACGAACCGTTTTCTTCCTCTTTACTCAAGATCATTTCCCTCTAAGTCATAAGGATTACCATATCCTAATTCAGCTAATAATTTAATCTCAAGATCCTGCATGATTTTCGCATCTTCGTCTTTAATATGATCATAGCCTAATAAATGCAGGACACCATGAATAACGATTAAGGCCCAATGTTCTTGTAGTGATTTATTCAATTGCATACTTTCCTCTAGTAAAACAGGAGGACAGATGATGATATCACCTAAAAGAGGGCATTCTAATTCAACAGCATCGGGTAAATCACAAGGAAAAGCGAGAACATTGGTCGTTTTATTTTGTTGCCTGTAAGTATTATTCAGAAACGTCATTTCTTCAGCATCAACCAAACGAATAGTTAGTTCCGCATCGCTCTGGTGATCTCTGAGTGCCAGATTTGCCAACGCCGTTAAATCGGTTTCTGAAAGGGGCAGGGTATCGTTAGTCGCATTTTGTACGTCAATATGATACGTCATTTCGATTTTCCTGAATGCTCGTGGTCGTAACAATCGATAATTTGGGATACTAATGGGTGGCGAACAACTTCTCGGCTCGTAAATGTATTAATACTGATATCAGGGATATTTTTAAATAAGTGAATTGCATGAGCAAGTCCTGATTCAATCCCTTTAGGCAAGTCAACCTGGGTTATGTCTCCTGTAATGACAGTTTTAGAGCCAAAGCCCATACGGGTTAAAAACATTTTCATCTGCATGACTGTTGTATTTTGGGCTTCATCCAGAATAATAAATGATTCATTTAAGGTGCGTCCCCTCATAAATGCGAGAGGCAATACTTCGATAATATCGCTTTGAATCATTTTCTGAGTTTCTTTAAACCCAATCATTTCATATAACGCATCATAAATTGGTCTTAGATAGGGTAGTACTTTTTCTACCAGATCACCTGGAAGGAATCCCAATTTTTCACCGGCTTCCACCGCGGGTCTAACAAAAATCAGTCTTTGTACTTCACCTTTTTCAAAACATTCAATTGCCTTGGAAACAGCCAGGTATGTCTTACCAGTTCCAGCAGGCCCTACGGCGAAAGTAATGTCGCATTTATCGATGGAGTCAAGAAAGGCTGCCTGTTTGTTATTTCGCGCTGAAATTGATTTACGAGATAATTTGATATGATGAGTCATTGCTGTTTGATAATCCTTATTAATTAAACCACGCAGGGTTGTAATACTGATCGCTTTTTTGCTTAAAGGATAGAGTAACGTAAAAATGTGGTTAATTTCTTCAAAATGATGTTCGGATTGACTGTAAATTTCAAGTGATTGCTGTTTGATTTTAATAGTTACGTTAAAGTGTTCTTCAAGAAACTTCAGGTTACTGTGTAAAACGCCGCACAGGTTTGCCAGTTCCTGGGTACTGAGAAAGGGTAATTTAATGATGTCTTTGTTCAGTGTACTGCTCAATGTGATTTATTTAATTACTAACCTTACTTTAAGAATAGTGCAAAAGTGCTATGATCTGCAAGTAATTCAAGGATTTCGGGGAATATTTTGTTATTTAATAAACCATATTCTGTCTGATTAAATGTATAAATATGCTATAATTTTTGTTTTTTTAAAGTGGTTATCCTTTTTATGATCGATCTTCATTGCCACAGTTATTTTTCAGATGGAGCACTTAGCCCGGAAGAATTGATTCAAAAAGCGCTGCATCATCAGATTAAATGCTTGTCTCTTACTGATCATGACACTGTCGCTGGTTATGTGGCTTTGAACCAGGCAGCACAACATACTGGAATTAAAATTGTTACTGGTATCGAGTTCAGTACGCGGTGGAAAAAATACGATATTCATATTCTGGGCTACCAACTGAATCATACTCCTGAGCTTAATGAATTAATCGCTCATCAGAACGGCAGTCGAGTGGCTCGCGCCAAACAAATAGGCGAGTCGCTTCAATTGGTTGGAATCGATAATGCTTATGAAAAAGCATGTCAGATTGCCGGACATGAGCGCGTCGGGCGTCCTCATTTTGCTCAGATTTTAATAAACGAAGGTAAGACTCGAGATATGAAATCTGCGTTTAAACAGTTTCTGGGACGAGGTAAAGCTGCTTATATTCCAACACCCTGGATTAGTATACAGGAAGCAGTGGAGGGAATTATTCATTCGGGAGGGCAGGCTGTAATAGCTCATCCGCTTAAATATGGATTGACGCGTTCAAAATTGCATGAGTTAATCAATGTGTTTAAAGAAGCTGGTGGAGAAGGTCTGGAAGTGGTTTCCGGAGAAATGAATGTGTCTCAGATAAAAGAGATGGCAGCAACATGTTTGCGTTTTAATTTGTTGGCTTCATCTGGTTCTGATTACCATAGTGATGCATTATCTCGAATAAATCTTGGACGTCAACAGAAACTACCAGTAAACTGTACGCCTATTTGGCAAGAATGGAACATTGAACAGGGGACTTTATGAGTCAGTTTTATGCATTACATCCTGATAATCCACAGGCTCGCTTACTTAGAAAAGCGGTATCCATTATTGAAGATGGTGGATTAATAGTCTATCCAACCGATTCGGGTTATGCCTTGGGCTGTAGCCTGGGCAATAAATCAGCTCTTGAACGGATCAGGCGTTTAAGGCAGTTAGATAAAAATCACAACATGACTCTGGTTTGTCGTGATTTGTCTCAACTCGGCACTTATGCCAAAGTATCCAACTCCATTTTCAGGCTTTTAAAAGCCTTTACGCCTGGATCGTATACTTTTATTCTTAATGCAACACATGAAGTTCCTCGTTTGATGCTTCATCCTAAAAAACGAACTTTGGGGCTTAGGGTACCTGATAATACAATTACGTTGTCTCTTTTGGATAGTCTTGAGGCACCCTTGATGAGCACTACTTTGATACTTCCAGGAGCTCAGGCACCGTTAAGTGAACCTGAAGCAATCAAGGATCTTTTAGGCAATCAGACTGATTTGATTATTGATGGCGGCAACTGTGGGCATGAACCTACCACTGTAGTCGATTTAACTGGTGATTATCCGGTTATTATCCGAGAAGGGAAAGGTGATCCCGAGCCTTTTAGATAAATCGAGGTGATTTATTTGGGTTCAGAGCTTTGAGAATTTGATAGCAAAGTCTGGTTTGAGTAAAATCAGTCCAGTTAGTTAATGATTGTGAGATTTCTTAGTCACTATGGGGATTTTTTCAGGTTGAATTTGCTGTTGACTGTTGGACTATTTGAGATTTTTGCCCTGCGGTTTAACTTAGTGTTCTGGGGTACGGTGTTAAACTACTGGATCCCGCGGTCAAGCCGCGGGAATTCGGTGATGGTAATAGCTATGCCTATAAACCGAATATCCGCGGCTTGACCGCGGAATCCAGGATTGCGGAGTTTAGATATTGGATCTCGCGTTCGAGCAGGGGGAACTCGATGAAGGTACGAGCAAGTTCTACACTTCGAATTTCCGCGGCTTGACCGCGGAATCCAGGATTGCGGAGTTTAGATATTGGATCCCGCGTTCGAGCCGTGGGAATTCGGTGATGGTAATAGCTATGCCTATAAACCGAATATCTGCGGCTTGACCGCGGAATCCAGGATTCCGGAGATTAGATATTAGGTCTCGCGTTCGAGCCGGGGGAACTCGATGAAGGTACGAGCAAGTTCTACACTTCGAATTTCCGCGGCTTGACCGCGGAATCCAGGATTGCGGAGTTTAGATATTGGATCTCGCGTTCGAGCCGTGGGAACTCGATGAAGGTACGAGCAAGTTCTACACTTCGAATTTCCGCGGCTTGACCGCTGAATCCGGGATTGCGGAGTTTAGATATTGGATCTCGCGTTCGAGCCGGGGGAATTCGATGAAGGTACGAGCAAGTTCTACACTTCGAATTTCCGCGGCTTGACCGCGGAATCCAGGATTGCGGAGTTTAGATATTGGATCTCGCGTTCAAGCCGCGGGAATTCGGTTGCTCTATAAGCAAGCGCTATACTTCGAATTTCCACGGATTGACCGCTGTGAACAGTCTCCTCAACTGGCATAGGTCAGTAATTGGAGATATTTCATTGCGTTCAGGATTATGAAATTAAGACAAATTTCAGACTTTTGTATGATTTTTAACAAATAAAGAGGATATTGATGTCAGCATTATTTACTTCCAATAAACGAGTGGTTTCTGGAATGCGTGTCAGTGGAAGATTACATCTTGGACACTATCACGGTGTTTTAAAAAACTGGATTAAATTACAACATCAATACGATTGCTTCTTTTTTGCTGCCGATTGGCACGGCTTGACTACACAATACGAACATTCAAGTTTTATAAAAAATCACCTTTGGGACATGATCATCGATTGGCTCGCTTGTGGAGTAAATCCTGGGCTGTCTAAACTATTTATCCAATCATGGGTGCCCGAACATGCTGAGTTGCATTTGCTTTTATCGATGATAACGCCGCTTGGATGGTTAGAGCGAGTCCCTAGTTTTAAAGACCAGCAAGAGAAAATAAAAGAAAAAGATTTGTCTACTTATGGGTTTTTAGGATATCCGGTATTACAAAGCGCGGATGTGTTATTGTATCACGCGGATTATGTTCCTGTTGGTGAGGATCAGGTCGCTCATATTGAATTAACACGCGAGATAGCTCGTCGGTTTAACCATATTTATGGCAAAGAAGCCAATTTTGAAGAATTGGCGACTGAAGCAATAAAGAAAATGGGTAAGAAAAACAGCAAAATTTACACCGATTTACGAAGACAATTTCAGGAACATGGAGTCCATGAAGCAATAAAAACTGCTCAAGCGCTTCTTGAGGATCAATCAAACCTTTCTATTGGTGATAAAGAGCGTTTATTGGGCTACCTCGAAGGCAGTGGTAAAATTATATTACCAGAACCTCAACCATTGCTAACTGAAATAGCTAAAATGCCCGGGACTGATGGTCAAAAAATGTCAAAATCCTATCATAATACGATTATGTTGCGTGAAGAACCGGCGCAAGTGGAAAAGAAAGTTTTAACAATGCCTACAGATCCCGCTCGAATCAAGCGTACCGATCCTGGCGAACCTGAAAAATGTCCGGTTTGGCAATTTCATAAAATTTATTCAAAAGATGATGTTAAAGATTGGGTACAAACAGGATGCCGATCTGCGGGTATCGGGTGCATAGACTGTAAACGTCCGGTAATTGATGCAATTAATCAGGAATTGCAACCTATTCAGGAATCAATAGCGGATTATGAATCTGATTTGGGTTCAGTGAAACGCATCGTTTCTGAAGGAAGTGAGGCTGCCCGGGAGGAAGCTATTAAAAATATGAATACCGTTAGAGAAGTAATGGGATTGGATTATTAATGAATGTCGAGTTATCCAATAAACCTGAGATAAGAGCCATTGTTGATGGAGTGGAACTTACTCAGGTTCCTGATGACTTATTTATACCGCCGGATGCATTGGAAGTTTTGTTGGATTCATTTAGCGGGCCATTGGATCTGCTTTTATATCTCATTCGCAAACAAAATATAGATATTCTGGATATTCCCATGGTCAGCATTACTCGGCAATATCTCCAATACATTCAATTGATGGAATGCAGACGGCTCGAATTGGCCGCTGATTACTTACTCATGGCAGCAATGCTAGCGGAAATCAAATCACGATTATTGCTTCCTGTTACCCCAAACTCTGAAGATGGGGAAGAGGAAGATCCTCGTATGACTTTGGTTAGAAAGTTACAGGCTTATGAACAAATCAAGGAAGCCGCCCAACTACTTGATGCTCTTCCTCGAAAAGACAGGGATAATTTTATTATTCAAATTACTCCAGATGAAATTGAAACAATAAAAGTTCATCCTGATGTTGAGTTATCTGATTTGATTGAGGCAATGAAAGGATTATTGTTGCGAGAAGAACAAATGACTCATCATCAAATTGCCAGAGAGGCAATGTCTGTTCGTGAGCGCATGAGTCTTGTTTTATTAAAGCTACAGGAGCATAAGGTCTTGGAATTTACCCAATTGTTTCTCCCCGAAGAAGGACGCATGGGATTAGTTGTTTCTTTGTTAGCCATTCTTGAGTTGGCAAGACAATCTTTAATCGTCATCACTCAAAATCAGCCTTTTTCTCCCATCCATCTACAGGCTGCGTGATATGGATGAAAATGAACTAAAAAATATAGTTGAAGCACTTTTGTTGAGTAGTTCCGATCCTCTTTCCCTGGATCAGTTGCTCGAAGTATTTGATGAGTGGGAGCGTCCTGATCGTGTTCAATTAAAACAAATTATTTCTCAGTTACAAACCGATTATGAGACTCGCTCATTTGAGTTAATTGAGGTGGCTGGAGGATATCAGATGCAAACGAAATCTTCCTACAGCAACTGGATCGCTCGATTACAAATAGAAAAACCGAGTAAATACTCGCGTGCATTACTTGAAACTTTGGCAATAATTGCTTATAAGCAACCTGTGACAAGGGCCGATATAGAGGAAATACGTGGTGTTGCGGTGAGCAGTCACATCATGAAAACCTTGATGGAGAGAGAATGGATTCGTATTGCCGGTCATAAGGACGTTGCCGGGAAACCGGCTGTATATACTACAACCAAAGAGTTTTTAAATTATTTTAATTTGACTTATTTACATGAACTTCCATCCCTGCCTGAAGTTTTGGAAACATTAACTTTGCATAGTGCAAACCAACCTAATGAAGAGTGTATTACTGAATGAGCAATGAACGGTTACAAAAAATATTAAGCCAGGCTGGACTTGGTTCTCGTCGTGAAATGGAACGTTGGATAGAAAATGGTTGGATTCAGGTTAATGGTAAGCCCGTTAAGTTAGGTGACTCTGCTGGAGCGAATGATAAAATTACCGTAAAAGGTAAACTGATTTCTAATCCATTAAAAATTAAACAAAATACTCGAATACTCCTATATCATAAGCCTGTAGGTGAAATTTCCAGCCGACATGATCCTAAGTTCGAGAAAACCGTATTTGATAATTTGCCCCATCTTCGCCAAGGCCGTTGGGTTCAGGTAGGAAGGCTGGATCTGAATACTTCAGGGTTACTTATTTTTACTAATGATGGAGAATTAGCCAACCAACTGATGCATCCAAAATACGGTTTGGAGCGAGAGTATGCAGTTAGGGTTCATGGTCAGGTAAGTCCTGAAGCATTAGTGAATTTACAAAAAGGTGTTCAATTGGATGATGGCATGGCTCAATTTACCAAAATCGAGTTTCGTGGTGGTGAAGGCACTAACAGCTGGTATCATGTTACCTTAAATGAAGGAAGAAATCGTGAGGTCAGACGGCTTTGGGAGTCGCAAGGAGTCGAGGTAAGCCGTTTGATTCGAATCCGTTATGGGATGCTGTCCATGCCCAGATTTTTGACTCGAGGTCAGACCTATGAATTAACGCCAAAACAGGTGACCGAATTTATTGCTTCTTTGTCTACAGAGTAAATTATTTCCTAATCTCATAAATGGTATTGCACCTTTTAGTGAAATCCAATTCTATTCATTATCTTTCTAGGTATAGGGTGAGTTTTATACCTCCCGAATGTGGTAAATAATAGAATTGGTGGGTTCACCCATTTTAAACTGCTCATATCCGGGTGGTCACTATCTTCCTATTTTTCCTTCTAGTCTTTTGGGACGTTTTTTAGTGATTTCTTCCTCACTGTACTTGATACAAAAATTCCGGATAATTTTAAAAATCCTATCGAGCTTGTTTATAAGAGGCAGGAGCAAATTCAGAGGCTGGCCAGGATTGTTTATGTTATCAGTGTCTTGAAATGGTTGTAATGCTTCTGGAGGTCTAGTTACTATATAATAAGTAACTCCCCTGGTACGTCATCCTGAGCGTAGCGAAGGATCTCAAACTGCCCGGAACCGAGCCAGATTCAGGAGATCCTTCACTTCGTTCAGGATGACGTGAGTACGTATTGGTTACCTTAAAACCAATCTTATCCACAACCTTGGGAGTTACTATATAATAAATAAACGAATTATGAAAAACTCATGGTTTATTGTTTAAAATAGAGGTCAATTAATTTAAGAGTTTTTCTTAATCAGATATATCAATTGTTTTGGGAGATTCTTCGCAGCGCTCATGATTGGGGAATTCCGAGGGCTGAAAGCACTAATCAGGGAGTAAAATTGGTTACTATTTCTCTTACTAATAAAAATCCTGACTCAAATGATCATTCCGTGGCGATTAATCTTAATAGCGGAGTGTGTTCCTTTCCTGATAAACGCGAAGTGCCTCTAAGTGAATTTATCAAGCAGGAAGATTTTGTTCATCCTTTATTATCAGAGCCTTTTGTGCATTCAGCTGATCATGTTTATCTTTATGAGTATGATAACATTACGCAATTATTTTATTCTGCTGTTTTTGTTTATAAAACTTTATTGCACGCAGATAATCCCAATCTTTGTGTTTTTAAAATACAACCCTCTTGTCAATTTCAACAGAATAAAGTACCGGAGGAACTCTATTTTTCTATAGATGGAACGAAACCAGCTACTGAATTAATTTCTGTTATGCAGTTAAATAAAATTGTCAGTACATTAATGAGAGATTCTTTTGAATATTCTGAAGATTTCGTCATTAATGATACTTTTACTGTTGATCAGCTTCCTTCTTCGGTAAATGGAGATTTGTTTTATCCTGATAAAGAACCTTTTTATGAAGTTTTTGGACACACCGCCAATCTGTCCAGACTCGAATTACGCTATATCAATCCAGTTATGGGATTTGGTGTATTTTGCAGAGAGCCAATAAAAGCAGGTGAGTTCTTGGGGATCTACACTGGAGTAAAACAAGTCAATCTACCATCCATCTTAAATTATTCATACAAACAGAACGGAGACAGTTTGAGTATGATTCTTGATGGCAGAAATTACGGGAATATAACACGATTTATCAATCATGCGCCAAATCCTGATACAAATGCACCGTCTGCTGACTCTTCAAATCAGCTGTTTTCAAATTCCAAATGCAGTATTTACATAATAAACGGCTTGTCTTTCATGGTATACCTTACAACACGTGATGTTATGCCGGGAGAACAATTACTTGTGGATTATGGATCGGCCTATTTTCAAAAATCCACTCCAATCCTGTTTAAATCTAATGGACGACCTGTTAATCGTTTTACCAGAATGTCAAAAAAGAAATTAGGGCATCTTAGAGTTATGGCTCATCATGGTGTTGTAAAAGCACAAAGATATTTGCAATTAAGAATGGTGTTCATCATTACTCTAATCTGTATTCTTATGGCGGGTCTGCATTTGTTGTCTATCTAAATGCGTTAAGTTTGAATCCTGTGAGAATGTGCCAGACAACTTATTTAACTATCTGTTTTTGTAACCAATCAGCAATATATTGTCCTGTCTCTTCAATCACCTGGACTGCCTGAGCATACAATTGATTGAATAATTCACGCTCGCCTGATTTCCAATATTTTTCAACATACTGACAGGCTAATTTCATACGTGTTGTACCCAGATACATCGCGCCACTTTTAATTCTATGAGCTATGCGTTCTACTAAAGGATAGTCCTGATTATTAAATGCAGTTTTAATACGATTTAAATCATCGGGTATTTGTTTTAATGTCATTAAAGTGAGCAACTCTAATAAAATGGATTCGTTTCCGCAATTTTTTAGCGCCAGCTTTTTATCAAAGAGAGGGAATTGATCCAGTTGAAATAATTCGTTATTGTGTTTTGGCAAATCGTGTTCCTTTTTATTTTATTGCTGAATAGATTCTTTCTGCAGAAATGAATGTTTTAATTATATCAGTAACATGTGCTTGAGTGAGAGTATTTGTTAGGATTTTATCCATTTCCTCTTTTTCAGGACTTTAGTCTTTTTAAACCTAATGTCACGTGAACCGTTCGCCTGAAGGAGGCGCGACACCGATCTTTATCATCATGCACATTAGGTTAACGCGCCGTCTCAAAGGGTTTTCAACATCAGGGTGCACGGTTCTGATGTGGTTAAAAATGGTCTACAACACCTGGTCAACCACCTTAAATTTGTCGGACATGTCTCCGACGTATTCAGGATGATTAGCCAAATCCAGTTTTTTAATCACATTCTGGTTGAGATCAAAACGATCCAGATGTACCGTAATTAAATTCTGGTTTTCTGTAGATTGAAAATAATAAATTTTATTGGTTAAGTCTGAAACAACACGCCATATAGTTAATGATGTATTTTTTGAAGAGTAGGGATAAGCCACATTATTCATTATTGCCAATATCCCGGCCAACTCATTTTGTGTTGAGCTGAACTCTGGTAAGGCTAGTGAATAAAAATGGGCGCGAACAAAACGATGTGTGGAACTGGTAGTACCGGGTAAGGGTTTGCTACCGCCAAATACTTTGTATCGAGTTAAGTTAGTTAGTTGCTTATCATAAGTTGGATCATTGGTTACTGTGGTGTTATTTCTATCATGGTAGATGTTCAATGTTCCGTTGATGTATTCGAAAATTGCAGAATCGCCAGAAGCATCATCAAGAACCAAATGTAATTTTCCCCATTGTTGTGTGGCTGGGTGAAAATATGGGGTGATTTGAATTGGATTGGATTGGGTAAAATGGACGGCATCTTCTACATTTTTAAAGTTATCAAGATAGTATTGCATCCATTGAGTAATGGATAAACCGGGTTTGGATAGATCGCGAATTCCATAGTCGGTCTCCTCCAGCCATAGGACATGGGCGGCAAGTCCCATTTCGTTAAACCCATCTGTTGTAAAATCTTCATATCCTGTAGCCACAATACTCCCATATTTTGAAATCCATGATATCCAGTTGCTTTGAGTCATGCTCGCTGGATCACTGCCGGATCGACTGATATTTCTGGGATAAACAATCAAATTGGTACCCATGTCTTCATTCCAGTCCATGCTGCGACCTACCATGACTGCGTTTTTTTTATCCGTAACAAGTATACGAGTACATGCAGTTGATGAGGATATATAGAACGATAGAAGGGAGCATAATGATATGAGCCAAAATCCTTTTTTTAGTTTGATGGACATACTTTTCCTCTAGATTAATTATTTTCCGTAATAATTCTTTAATAGTGAATATTCAATGGACTTAGGTTTAGTATTATATGGGTGACTAATTAAATCAATAAACCAATCCAAATTATTTAAATTGAAACTGCTCTGTGGTTCGCTGAATTGAAAAAGTGCTGGTATAAGACACGGCTGTCTCATTAAAAATATGACGTCTTTCCGAGCGTAGCGAGGAATCTCCTGCAAGGTTGCACGATCCCATTAAAATGCAGCCATTAAAATCATATCAAGAGTTGAGTCTCCTCAGCCAGCCTTTTTCTGCAGGCGCCTAATGCTCATATCCTTACATTTCTTTTTGGTATTTTGTAACCTGTTCAAAAAATAATAGTTCCGTTTAAGGATACAATTTCTTTCTATCAATTCTTGGATCTTCGAGCGTGTCGAAATGATATAAAAATCCAGGTACATCTTCTGATGACATCATTAAATTCCTTGTAAAAAAAGAGTTTAAAAGGTAATGATAATTAATGCATTAATTCAGATTGTACCAATTTGCAGGAGATTCCTCGCTACGCTCGGAAAGACGTGATATTTTTAATGGGACAGTCGTGTGGTATAAGAGAGTTAATCTATAACTTATTGAATTACTATGTAATAATGAATCCATTGGGATAGCTTTTGAACGATTATTTTTTTTTAAAATGAGCTGCTTCTAGATCATTTGCTGCGTGCAATTCAGGAAATTGATATATGTGCTGTACGAGCCATAGAGTCCTTTAACCTCCTGCTTGGAATTATTTGTGACGAACTGGAATAGAACAATTAAGGATTAAGAATGGTATTTAGGAGAACATGGTTTCAATTGTTTGTCATTCTCTTAATATTGCCCTCATGCTCTGCTAAATTTATGGGCAATGATCGTGTGGTACAAAAAAACATCAATCATCTCCGAATCGTAACGTATAATATAAACTGGGGTAACAGTACCTGGCCGATTACTGCGCCGCAGAAAACGGTTGATGCAATAAAACTGTTGGATGGTGACATTGTTTTGCTACAGGAAGCGACTGCCTTTTGGCAAAACTACTTTAAGGAGCACCTTTCTGAACTTTATCCTTATCAGCTATTTAAACCTAAAGATGATGGCGGGGGACTTGCTGTACTGACTAAATACCCAGTAAGAGATCAGCAATATACACATTCTCTTATAGGTTGGCACCCTGGATGGATTTTTGATGTTGCCAGCCCTTACGGAAAAGTGCAAATTGCGAATCTGCACTTAACTCCTCCATTAATCAGTAAAGATAATTTGAATTTTAATTTGAGTGCTTATTTTTCAACGCCAGCTATCAGGGAGCGGGAAATCGAATTTTATTATCAATTCATCCAGCCTTATTTACCAACTGTGATTGCTGGTGATTTTAATGAGGGTACTCAGGGATTGGTTACCCAGTTTTTAAATCAACATGGATTTACCGATGTGCAATTCCAACAGGGCAAAAAGAAAAGTACCTGGCAGTGGCGCTTTGGTTTATTTATGGTGCAACAACAATTAGATCATATATTTTACAACAACTCCTTTATTGAAACTAATGCACAAGTCTATTATGGTGGTGACTCGGATCATTTTCCTCTGGCTGTTGATTTAAAGCCTGTCACATAAAACGATGAGACAGGCTGTTAAAAATCAATTGAGGCAAAAATTTATTAAAAATGGTTCTTCACTGATGTGTCCTTAGATCTATTGAGTTATCTGAAACTCCAGCAAGGTAAAGAACCCACTCCAGTGCTTTGTCCAACGATGGTCATAGTAATCATTGTTTTTAACTCGTTTTAAAAGTTTGCCATTCTCTACTTTAAACAGAGGCGCAGTATCATTTAACTGCTCAATTGCATTATAGTCGGGAAATAAGCTCATTTCCGGATAACTGTCGGGTATTGTCCCTGTACTGAAGGTAGAATAAATTCCATCGGCTGATCGTTGCATGGCATCAAGCAGAACGGCTCTTTGTAATTCAGCTTCTGGTTTGTAGAGATTGCCATCTCCATAGGCTGTCCAACTGGTGCCTTCTGCATTCACAACATTTAAGCCGTGTTGATTGTCCTCATTATGCATCAAGTTAGCGATGAGAAGATTTAATGAGGCCGGCAAGTGTATTTTATCGGATATTGCGCGTCGTGGTGTTCTCATGTGGCCAGCAGAGAATGAGTCGGTTAGGTAATGGTTTGCAAAAGCATTCTGTGCATAAGCCAGTTCGAGTAACTGCTGCGCTTCTTCATTTTGTCCGGCTTCTTTTTTTGCAAATCCTTTCAATGCAGTTTCTAATGCAAATCGATGGCCTGTTTTATAAGCAATTAAGGAATCAGGCGCAAAATGATCGTAATTGACTTCTGCCAGTTTAATATAAGTACCGAATGGAATGAACGCGCTAATAACTGAT
The DNA here is from genome assembly GCF_003990085.1 of Legionella sp. km535. Taxonomy (NCBI): domain Bacteria; kingdom Pseudomonadati; phylum Pseudomonadota; class Gammaproteobacteria; order Legionellales; family Legionellaceae; genus Legionella; species Legionella sp. km535. The sequence continues at coordinate 54,609 of NZ_RZGU01000004.1, read as the reverse complement.
CCACCGCAAGTCAGTTTGTTTAATTTCCTGGTGATGTCTACATCTTCTTTATTATAAAAATCCCAATCACTTTGCCCCTTCTGGCGTGATAATTCTAGTTTTTTTTCGATCTCTATTAGATAATTTCTGATATTAAGCGCTTGATTTATTGGATTGGAACACTGTTTATCCTTTAGTGTGCCTTTGACCGCCATAGCCTCAAACTGTGCCTGAAAACAGGAGAGCCTTTCTTTTTCAGAGCAGCTTGAGATTGTTTTGTCAGGGTCTCCAAAAATATCGCCAGCGTACATGACAATTTCACCGTAGCTAAGTTTTAATCCGTTTGGCAGGGTTAACTTGAAGCTGCCACTAGATGAATTTGATGAAGAGAGGCGTAATCGCACAAGGTCGCCTAAGTTTTTGTGTTCCAGGCTGGCAAAGCCTGGTCCGTATTGTTCCATAAGTTCAACAGGGGTTTTAGGCATTAAATAGGAGTTATTTGAGCCATTATTAGCATGAAGGGGGATAACGACTAACAATGACAAAGGTAAAGCTCGTGTGATATTCTTCAACATTATGCATTCCCTTGATTAAGATGTTAACTATATGAGCATTTATTTCATGTTGTGCATCCATGCAGTCTTTTAAAAATAGCACAAATTTTGTATAAAGTGATACTTAAATGAGATAATTTCCATGAAGAGAGTTAAATCCAGGCCGGATCCTGCCCCCCAAAGAGCACATATTGATAATCTAAGTCATGATGGCAAAGGTGTAGCGCGTATCGATGGCAAAGCTACTTTTATTTCAGGTGCGTTACCCAATGAACAGGTTGAATTTCAATATACTCGAGTAAAAAAAGATTATGATGAAGGGAGATTGCTCTCCATCATTGAACCATCACCATTACGTGTCGAACCTAAATGTCCACATTATCAATTGTGTGGTGGGTGTTCGTTACAACATATGAATGAACAGGAGCAAATACATTTTAAACAGGATCAATTGTTGGACTTATTAACCCGTTTTGGGCATACCAGTCCTCAATCCATTTTGCCCCCATTGACAAGTGCTCACTGGAATTACAGAAATAAAGCACGCTTGAGTGTTCGTTTTGTGGAAAAAAAACAGTCTGCGCTCGTTGGATTCAGGGAGCGGAACAATCCGAGATACATTGCTGAAATTACTCAATGCCCTGTTTTGCACGCCAAACTGGACGCTGACATTATCCCCTTGAGGAACTTAATTGATTCTATGGAGGATAAACATTGCATCGCTCAAATTGAGGTTGCAGCTGGAGATTCTGAAATAGCGTTGATATTTCGAAATTTATCGCCACTCAATGCCAATGACGAGCTTAAGATTCAACAGTTTGCTGAACAGTATCATTATAAAATATTTCTGCAGCCAGGTGGTCCGGACACTGTACATTGTTATTATCCCGAAAAAGCCAGTGATTATTTGACGTATCAATTGCCTGACTTTGGTATTAAGTTTCAATTTCATCCGACAGATTTCACCCAGGTTAATGCTGAGCTGAATAGAAAAATGGTATCCCTGGCCATAGAGCTTATGGATCTGAAAAGTTCTGATAAAGTGCTAGACTTATTTTGTGGGTTAGGAAATTTTTCTTTACCGATGGCAAAATTTTGTTCGAAAGTTATTGGTGTTGAAGGCAGTAAAACCATGGTCGATCGCGCCTACATGAATGCTCAGGCGAATGGCTTGTCCAATGTGGAGTTTTATGCAGCCAATTTAGATGATATTACAGAAGTCAGTAAACTGACGCACCAATCAGTAAACAAAATACTTATTGATCCTCCTCGTTCAGGTGCCTTGGAACTGGTCAAACAAATTGACTCCATCAATCCTGAACGTATAGTTTATGTATCGTGTAATCCCATAACATTAGCCAGAGATACCGATGTACTGGTAAACCAAAAAGGCTATGTATTGATTAAAGCGGGTGTGATGGATATGTTTCCGCATACTGCGCATGTTGAATCAATAGCCTTGTTTGAAAAAGGATAAATTTCATGGTTAGAGTAAAAGATACGACGCCACTGCTGCCCGATGGAAGTATTGATGTTGAAATGTGGCTTCATCAGCTTGGCTCCAAAGGGTATTTGGACAATCTTGAACTCATTCGTAATGCGTGTACTTTAAGTCAGCTCGCAGGACAGGAACATGCTACTGAAACAGGACAGTCTTGTCTGCAACAAGGTTTGTCCATGGCTGATTTACTTGCCGATCTTGAAGTGGATCAGGAAACACTAGCCGCGGCTATTATATTTGAAAACGTACATTATTCTGACTTGTCTCATGAGGATGTTGAAGAGCAATTAGGGCATAATATTGCAAAATTGGTAAAGGGTATTGAAAAGATGGGAGCCATGAATAATTTTCAGGCCCTGAATAAATACCCTCAAAATAAAAATCAGATCGACAATATCCGGAAAATGTTATTGGCCATGGTGGATGATGTCCGCGTTGTTCTGATTAAACTTGCAGAGCGTTTGTGTGTTTTGCGTACAGCAGGACATTTATCTGAAGCGGTACGAATACAGCTTGCAACAGAAGCTATGGAAATTTATGCCCCTCTAGCAAATCGCTTGGGTATCGGGGCGATAAAATGGGAAATGGAAGATCTGGCATTTCGTTATCTGCATCCAGATGAATATAAAGCAATAGCAAAAGGGCTTAAAGCAAAGCGGCTGGACAGGGATAATTTTGTTAACATGATTGTGGGGCAATTAAATCACCAGATTAAAGCTACTGGCGCCCAGCATTTTGCTGTGTACGGAAGATCGAAACACATTCATAGCATTTATAAAAAAATGACGAGGAAGAACGTATCTCTGGATGAGATATATGATGCGACCGCTGTTCGTGTTTTAGTCGATACCGAAGCTCAATGTTATGAAGTTCTGGGAATGGTTCATACTTTGTGGAAGCAAATTCCTGCTGAATTTGATGATTATATTTTCAATCCTAAACCTAATGGATATCAATCCTTGCATACTGCGGTTGAAGGTCCGGAAGGGCGAGTATTTGAGGTGCAAATCAGAACGTTTCACATGCATGATCTAGCTGAAATGGGGGTTGCTGCGCATTGGAAATATAAAGAAGGTGGTGTTCAGCAAAAAGAAAGTCATGAGAGAAAAATTGAATGGCTTCGTGATGTATTGGCATGGCATCAGGAAATGGCTACCAATAAAGGTGTTGCAGAGAATATTGCAACAGAGTTCCTTGAAGATCGAGTCTATGTATTTACTCCTGATGGAGATGTTCTTGATTTACAGCAAGGGGTCACTCCTTTGGATTTTGCTTATCATGTGCACAGTGATTTGGGGCATAGATGTCGTGGGGCGAAAATCAATGGACATATCGTTCCTTTGACTTACCAACTAAAAACGGGCGATCGGGTTGAAGTATTGACCGGGAAAGAAATCAAACCTTCGAGGGACTGGATAAATCCTCATCTAAATTACTTAAAAACTGCCAGAGCAAAAGCGAAAGTTCTGCATTGGTTCAAAATGCAGGATTACGATGACAATGTGCAGGATGGTCGTGAATTATTAGATAAAGAATTGAAATCTCTGGGGATAAAATCGGATAAGCTTGGCGATGTGGTCGTTGCCCTCAACTATAAAAAAATTGATGATCTCTATGCCAGCCTTGGTCGTGGGGATATTAAAATAGGGCAGATAGTGAATCGCCTGGCGCCTCCGGAGACAACTGAACACAATATAATCAAGTTTGCCAAACCTCAACATAAGCCTGAAGTAACTGGAAGTGATTTACGTATAGAGGGTGTCGGTAACCTGTTAACCTTTATGGCACGATGCTGTCAACCTGTTCCGGGTGATGAAGTTATGGGCTATATCACTATAGGTCGGGGAGTTTCGATTCATCGTAAGGATTGTCCTAACATAATTCATGCTAGCGAAAAGCAGAAACAGCGTTTCTTACAAGTTAACTGGGGTACTTCTACTCGAGAAAATTACGTTGTGGATGTCTTGATTAAAGCATTCGATCGCTCTGAATTATTAAAAGACGTTACTTCATTACTCTCTAATGAAAAAGCACATGTTTATTCCTTACAAACCAGTACAGATAAACATGAAAACATGGCGTATATAACACTGACAGTGGAAATTGATGGATTAAACAGTTTGTCCCGATTATTGACTAAATTGGAGCAAATACCTAATGTCCTGGAAGCAAGACGGCAGTTATAAATCAAGATAAAGATTTCTGTGCTATAATGAGCCTAAGTGCTTATTACGGAGTCTAATTTAATGCCCGACAAGATCATTCCGAAAAATCTCCATGCTATATGGTTAGGCGGAACATTAAGAGAGGATGGTGAAAAAAACCTGATTGACTGGAAAAAGCAAAACCCGGATTACACATTAAATTTATGGGTGGATTCGAGAACCTATTTAACCAGTGAACTTCAGGAATTATATAAAAATTTGATACTCTGGGCTAAAACAAATGGCATTGTAATTAACGACATTAATCCGGATATTAAGGAACAACAGCGATTGCAGGATGTAAATTATCCACGTGAAATTTATGAGAATATGGCGTCTTCAAAATATTATGAAGATGAATTATTTATTGAACAGCCAAATTATGCCGCCGCTTCAGATATTTTGCGAGCTGAAATTTTATACCACCAGGGTGGTATTTATTTTGATGCTGAAGATGTATTTCCAGGAGAACCACTAGGAAATTTATCGTGTACACACGGTATTTTAATTCATAAGACGACAAATGGACTGAATAATGATCTGATTGCCAGTGAAGTAAACGGTCCCATGATTGATTCGTACCGAAAAGTGATTCAGCGGAATTATGACGAATTATACAGTTTACCTTTGGTGCATAAACTGGCTCATCAATCTCAGTATTATGAAAGCCATAGAACGACAGGTAGAAAAGACTCAACAATTAGGATTTCTGGTCCAGGTGCATTGGCACAAGCAGTTAATGCTGTAGATAGGGGATTGGCGTCTCCATACGGAATGATTAATAATGCTGTTGCGATGGACCCTAAAACATATACTCTACCGCCGAAGCAGGCATTAAGTTGGTACAATGCTGAAGCTGCTTCCAACCCGGATATGATCGTTGCTCAATTTAGGTCAAATGTTAAAGATTATTTTAATATGTTGGTTCAATACATCGATGAAAATGGCTTACATCCAGAGTCTTTAGATACTTTAAAAAAGTGCTCCAGTTTGATTAGTGAATTCTCTCCCACAAAGACCATGACCCAACTCATGAAGCACCTGTATGAAAATTTATCAGAACAAGAGATAGAAACTCTAAAAAACATCAATATACCTATTGCAGTACAGGATAAGTTTGGTTCTAACTTTGGGGATCGTTTGGCTCATTATGCTCAAACTACAGATGCATTTGTATTATCAATTAAAGCTGCTGGGGTGAAAGAAGATCTGTTAGGTTCATTTATGAAGGAGCTTAAAGACAATACGTCCCTGGATGATTATATCGCTGATTATCAATTTAATGAAGAGTTTACAAAATATAGCTTCCCATATTTTTTACATCGCGTCTTGCCCCAGGGTTATAATGCATTGGTTGAAAATCATCACTACAGTCATATATCCTTTTCGTGTGATCCTTCGGTGAAATTTCAGCCAGTCTCAGCGGATCAACAGGTTGCAATTACAGAACAAGTCGCAAAAGAATTTAATGAGTTAACTTCAAAAAGTTCTGTGCTGTCATCCGGGGGCTTCTTCGCCATAAAATCAGAACTGGCACAAGTAAAACATGCTAAAGATATTGAGCTTATAAGTGATTACATGAAACAAATTACTGCACCTATGGAGCGAGGGCATTCACAGGAATTGAAGGGAGTTCTGAAAGACAGGTCGCATGGCTTTGTTGCTGGAATTAGCCGCACCACGGGCACAGCTTATGTCAATGATCGGTTTATGAGTGCACGATTCTCTCCAGATGGTACGTTGAGTTTTCATAAAAGAGAAAATAATCAAAGCCCATGGCTTGAGATATCTGCAGATGAAGCAGTAAAAACCAATGGTTTATTCAAACAAATTGTTGCTCACCAACAGGACTTAATAAATCAACAGGTCCAATCAGCTGGTTCAAAATTAAAAGGGTAGTGTTTCAATTTTGATAAGTGAGAAGTGCGGTTGTGTACTTCTCACTTAAAGATGAAACCAGCGACTACCCTGCGAAGTTCACTTAATAAAACGTTGTATGTACGGCAGGCTGCTCCTATTGACATCGCTTCGATACCAATTCCCATCCTTGATAATTCGCTGATTATTGAGAGAGGAGGAAATACACCAGTATCTTCATGACCGATGATGATTATTTCAGGATTTGATTTGGTTATAAGTTCCAAATACGGTGAATTGATTTCCTTTATGCTGTTTATTGCAACATCGATAATGATTTCTTCTCGTGAAACAATTAAACTAGACTCATAAATGATGGAATTTATCTGAATCTTATTATTTTCATATGCCTGAATAGCATGCTGTTCTGATGCTTCTAGATTGATATTCATGGTTTTAGAAATTTCATTAAGTTATAGTGGCTACAGTATATCACAGAGGATAATCTTATGAGTCAATTTCCACGCATCAACCGTTTGCCCCCTTATGTGTTCAATACCTTGAATCAATTAAAAACTGAGGCGCGATCGCGTGGAGAGGATATTATCGATTTTGGTATGGGGAATCCCGATCAACCGACTCCGCCTCATATCGTAAACAAACTGATTGAAGCCGCTCAACGCCCTGATACACACCGGTACTCAATGTCCAAAGGCATTCCTCGGCTCAGGCGAGCTATGGCACAATGGTATCTTCGAAATTATGATGTCCATTTAAACAGTGAAACACAAATATTGGCCACAATTGGATCCAAAGAAGGGCTGGCGCATTTGGCATTGGCAATTACAGGTCCAGGTGATACCGTTTTAGTACCCGATCCTGCCTATCCTATTCATACTTATGGATTTATTATTGCTGGTGCCAATGTAAAGCAAATCCCTCTGATTGATGAAACCCAGTTTCTTGAAGCGGTTGAAGATGCGATTAATCGAAGCTGGCCAAAACCTAAGGCCTTGGTTATTAATTTTCCAGCTAACCCAAGTACACATTGTGTTGAGTATTCTTTCTTTGAACGAGTGGTTGATCTGGCCAAACGAAATAATATCTGGATAATCCACGACCTTGCTTATGCTGACATCGTTTTTGATGGGTATAAAGCACCCTCGATCCTACAAGTTCCTGGAGCCATAGACATTGCTATTGAAACGTATTCAATGTCCAAATCGTACAATATGCCAGGGTGGCGTGTGGGCTTTGCCTGTGGAAATGAAGAACTGGTCGCGGCCTTAACCCGCATAAAATCCTATCTCGATTACGGCACCTTTACACCAATACAAGTAGCGGCAATTACGGCACTGGAAGGATCTGATGATTGTGTTAAAGAAATCAGAGAACGGTACGAACAACGCAGGAACCTTCTTTGTGATGGTCTGAATGAAATAGGATGGGAAGTGACTCGACCCAAGGCAACCATGTTCGTCTGGGCCCCAATTCCTCCCCATTATCTGTCTATGGGATCGTTGGAATTCAGTAAATATTTATTAAAAGAGGCTCATGTTGCTGTATCGCCAGGCATTGGTTTTGGTCAGCAGGGTGACGGGTTTGTCCGTTTTGGATTGATCGAAAACAAGGACCGAACTCGTCAGGCTTTACGCAATTTGAAAGCTTTATTCAAGCGAGATGGTTTACTCAAGGCGGTATAAAGATGGATGTGATTATCAATGCAGACTGTGCTTCTATTCCCCTTGATGTTAACCCATTAAGATCAATGCAGCAGGTTTCACTAAATTTATTGGCAAGTCTTGGTTATGATCCGCTCAATTTACCATTGGCTGATCTGCTTCGAAATACCCATCATTTAGAGGGCGAGTGGGTGGTTCTGAGTCCAATCCATTGGACGGCATCTCATAATGATGCCATGATCATTGCCGCGGGGCGAGATGTGCAACTAAGTGACGATGAGTCACTTTACTGGTTTAAATTATTGGCAAATTATCTTCAAGAGGATGGTCTGACTCTTTATTATCATGACGCAAATACCTGGTTGTTGCATGCAGTCAATAAACCTCCTTTAAATGCAAAGCCGGCTTATTGTCTTTACAGTCACTCATTGATGCCCGAATTAGCAGAGCTGGATTCAACGATGTATTGGCAGAAATTCTTTACAGAATGCCAAATGTTTTTTGCCTCACAGCCTAATTCCTCTTTATTGAATGGTGTCTGGGCTTGGCGCGGCGGTACTTTATCCGCAAAAAAATCCATACCTGTTTGTGCTGATGAACCGTTCTTCTCAATGGCTCAGGCTTGTTCGAATAATGTCATTCCATACAGCCCATCAGTACAACTCCGTGATGCCCAAATTATTTTAATAAATGATATGGAATCACTTGATTCTCAACATAGACAGGAACTCAGTACCATGTCAACTCGTTGGTATTGGCTTGATTCCGCTTATGCTTATAAAAAACACAATTGGTTTACTCGAATTTGGAGAAGTTTGACCCATGCTCATTAAACAACGTCATATCCCAACTCATACCTTAAATCTTCCTAATGTTCCTGAGATATTAAAACGTATTTATGCGAGTCGAGGTATTCGTGATGAGTCGCAACTGGACAAACAATTACAAACGTTGCTTCCATTTAACACGTTAAAGGGAATTAATGAGGCGTGTAGGCGCCTTGAAAAAGCACTGAGAGAACAACAGAGAATTCTTATTATTGGCGATTTTGATGCGGATGGAGCAACATCAACTGCTTTAGCGATTACGGCTTTAAAGGCTATGGGAGCCCAACATGTTGAATATCTGGTACCTAATCGCTTTGAATTCGGGTATGGCCTAACCCCCGCTATAGTGGACGTGGCGAACAAATGGAAACCGCAGTTAATCATTACCGTAGATAACGGTATTGCCAGTTTTGATGGCGTGGAGCGGGCAAATAACTTGGGTATTGATGTGCTTATTACGGATCACCATCTTCCTGCTGATTCAATACCTAATGCCTGTGCCATAGTTAACCCTAATCAGGAAGGATGTGCCTTTCCAAGCAAATCCATTGCTGGGGTTGGGGTTATATTCTATGTCATGCTCGCATTACGCCGTCATTTAAAAAATGCGCATTGGTTTGCTGAAATGAATATTCCTGAACCCAATATGGCCAGTTTTCTGGATTTGGTTGCTTTGGGGACTGTGGCTGATGTGGTTGGGTTGGATCAAAATAATCGAATTATGGTTAACCAGGGCATGGCCAGAATACGTCAGGGACTTTGCAGAGAAGGTATTAAGGCTTTAATTGAGATTTCAGGAAGAGAATGTTCCCGGTTAAGGGAAACCGATTTGGGTTTTGCCATTGCACCGCGATTGAATGCAGCGGGGAGATTGGATGATATGGCTTTAGGAATCGAATGTTTAATGACATCCGATCCACTTCAGGCAAAAAACTTTTGCAAACAATTGGATGAATTGAATCAGGAGCGAAAGCACATAGAATCTGAAATGAAAGAACAAGCCATGCTTGCTTTGGATAAATTGTCTATTCACCCAGATAAGAATAATCATTTGCCAATAGCATTATGTATTTTTGATAAAACCTGGCATCAGGGAGTTATTGGTATTTTAGCGGGACGAATGAAAGAACGATATCATCGCCCCGTTATCGCTTTCGCTTTTGTAAGTGAGCATGAATTAAAAGGTTCCGCCCGTTCCGTTCCTGATTTGAATATAAGGGATGTATTGGCCGCAGTAGATAAAGATCATCCAGGTTTGATTACCAAATTTGGAGGGCATGCCATGGCTGCTGGTTTAAGTATTCGTCCGGAGAACCTGGATTCGTTTCGTGACGCTTTAGTATCTGAAGTGAATAAACACATCGAACTGTCTCAATGCGAGGGAGAGTTATTAACTGATGGGCCGTTGCAACCTGAAGAGTTAAGTTTGGAAACAGCTCAGTTAATTCAACAGGCAGGCCCCTGGGGGCAGCAGTTTGCGGAACCGGTTTTTGATAATGTATTTGAAATTCTGGATCAGCGTCTTGTTGGTAAAAACCATTTGAAAATGACACTTGCGGTTCCGAAAAGCGGAGTTCAGATAGATGCCATTGCATTTAATGTTGATTTAAAGACCTGGCCTAATCACCGGGTCAAACACCTACATGCCGCCTATAAATTGGATATCAATTTTTATATGGGACGCTCCAGAGTGCAACTATTAATACAGGCCATGAATGTTATGAATCAGGAATAGTATTTTGGAGTTTAAATTTTGCTCAGCTGCCGTGTGTTGCGTTATAATTCTCACTTTAATTAATTGGTGAACGACCTTGGACTCTAAATTATCTATTGCTCCCATGATAGATTGGACCTATACCCATTTTCGCGTATTAATGCGTTTATTGGCTCCTCATGCTTTATTGTATACCGAGATGCAGACAACCGGGGCAGTTGTTAATAATCCGGAAAGATCTTTGTTTTTTTCTGCAATGGAGCATCCCATTGCACTTCAGCTGGGCGGTTCTGATCAACATGCCCTTGCTCAATGTGCAGCAATTGCTGAGCAGAAAGGGTATGACGAAATCAATTTAAACCTAGGCTGTCCAAGCGATAAGGTTCAGGCTGGTCGTTTTGGAGCCTGCTTAATGAATGAGCCAGTTCAGGTTGCTAAGTGTATTCGTGCATTAAAACAGGCAGTGACCATTCCTGTTACAGCGAAAACTAGAATAGGCATAGACAATCAGGACAGTTATGCTTTTTTTAGTGATTTTGCTCATCGCCTGATTGATGCCGGATGTGATAAATTAATCGTTCATGCTCGTAAGGCATGGTTGAGTGGCCTGAATCCAAAGCAAAACAGAACTATTCCTCCCGTCAATTACGACTATGTTTATCGACTTAAGCAGGAAATTCCTCATATTCCGATAATCATTAATGGAAATATTGTGACGATTCGGGACATTGAAGAACACCTAAGGCATGTCGATGGCGTGATGTTGGGTCGCCTGGCCTGTGATAATCCCTATCGCATAGCAGAGATTCACCATGCTTTATACCCACAATCGGGGCAGATCAAGCGGAGCACGCTACTGATTCGCTATCTCGATTATCTGTCTGTTGAGCACAAAAAAGGGACTCCACTAAGTCTATTGATTAAACCCATTTTTAATTTGGCTCATGGTTTGCCCGGAGCAAGTCAATGGAAAAAGAAGTTAATGCAGTTTTTACAATCAAAAAATACTGAAGGGTGCGCAGAGCTAATCGACTATCTAAACGATTTGGAATCAAAAAGGGATTATGAAACAGTATGAACTGCATATAACGAAGCATAATATTAGAGCGTGTTTACAATTCATCTCCGCAGACTACCTGCCGCGACTTGTTCCCAGGATCATGGTTCTTAAGCTTCTAATAGTTTGTGCATAAAATCCTGGTTGCGAGCAACTGAATCTTATACACATCTTCACAAACCAGTCCGGTTTTACTTTATGGATCCCCGCGGTCTTCGCCGCGGGATTGCGAAATGCAGCATGCTCTCACATATCATGCGAAATCCCGTGGCTGTGACCGCGGGATCCCGTGTTTTAGCACAGCCATCCTGGTTCTGCGATCAATTCCGCTAGTCGTGGGCAAGATGTGATCAAGAGACAGTTGCGAGCAACAAGGTTACTTAACAGAGACATAGTTGATCCAGGAGAAGAATTGTAAACATACCTTATGGTGTCTCCAAATAATGACCATTAGAACAGGTATATTAATGTCCTGGTAATGTGTATTCTCCAAAATCTGAATTATAGTTTGCATTAAAGTCAATTTTTCTATTAAAATCATCGAGATTTTTTCAAGCAAAGGAACTTAAATGCATAAAAATACATACGGAATTATTCTCGGTTTAGGTGTAAGCCTTGGGTGTTTTGCTGGAGATATGGGTGTTCAAGAAACCAGCAGTTTTTATATACAGGGTATGGTGGACTACAACTGGTTAAATTACTCTGAAGCCAACACTGCATCCTATTTCGGACCACAAAATATTCGGGCTGTTGCTGCCTCTATTGATAACCGCTGGGGTTATGGCGTTGGGGCTGGTTATGTTTTTAATGACTATCTGCGCGCTGGTGTTACTTTCCAGGGTAGACCTAATATTGGTTATTCAGTAACAGATGATGCTCCAGAAACAGCCTCAGGTAATTTTAATAATTTTACCGTGATGTTTAATGGTTATTTATCAAGTCCTTCTTTTTCCACCATGGGATTTAACCCATACATCATGGGTGGCGTTGGGGTCGCTCGTAATAAAACCAATGATATCTATTGGCCATTAGCCAATCAAATTGAATTTGGTGCTTCAACAACACCTTTTGCATGGCAGGCAGGATTAGGTACCTTATTTAATCTTAACGATTGTCTGTTTTTAGATATTAACTACACCTTTGTTTCACTTGGTGAAGTTAAAAACTCAGGTCAGTATAATGCAGTAGCAGCAAACAATACACCAGCATCGGGTGCACCAACACGATTTAACAAAGTGTACAGCAACCAGGCTGAATTAGGTCTCCATTATCGCTTTTCTGTATAAGCGTTTTTCTTACCGGGTATGGCACCAGGTGCCTATACCCGGTTTTGCGCATAAGAACCCGAGTGCTCATACCAGTTTTAATGCAAATGCACCAGTAGAGAATAAAATGTTAGGTACAGCAGGTGCAGATGATGATTTTCAAGCACTTCTGCTGATTCAGGGTTTGTGAAGAACCGATCTGCATTGCTTCGCAAAGGCTCGAGATGACGTGTTTTTATGCAATAAAAAATGTTCATCGAAGTTAGGGTCTGTTGACAATTCAAGTATCGACGTCCCGCGACGTGTTCGCGGGATCCAATTCACTCTTTATAGGCGCATTATATTCTTGTTTTGCATAAGATCTATTGATTCCGCGAACAAGTCACGGAAAGTAGGCTTGAATATAATGAATTGTCAACAGCCCCTAATATTATGATGACCATGAGATTTAAGTTTTACCTTAATTATTCATCCAAACATCATGTATTCGTGGCATTTTATTCGGTTTTCTAGTACATTAATGAGTTTGTTATTTAGAACCTCCAGAGGATTATCCAGGCCATGCTGAATACGTTGATTAAGAAAATGTTTGGAAGCCGAAATGAACGTACATTACGGCGTATGGAAAAGGCAGTATTGGCCGTCAATTCATTTGAACAGCAAATGAAGGCATTAACTGACGCAGAATTAGCTGCCAAGACACAACAATTTAAGGCTCGCTATAATGAAGGGGAAAGCCTGGACGAATTACTTGCTGAAGCTTTTGCTACAGTCAGAGAAGTGTCTGTTCGAACTTTGGGTCTTCGTCATTTCGATGTACAGCTTATTGGTGGAATGGTTCTGCATGAAGGAAATATTGCAGAAATGCGAACAGGGGAAGGTAAAACCCTGGTTGCAACCTTGCCAGCCTATCTAAATGCCATTAGCGGCCGTGGTGTACATGTCGTTACAGTTAACGATTACCTTGCCAAGCGTGACAGTCAATGGATGAAGCCCATATTTGAATTTTTAGGTTTGACCGTAGGCGTTATTTATCCAGACATGTCGCACGCCAATAAACAGGACGCATATAAAGCCGATATCGTTTATGGCACGAACAATGAGTTTGGTTTTGATTATTTGCGCGATAACATGGCGTTTAGTCTGACAGACAAAGTTCAGCGGGAATTAAATTTTGCTATCGTCGACGAAGTCGATTCGATTCTGATTGATGAGGCGCGAACTCCTCTAATTATATCCGGAGCAGCAGAAGACAGCTCTGAACTGTATATCAAAATTAATAAACTGATTCCTCAATTAAAGAAACAGGAAGAAGAGGGCGATCAGGGTGATTATACAATTGACGAAAAGCAAAAACAGGCTCATTTGACTGATGCGGGTCACCTGCATATAGAAGAGTTGCTTACCAAGGCTAATCTGCTGGATCCCGGTGAAAGTCTCTATCATGCAAGTAATATTATGTTAATGCATCACGTCAATGCTGCTTTAAAGGCACATGCGATGTTTCATCGTGATATTGACTATATTGTCAAAGACAATCAAGTCGTCATTGTCGATGAGCATACTGGCCGTACCATGCCTGGAAGACGTTGGTCTGAAGGCTTGCATCAGGCTGTCGAGGCAAAAGAAGGTGTGGCAATCCAGAATGAAAATCAGACTCTGGCTTCGATTACATTCCAGAATTTCTTCCGTATGTACAATAAATTGTCGGGTATGACGGGTACAGCCGATACCGAGGCTTATGAATTCCAACAAATTTACAACCTTGAAGTAGTGGTGATACCAACCAACAAGCCCATGATGCGTAAAGATGAGGCAGATTTGGTTTATTTGAATCAATCGGATAAATACCAGGCAATTATTGAAGACATTAAGGAATGCAGTACTCGTAATCAACCTGTTCTGGTGGGAACTGCATCGATTGAAGCATCTGAATATTTAAGTCAGCTTCTGAAGAAAGCCAATATCAAACATCAGGTACTCAATGCCAAATTCCATGAAAAAGAAGCGCAAATTATCGCTGAAGCAGGCCGTCCTGGTGCAGTTACCATTGCAACCAATATGGCTGGTCGTGGAACGGATATCGTTTTGGGTGGTAGCTTGTCCGCTGATTTGGCTCAATTGCCTGATACGGCAACTGATGAAGATAAAAAAGCACTTAAAACGGAATGGCAAAATCGTCATGATGAAGTTTTGGCATCTGGCGGCTTAAGAATTATTGGTTCGGAGCGTCATGAATCTCGTCGTATCGACAATCAATTAAGAGGTCGTGCTGGTCGTCAAGGTGATGCCGGAAGCAGTCGATTTTATTTGTCGCTTGAAGACAATCTAATGCGTATTTTTGCATCGGAACGAGTAGCATCAATGATGCGTCGATTAGGAATGAAGCCAGGTGAGCCTATTGAGCATAGTTTGGTAACTAAAGCGATTGAAAATGCGCAACGGAAACTTGAAGGGCATCATTTCGATGTCAGAAAGCAGCTTTTGGATTATGATAATGTCGCAAACGATCAGCGACAAGTGATTTATACCCAACGCGCTTCAATTATGGAGATGGCCGACACGGAAGAAGTTGTTGCAATGATGAGAGATGAAGTCATCAATAGTCTTGTTGATACTTATATCCCTCCTCAAAGCCTGGAAGATCAGTGGGATCCAAAAGCATTATCTGATGTTTTGTTGGATGAGTTCAAAATCAAAGCCCCGGTTCACGAATGGATCGATGCAGATCACAGTATTCAGCCTGAGCAAATCAAAGATAAAATTCTTGCTTTGGCAATAGAACACTATGATGAAAAAGTACGAAAAACTGGCCGGCCTGTTATCTCTCAGTTTGAGAAATCAGTCATTTTGCAAACCCTGGATAACCATTGGCGTGAGCATCTGGCTGCAATGGATCAATTGCGTCAGGGCATCCATCTGCGTGGATATGCTCAAAAAGATCCGAAACAGGAATATAAAAAGGAAGCGTTCAGTCTCTTCACTATGATGCTGGATAACTTAAAATATGACGTCATCAAGCTACTCTTATCTGTCGAAATTCAAACTGAAGAAGATGCCAATGCAGTAGAAGAGCAACGTCGTGCAGAACAAATTCGTAAAATGAATTTGCAGCATGAGAATCCTAATGGCAAAGAGGAGCACCTTGAACAAACATTCAGACGCCAAGAAAAGAAAACGGGTCGAAACGATCCTTGCCCTTGTGGTTCAGGAAAAAAATATAAATCCTGTCATGGTAGTTTAGTGTGAAGGTAGCAGTTGCGATAATCACAGATGAACAGCAGCGCA
Source organism: Legionella sp. km535 (assembly GCF_003990085.1). NCBI lineage: Bacteria > Pseudomonadati > Pseudomonadota > Gammaproteobacteria > Legionellales > Legionellaceae > Legionella > Legionella sp. km535. The sequence continues at coordinate 38,681 of NZ_RZGU01000004.1, read as the reverse complement.
TTTTAATCACCCAACGTCCTTTCCATGTTCCGCATGGAGGATGTTGGGAGTTTCCTGGCGGTAAGCTGGAGCAGGATGAGTCTCCTGAGGCAGCTTTAGTTCGTGAAGTACGTGAAGAGATTGGTCTCACTGTGTTAAATTCACATTATCTTGGCGAGATTAATTATCAATATTCAGATAAAACGGTTCAGTTAATTGTTTTTCATGTGACTCATTTTATTGGTAAACCTCGCTGTAAAGAGGGGCAATTGGCTATGAAATGGATTCATAAAGACAATCTTAATCCTGAAGAGTTTCCTCAAGCTAATTTGGCCATTATCAATCTGATTCAAAGTTCAGAAACAGTTGCATGATTTCCTATAGTGGTATTTGATTCATTTATATAAAATCAAGCAGTAGGGGGGAATGATCGGATACTTCATCATCCATCACCCTGAATTGATTGATCTTGATTTCAGGTGAAGTCAGAATGTAGTCCGCAAACTTCTCTTCTTTAGTATAAAACCGAGTTCTGGTTGAGCGGATGTTGTTTGTTTTGACTAAATTAATCATTCCTTCTTCAAGAATATGCATACTTTCTGTATCAGGTCTTAAATTGAAGTCACCACACAATATTTTAGGGGTGTTTAGGGTATCCATAAATTGGCGAATACGATGAGATTGATTTAAACGCTCAGGTGTATCTTTTTTTCCTTTACCATTCCATAGTCCATGAACATTGAGTATTGAATAGGGCTTATAGTTAATTTCACATTCAATCCATTGTAAATTTCTATCATGATTGTGTCCAATTCCTGGATAATGTTGTTTCTGATGTATATTAATTTCTCCTTCACTAATAATATCGATGTTATTTTTGATTAATATTGCAATCCCATATACATTTTCAACGGCGGGTTTAAAAATCGCGTAATGATTGGGAAGTAATCGTTGCAAATCGGAAAAAATATTAAAACTGATTTCGCGTTCTTTGTCTGCAAGTGTTCGGTGTGCGTTGTAATAAACTTCCTGAAGGCAGAAAATGTCTATATCCCTGTTGTTATGAATAAATTTCAACAGAGGATTTCTCAGATGACCACCCCAAATGTTTAAAGTAATTAATTTCATTTATAAACCGATCTCTTATCGAAATTGAAGTGGTTATAATTGGCAGAATGCTATTTCCATATCTACTGATTGGTCCCTAATTTCTTGAGCAGTAGTTAATTCGTAGAGTCTGATCGTTAAACTATTATGTCCTAGTTGCAGTTTTGGCGTGATTCCCATGGATTTATCCATTTTTAATAAAATCAGGTGATTAGCCGATTTAGGCGATATATTGTGCTGATAAAAGCCATTAAACGCGGTTATTGGATTGTATTGGGCTGCCTCTCTCAGTAAGGATAAATAAATTCTAACGGTATCTTCCAGATCTTTTAATGAAGTGACCCATTGGCTAATGTTCTTCTGTCTGAGTTGCGCATCAGATTCAAACCAAAGGACCAGTTGAGGCGAATTAAACTCACATTCTTTGGTGTTGGGATGATGAATTTGCCGTAATGTTTTAAGGAATTCATCATCATGTATGGAGTTGTTAAAACGGCCCGGGACATGATTTAAAATATGTATCTGAGTTGCTAAATCATCAAAAAGCACCATATTATCGAATACGTTAATTTTTTTTAATACATGCTCAATTCGAATCAGTTCTTTGATAAAACGGCTTTTTAATTCAGGTTTTTCAACAAGATTAATGATTTCAATAATATTTTTTAAAGCAAATCGATGTATTACTTCATGTGATTCACTACACGCTTGATTAATCGTTTTAAATAAATACTCTAGCCGTAGTGCTACTCGTGGTAAGAAATGAGTTGCAAGTTGAAAAGTAATTGTGTTGTTATACATATAATAAAGCCATCCTTAGCATAATCTGACCTTCTGCATTGAGTACTTTGATCAATTTGATAGACTATTTATTTAAAATTACCTGAGAATTTAGGTGTAACAGGTTAGTCTTTGATTTTTAAATACATTTAAGTAACTAAAGTACGAAAGGTTGATTTGTGCGTTTAGACTATCATAAAAGATATTGAAAATAAAAGAGTTCTTGGTACTGGCAATGAAAAATGAATATTAAATATCAAGCAAGGTCGCTGATCGCATTCTTATCAAAGCCGATTCTAAATGCTCTACCACGACTGTCCCATTAAAAATATGACGTCTTTCCGAGCCTAGCGAGGAATCTCCTGCAAGGTTGCACGATCCCATTAAAATGCGGCCATTAAAATCATATCAAGAGTTGAGTCTCCCCAGCCAGCCTTTTTCTGCAGGCGCCTAATGCTCATATCCTTAAATTTATTTTTGGTATTTTGTAACCTGTTCAAAATAATATGCCGAACCATCGCCCTATTTTCAGGAGCATGATCTTTGCGTACGCGAGAATCCTCTTCACGTAATGTAACGTCCAATGATAATTAATGCATTAATTCAGATTGTGCCAATTTGCAGGAGATTCCTCGCTAGGCTCGGAAAGACGTCATATTTTTAATGGGACAGCCGTGAATGCTCTAGAACTGTCAATGGCTCATTTTGCATAGTCATTGTATAATGAGTTATTTTCCTACACAATTTGGATCCCCGTCCCTATATCAGCATTAGTTAATTTATACTTAACGTTCCTTTTGTTTGAAGACCTTCAAATTGCTTGGCAATTTTCTTTTCTGCCCATAAGCCAAATTTTCCGGCAGCTAGTCCAACTCCAATAGTTAATAGTGAAGAAGGAGCCAGGTTTTGTGCGATATTCACACTATGCGCTACCGTATTGCCGAATAGCCGAGCAGACGATTTTGACAGTCCAACCCTCTCTCCAACTGATTGTCCTACCATCCCTACAACCAAAAAAAGCCATGATCCTGTTAAAGCAATAAAAATAAGAAAGGTTGCTTGGGTAGCATAATTGGCTTGGTGTTCTGAAATATGACATATCAGTTTTAGCGCATCACCTACCGCTTCTGGAATAGCTGCTGCTAAAGCACTGTAAGTGGCTGCGGTAGTAAGGGTTGATACTAAATTTGGACTTGAATCTGAAACACTATCAATGTCACATAGTTCTTGAGAAAAATGAGTAGAACATACTAAACTTGGCTCACCGTTTGATAGTGAGCTACAGGAATACTCTAAGTCTCTAGGAAAAGTTTGACTTGTAGAAAAAAATGATGAAGATTGAAAGTTGACCTGTGTTTGAACGCATATCAAAGCGTCACTCACTTTTGAACAACTAGCAAATGTAATGTTTCTTTCCTCAATGCACGCCGTGTTCATTCTAAACTGGTGCTGCAACTCTGCCAGTTGTTTCATATGTAATTGCGCTAGCTTGCCTAGTTCGGTAGTTATTTGAGGTGGTATTGCTTTAGCTGGGAAGCATGGTTCACAGTTACTGATTAAGTTTGTATTACTTAACGATGCGGTTATGCGTGTGGAAATTTTTGAGATTATAGCTTCATGCTCGTCAATTCTATTTCTACCTTCTTGCAACCACGATAGATCGTTATGATGAGCACTATAAAGTTTAATTAAGTCTATATAACTTGAATGAAGAGGTACTCTATTGCCTGTCAGAAAATGTTTATCTAATCCATAATGCTCAAATGAATGGGGTACCTTTTCTTTTCTGTAATAGTCCCCTGGATAATGGGGATATTCATTAAGAGCAACATATGTGGCTCCAGGCCCGCTGGTATAGATAACACTATCTTTTAACAACACCATTCGATACGTTTTGATTATTTTATTTAATGAAGAATCTGAACCTAGTGAGAGGATTTTATAAAATAAACTTTTCCAGGGAGAGTATTCATGAAAACTGGCACTATTGTTGGTAATACGAATGATTTCCGCGCGTGTTTGCCCAATCGATTTACCTTCTGCAAGGCTAGGAAGCTCAGAATGAAAAGGTAAAGAGCCAGACAAGAAGTAAGTTAAAATAGAAGTATCTGGATGATAAGGCAAAGAACTATATAGTTCCTGTAAATAACTAAAAGGATCTTCTCCCATTCTATAAAGTCGGCATCCATTATGTATGGTCTCTTGAATTTTCTGAATTTGGGGTAATGCATGGCTACTATTAACAACAGCTAAAATGTCATTGTTGATCGCAGGGGAGTCTGTATCAAAAATTTTAAGACTGCCTAAATTAAATAACAATGGCTTACTTACTTTAATACTCTTAGGTAGGCTATTAACATCAATGAATACATCCATATCTGAATAGATACCCAATTTATATATTGGACTTAGCCAACGTAAAATATCACTTGCTGCAGCTGGATTTCCTCCTTGTTCAATTGATTGGATAGCTTCATTGTAGTCATCTATTAAATTCAGCTCCTCAGTAGCAACACATTGCGGAACAATATCAGCTAAAACATCAAATAACATAATATTAAGATCTTTACATAAATTCTGAATAAACCAATCTTCTGAAGTAGACAATAATCGACGGTCATAGATTAAATAAAGTTCACAGTCTGGGTTTATAGTTCGCAAGTTTCTCAAACGAAGTTCATTTTGTAACTTTAGCGGCCCAATCCAGATTTTTACATGTTTATTGGTAATAAAGTCATACATACATTTACTCTTTTAATGGTCTGTGTACACCAGGTTGGTTCTGTCACAAATTGGAGTTTACACCTGATACATGGTTCTGTCGGTATTTTAGGGGCTGTTGATAAGTGCTTCTTTAACCTACGCTCTGCGCTTTATGCGCAGAATCTCGTGAATATCCTGACTGCATTAGCGATCAAAGGGAGGTTTGTTTCAGTGATTTTAAATATTTTGAGTGTAGGCGGAGTACGGCTTCTTTTAATTCTGAAAATCCAGAATCATTAACAATCACATCATCTGCGATTTTTAACCGTTCACTGATTATGGGTTGAGTCGATAAAACAGCCATCGCTTGTTCCTTTGTACAGTGATCACGCTCCATCACACGGAATAACTGAACTTCCAGCGGAGCTGTGACTAATAAAATTTTGTTAAGATAAGGATAGTGATTCTTATCGAGCAAGAGAGGAATTTCGACTACACTATAGGGCGAGGCACAGTTCTTTATTTTTTGTTCCAATTGCTGCCTGATAAGTGGATGCAGCAGGTTTTCCAGCCACAGTCGCTCTTGAGGTTGAGTAAAAATGAGCTCCCTTAATTGCCTTCTATCCAATTCATTGTTTGCCAAAAGGGTTTGGGAGCCAAAGTGATTGACTATCTCATAATAGGCGGCAGTGTTTTTAGCGGTCAATTCTCTGGATACTTGATCTGCACTGAAAACTTCAATTCCCAAGTCAGAAAAAATCTGTGCAACAGTTGTTTTACCGCTGGCTATATTACCTGTTAATCCAATACTGTAGATCATGGAAGGTTAAATCCTTCATTAAAATTTTTGCAGGTTACCATATTAATGTAACAGGTATCCGGTACGCTGCTGTTTTCTCTACAATAAGCTTTTGCAGCAAGCGCAGCATCATCTCGTTGAGGGTAAAAATTACTATTCCATGGAACAGCAGTTTGATCCATGGCGGTACAGCGCCAGAGAGGTTTGGTACTCATGCCCATATAAAATCCTTCACAATTGGATTTGGACGCCTTGCAACTGGTGGGAAATTCACTTTCTTTTTTGCACATGGAAAAGGCGATGTTCAGGGCAACCTTCTGATAACTGTTTCTCGCTGTCCATTGTTTATTTGCTTTGTCTTGGGTAATGCATTGCCAATAAGTTGAATTTTCATTTTCAGAAGCAGAAAATCCAGAGCAAGGAAAGCAGAGCAAAACAAGCAAACAACACTTAGCATAGTTCATCTTTTTTCTCCCTGTAAAAGAGTTACTAATCGGTCAATTGGCAATGCTTTTGAAAAATACCAACCCTGTAGAAATCGCACGCCATTGTTTGATAAATAATCAACTTGTTCTTGTGTTTCAACGCCTTCTGCGATGATAATTAAATTTAAACCTTTTGCCATTTGTATTATGGCATCATTTAACGATTCTGTAATTGCTTTGGTACCTATAGCCTGTATAAAGAGTTTATCGATTTTTAAATAGTCAAATGGAAAATGTTGCAGGTAACTGATGCTCGCATGTCCTGTACCGTAGTCATCAACGGCCAGTGAGTAGCCCATATCTCTTAATTTGTTCATTGATCCTATGAACACACTGTTATTTTTATCCAATAGTTCTCGCTCAGTCAGCTCAAATATAATTTGCTTTGGAGATATGGAAAATTGCTGAGCTAATTGATTGCACTGGGTAAAAAATAAAGGATCTGTAAAATGCAGTGCTGAAAGATTATAAGCAATATGAAATTCGTTATCTTTTTGCAGTATGGATTGAGTTTCTTTCAATGAAACTTCAATAATCTGAAGTGTTAAAGGCACTATAAGCCCTGTAGTTTCTGCCTCTGGAATAAAAAAATCGGGCATAATGAGTTGATCCTCACTATCTCGCCATCTAACAAGGACTTCTACACCACTAAAGGAACCTTTCTCACAGTTAAATAATGGCTGATATTCGGGATAAAACTCATTATTTTTTATGGCAAGTTTAATTGCTCCCTCCAGGGAGTAGCGTTTGGTAATGATTTTTTTTAAAGCATGGTAAATTAATGTGGAGCAGATCAGAATAATCAGTAATACCAAAAGCTCATAATAGATGAGATTACTGATTAATGTTTGTCGATTCTCTGTAATGGCAACCACCATTCCATCGATACTATGTACTTTTTCCGAGACGTACAATTGGTTGGCCATTTCTTCTGTTTGTACTTCGATTTTTTGACTTAATTTCCAGAGAGTGCTGCCATCAGTACGTTCAACTTTAATAACATCCTCTTTATCAAAATTATTATGTAAAGCGACTGAATTGATACTGATGTCTGATACCTTAAGTGTATTTTGCAAAATAGACGATAGGACAAGGATCCCTATACGATAGTTGCCCATTTTTTGTTGGATCAGATACATGGGCTGGTCGAAAAGGGGTAATTGATAAGGTCCTGTCAAAGAACGAGCGTTAGGTGCTGATGAAATCACTGTGTCATTATTGGGCAAGGAAGAACAGATTAATTGTTGGTTTTTATCACTTATCGAGATCCCTGCGATATTCATATTGTTTAATGTAATGTGCTCTAAATATGGATACAACTCGGATTGGCAATCAGAAAAGCTGCTACCGTATACTGGCAAGGTATATACTTCCTGAAATAAATCTTCAATAAATCCATCAACACGATTACTTATTTTTGTCGCAATAGTGGAAACTTGTTCGTAAGTCCTGTTAATACTTAAATTCCAGTTGAAGTATAGGGACAAGGCAAGAACAATAACTGTAAGGATAATCCAGAAATATTTAAATTGTCGAATTATAAGCTGGGATATATCTTTTAATACATTACTCATAGTGTTGCGCTTTGAAATAGGCTTCCTCTATAGAGTGTAGTGTTATTTCCGCTAATTTCTCAATAGTTTCGGGTTCAGTATTTAAAGGTGGCATCCAATATACTGTATTTCCTATGGGTCTAATCAGTGCGCCATAGTGTAACGCATGTTGATAGACTTGATTCCCGATACGGCAATCACCTGCATCGATGAGATCAGCAGCAACCACAGCTCCTAGTCCTCGGACATTAGTTAACTTACCTGATTGTTCAGCAATATGGTGCATTTTTTGGAACATCATTTGCCCCAGTGACCTGGATTTATTGAGGATTTGCTCATGATGAAAGGTTTTGATTGTCGCCAAAGCAGCGCTAACTGCCAAAGGATTGCCGCTGTAGGTGTGTGAGTGCAGGAAGGACTTACCTGAGCTGTAATCAGCGTAAAACAAATCAAATATGGCATTGTCTATCATGACACAGCTTAATGGCAGCGAACCAGATGTTAATCCCTTGGATAAGCAAATGAGATCGGGTTCTATACCTGCGTGATGACAGGCCAGCCATTCACCTGTACGTCCCATTCCAGTCATAATTTCATCTGCGATTAGATAAATGCCTTTAGACTTTGTCCAACTGGACAGTTTTTTTAAAAATTCAGGGCTGTAACACAACATGCCACCAGCTCCCTGGATAACAGGTTCGAGAATCACTGCGCAAACCTTATCACTGAGGGGGTCGAGTTGATTCATAACTGCTGACCAATGTTCATCGCAATCATTCCACAAAGGATCTGTTGGGTCAGAAACATAAGGTATTTGTTCTATAAAATGGCATGTTACGCCAAAATGTTCATAAGGAGCTTTATACAGCCCCAAATCACTGACACTCATAGTGCCCAGCGTTTCGCCATGATATCCATTTTTGAGCGCAACAAATTCATTTTTATTTTTAAATCCTCTGATTTGCGTTCCATGAATTGCCAGTTTCATGGCAATTTCTACAGCACTGGCTCCATCGCTGGCAAAAAAAACATGTTGTTTACCTGTTATTTCCGTCAATAATTCTGCAAGTTCTACAATGGATGGATGAGTGGTATTGGCACCTATTACATGTTCAAAATAATTCATTTGCTGCTTTATCGCGCTCAGTACCGCAGGATGACCATGCCCCAGGGATTTACACCACCAGCTTGATATAGCATCAATTATTGGACCTTGATTGGTGTAGAGATAGCTTCCTTGAGCCCGTTCAATAATCAAAGGCGGAGAAGTTTCAAAATCCTTCATTTGGGTGCAAGGGTGCCAGATGTGTTTTAAATCTCTGGAGATGAGTTTGTTTACGTTGACCATTCTTTAAAATTTTGGTTGACAAGTGTTGGCGTGACTTTATCATGTTCAACATTATGAATAAAAGGGGGTAGTTGTGACTGAGCCTAAGAAAAACTGGACCGTATCTGAGATTGCAGCAATTTATCAACAATCGTTCAATAATTTGTTGTATCAGGCGCATACAGTGCACCGAGCACACCATGATTCAAATTCCTTACAATTTGCAACGTTGCTCAGTATTAAGACCGGAGCATGTCCAGAAGATTGTGGGTATTGTTCTCAAAGCGGACATGTTAAAACTCATGTTGAGAAAGAAAAGTTAATGTCGGTAACTGAAGTATTAAAAAGTGCCCAGGAAGCGAAAGACGGTGGTGCGAAGCGATTTTGTATGGGTGCTGCATGGCGTTGTCCGCCTGATAAAGTAATGCCTGAATTAAAAGAAATGATTGAGGGCGTTAAAGCGCTAGGATTGGAAACCTGTATGACATTAGGGATGCTGAACCAGGAACAAGCGAAGTCATTAAAAGAAGCAGGGCTTGATTATTACAATCATAATATCGATACATCACCTTCATATTATGAGCAGGTTGTGACTACCCGTAAATTTAGCGATCGCCTGGATACCCTCAGCAATGTTCGGGCTGCAGGAATCAATGTATGCTGTGGTGGTATTCTTGGTCTGGGCGAAACTCGAGAAGATAGAATAGAGTTTTTATTGACTTTGGCTAATATGGAAACGCCGCCTGAGAGTGTTCCTATTAATCGCCTGATTCCTGTTGAAGGAACGCGTCTTGCCAAGGCGGAGCCGGTTGAAGGCATCGAACTGGTTCGAACTATTGCTACTGCACGAATTTTAATGCCGGCAAGCGTTATCCGTTTAACGGCTGGAAGAACTGAAATGAGTGATGAATTACAAGCTTTGTGCTACTTTGCAGGTGCGAATTCTGTATTCATCGGCGATAAATTATTAACAGAAGAAAATCCTCAGAGAGCTAAGGACAAAGCGTTGTTTAATAAACTGGGCTTAACCGAGATGGTCTAATGACTCTAAATCAAAAAATTAGAGATTATACCGAGAGCTTGAGTCAAAAAGGGTTATTGAGAACACGTCGTGTATCTGATGCGCAACAAACTGCTCTAATGCCTTTTGATAGTAATGATTATTTATCATTAAGTACTGATCGTCGTATTACTAAAGCGTATCAAGAGGGTTATGCCATGTATCCATCAGGTAGTGGCGGATCAATGCTTTTAAGCGGTTATCATGCAAATCATCAAGCGGCAGAGCGGGCTTTTGCCGAATTATTGGCCGTTGATGAATGTATTTTATTTTCTTCGGGTTATGCGGCAAATCTGGCTGTAGCCTCTTTAATGGGTAAAATTAATGCTCGCTGCCTTATTGATAAAGGGGTTCATGCTTCTATTTATGATGGATTGGGATTAGCTCAAGTTGAGTTCACACGATACATTCATAATGACATGGATGACTTATCTCACAAACTGATGAGAACAGTTGAGGAGAATGTCGTCATTACAGAAGGTATCTTCAGTATGAGCGGACAGATTGCCCCCCTTTCCACGATATCGGAATTATGTGAAGAAAAAAGATCGGTACTTTTGGTTGACGAAGCGCATTCTTTTGGTATTTTAGGTGAACAAGGCAGGGGAGCTGTTAGTTATTATGGCTTAACGCAGAATGAAGTACCCTTACGAGTTCTTCCATTGGGAAAATCTGCTGCATCTCAAGGCGCTGTAGTCGCCGGAACAACAGTTTGGATTAATGCACTTTTACAAGCAGCTCGTTCGCTCATTTATTCCACGGCTCCAAGTCCTGCTTTAAGCTATGGCATACTCAAAACTCTGGATGTCATTATACTTGCAGATGATAGACGAAGACGCTTAGTTCAGCTGATTGATTATTTTAAACAGAAAATAAACACATCACCATTACAATGGAGCGTTTCCAACACTCCCATTCAGCAACTTCAATTAGGATGTCCTCATTTAGCATTGCATTATGATAAGGAACTTAGAAAGGCTGGGTTGAGTTGCTCTCCTATTCGCTCACCAACGGTCAGTACCAAACAAACAGGTTTACGAATTATTTTGAATTTCAATCACCAGGAAGAGCATATTAACACGCTGTTCAATACTTTAGATAAAATTTATGAATCTGCACATTACTAATTATGGAACGGGAATACCTTTGGTTTTTTTCCATGGCTGGGGGTTTGATAGTCAAGTCTGGCGTTCATTGATTCCTCACTTTGAAGCAGCATACCAAATAATACTGGTAGATTTACCGGGATTTGGTTTGAGCCCCATGCAGGATTGGAATTCTTTTAAAGCGAATTTATTATCCAGACTACCTTCACAGTTTATACTTTCAGGGTGGTCTCTTGGGGGATTATTCGCTACTCGCCTGGCAATAGAGGAGCCTGAGCGAATCATTAAACTAGTAAACATTACCAGTTCACCACGATTTCTGTCTGAACCAGAGTGGCCCGGTGTTTCCAAAGATGTATTTGCTCACTTTTATCAAAATCTTTCTCAGGATACTATTAAAACACTACAAGAATTTGTGAGCCTTCAACTCAATAAACAAAAGATTCACTTCGAGACGGGAGCGCTTCCTTCCCAATGCGGTTTGGAGTCTGGCCTCAAAATTTTAGAGGAGTGGGATCTTAGGGATGGTTTAAATTCCTTAAACCTACCTGTTTGTTTTATGTTTGGTCGTTTGGATCCGATCACCCCGGTTAAGACCATGCATTACATGCAGACCATTTATCCTGATTTCAAATACATTTTGTTTCACAAAGCAGCTCATATGCCTTTTTTATCCCACACCGATGAATTTATTGAAAAGTTTTCAGGATTTATATTATGAATCGATACTTTATTACCGGCACTGATACTGATTGTGGAAAAACCTACGTCACCAGAAAATTAGTTGATTTTTTTATTCAATCAGTAGCCATAAAACCAGTGGCCAGCGGTTGCTCAGTAAATAAGAACCAATTGATCAGTTCTGATGCGGAACAGCTGATACACAACAGCCCCTTATCCATGGAGCAGACCAACCCCTGGCGTTTTCCACTACCTGTTTCTCCCCATTTGGCAGCAGATGACGTCGGAGCTCATCTTAATATCCATGAGTTGGCTGATTATTGTCTGAATTTGGAAGTACAGGGAGCGAAGACTTTATTTATTGAAGGGGCTGGAGGGTTAATGGTTCCTTTAACTGACCAGGAAACATGGGTTGACTTCCTTAAGTTCACTGAGATTCCTGTAGTTTTAGTAGTAGGTATGCAATTAGGATGTATCAATCATGCCTTACTTACAGGCCTTGCCCTACAGGCGCACCAGATTGAATGTGCAGGATGGATTGCCAATTGCCTTGATCCGGATATGTTGCTTCTTGAGGAAAATATTCAAACTATAAAAAACTTGCTGAAATTTCCTTTATTAGCAACTTTGCCTTATGCCGGTGATCTTATCGATATTAATTTATCCAGCATAAAATCTTAGGTGGCAATTTTTTTTAATCATCTTGTTTTTTGTTGGTCTTTAAATTCTGGTGATTCCTGATTAATCTTTAACATTTATCTCACTCTGTACATGATAAAACAACTTTCCTGCCCGTGCAGGCGGGCAGGAAAGTTTTTGTCATGTAGGGTCTATCGCACTCGGCTGTCCCATTAAAAATATGACGTCTTTCCGAGAGTAGCGAGGAATCTCCTGCAGGGTTGCACGATCCCATTAAAATGCGGCCATTAAAATCATATCAAGAGTTGAGTCTCCCCAGCCAGCCTTTTTCTGCAGGCGCCTAATGCTCATATCCTTAAATTTCTTTTTGGTATTTTGTAACCTGTTCAAAAAATAATAGTTCCATTAAAGGATACAATTTCTTTCTATCAATTCATGGAGCTTCGAGCGTGTCGAAATGATAGAAAAATCCAGGGACATCTTCTGATGACATCATTAAATTCCTTGTAAAAACATAGAGGTTAAAAGGTAATGATAATTAATGCATTTATTCAGATTGTGCCAATTCGCAGGAGATTCCTCGCTACGCTCGGAAAGACCTCGCATTTTTAATGTGACAGCCGTGGTCTATCTCATTTTAAAGGTTGTCCATCCATCATTACTTGGTTATAATGCAATGTTAAATCTGAGATATTTGAAGTTAACGGAGCTATATTCGATGCCAATTTATGAATACCAATGCACAAGTTGTCATCATCATTTTGACTTGATGCAAAAATTTACAGATAAGCCAGTAACACAGTGCCCCAAATGTTTTGAACAGTCAGTAATCAAATTGATTTCTGCAGCCGGTTTTCAACTCAAAGGTACTGGTTGGTATGCCACTGATTTTAAAGACAAAGGCTCTACATCCAAAACATCTTCAGAATCAAAGAAGAGCGCAGCTCCCTCAACTGACACAACCAGTAAGGATACACCTGCCAAAACTTCTGATTCAGCCAAATCAACCAAGGGTGATTCTGAGTGAGGTCTGTATCGTTAAGACGCTATCTGCTGGCAGGACTGGTAGTTTGGTTGCCTATATTAGTCACCATAGGCGTTCTTCGTTTTATTATTGATTTACTTGATAATACAATGGCGTTAATTCCCAAGGCTTATCAGCCTGAGCAGTTATTAGGAATACATATCCCGGGTGTGGGCGTCATTATTTCTTTGTTGCTACTTATAGCAACAGGAATTTTTGCAACCAATTTTTTTGGCCAAAGACTAATGAGCTGGGGTGAGTCAATCCTTGCAAAAATTCCATTGGTACGATCTATTTATAATGCCGTCAAGCAAGTAATCAATACGGTATTATCTACAAATAGCGAAGCGTTCCGCAAAGTGCTACTCATTGAATACCCGCGAAAAGGGATCTGGAGCGTTGGTTTTCAAACAGGATCAGGGAATTCTGAAATCAATGAGAAAGCCAATGAAGAAATGGTCTCTATATTTATCCCTACAACGCCAAATCCCACCTCAGGTTTTTTAATGATGGTACCGAAGAAGGACGCAATAGAGTTAAATATGAGCGTGGATGAGGCTTTAAAATTTATAATATCTCTCGGCGTGATGCAGTCCAACGCAGTTGGCAGCATTGGCAAAAACACAATAAAAATATAAAGGTGGTTTTATGCGTACACACTACTGTTCATCTGTGAATGAATCCTGTTTAAACCAAGAAGTCACTGTATGTGGGTGGGTACATCATAGACGTGATCATGGTGGTGTTGTTTTTCTGGATGTTCGTGATCGTTCCGGCTTGCTCCAGGTGGTTTATGAACCGGAGAATCAGGATACATTTGCTGTTGCTGAAAAATTACGATCTGAATTTGTTGTTCGTATTACTGGAATCGTTCGTAATCGACCAGAAGGGATGATAAATGATAAAATGGCTACTGGCCGGGTTGAGGTAGTCGGTACTCGACTGGAAATCCTGAATCAGTCACCAACTCCCCCATTTTTGCCCGATGATCACCAAATTGTTAACGAAGATTTACGATATAAATATCGCTATATCGATTTACGCCGTACTTCAATGCAGAATAAGCTCATGTTACGGCATAAATTAACCAGTTGCATACGTAACTATCTGAATCAGCAGGATTTTCTTGACATAGAAACACCCATGCTCACTAAAGCGACTCCAGAGGGTGCTCGAGATTATCTGGTGCCATCACGTGTTCATCCTGGACAGTTTTATGCATTGCCTCAATCGCCCCAATTATTCAAACAATTATTGATGATGTCAGGCTTTGATAAATATTATCAAATCGTTCGTTGCTTTCGGGATGAAGATTTACGTGCTGATCGACAACCTGAATTTACCCAGCTTGATATTGAGATGGCCTTTATCGATGAAGAAGATATTTTGAAACTGATTGAAGGGCTCTTAAAAGTTGTCTTTAAGAATACTCTGAATATCGAAATACCAGAAAAACTACCCAGAATGTCATACGCTGAGGCCATGAGACGGTTTGGTAGTGATAAACCTGATCTGCGAAATCCCCTCGAATTGGTTGATGTTGCTGACTTGGTTAAAGATTGTGATTTTAATGTATTTTCATCTGCTGCAAATTCCAGTGATGGACGTGTTGTTGCCTTAAAACTTCCTAATGGATGTGATCTCAGCCGTAAGGATCTGGATGGTTATGGACAATTTGTAGGAATATATGGAGCCAAAGGTCTTGCTTACATTAAAGTAAACAATCTGGATGATGGTATGGCTGGGCTTCAATCACCCATCTTAAAGTTCCTTTCCGACGACGCAGTGGTTTCAATTCTTAAACGAGTTGAAGCTCATACCGGTGATGTCATTTTCTTTGGTGCTGATAAAACGCACATTGTTAATGAATCAATGGGCGCTTTGCGAGTGAAAATCGGTCATGATCGTAATCTGTTAAGCAATGACTGGAAACTCTTGTGGGTGGTCGATTGGCCTATGTTTGAGATGGACCATCAGAACAATCGTTTACAATCCATGCATCATCCCTTTACATCTCCACAGGATTTATCACCTGAAGCACTACGAGCCAATCCAACCAACACTCTAGCCAAGGCTTATGATATCGTAATTAATGGCTATGAAATTGGTGGCGGATCTATTCGTATCCATCAGCCTCAATTGCAACAGACTGTTTTTGATCTGCTCGGTATTGATGAGCATGAGGCGCGTGAGAAATTTGGCTTCTTGCTGGATGCGTTACAGTATGGAGCACCGCCGCATGGTGGAATTGCCTTGGGAATCGACCGATTAGCCATGTTGCTAACTGACTCTTCATCCATAAGAGATGTCATTGCTTTTCCAAAAACACAAACAGCATCCTGTCTTTTAACCAGTGCTCCATCTCCGACTGGTAATGCACAATTGAATGAATTGGGAATACGACTTGCACCCACTAATACGACAAAATAAAATGGGCACATACACCTCCAACTCGAAGAGATGGTGGTGTATGTCGTTTATGTTTTTCATACTGCTCCTTGGTCTGAGTGGGCAGTTACATACCGCATCGCCCTCTAATCCCGTTACCCTGCCTGATGAACAAATAAACGCGACTCTTGTTGAGTATTTAGCTCAGGAAAAAACCCATTTAACCATATCCATCAACGATGCAAAGCAGCAAACAGTACCGTTAGATGAACAGCAGTACAATGCTAAAATGCAGCAAACAAGCGCTTTGCTGACCATGAACCGTGCTAAAATTCAGACCTTTGAAGGTTTTCTTGAAAACCAGAACAAGCAACTAACATACTTGAATCAACGTCTAAAATATTTACAGCAGCTGCCCATTGCAAATGGGGATGTCAGTGTTCAAGAGCGGGTGGGTAAAGTAGAAACTTTATTGACTGTCAATAAGAAGACTATAGAGTTGATTAATGAAAATCTTGATTTGGCACAACAGTTTCAAGTGGTTTTAAATGATGAAATAAAGAAATTAAAACTTTGGAAATCAAATTTTGAACTGGAGCAAAAATTAGTTCAAATTAAGTCCTTAAGAGCAGAACTGAATAAAGAACTTGGCTTGTTATATCAAAATAATGTGTTTAAACAGGGTAGTTCACACCCAGGCAGCAATGCAGATGAACAGATTGATCTTGAAGCTCGTTTTTTTATTAATAATCAGCATATCGCTGTAATTCATCAATATCTGGATGGATTAACGGTTCAAAAGCAAGTAATTAAAGCAAAAATTCTCTTGTTAAATAATTCAGATACAAAAACCTTGCAGCTTGTCACTGATACTTATCGAGAATCCATTAATCAATACACAACCATAGAAAAGGCTTTACAGCAGATTGTACAAACGCTTAACGCCGAGACTAACCTGTCAATAAAACCTGAACTGAAGAAATCAATTAGCTCTTTGCAGCTCAGTATAAAAGAACAACTTAAAGATGCAGAAACTCAAAAAATTCAATTGATTAAAAGTCTGGATGAGTATCAAAATGAACTTAAAAAACAGACTTCAGTACGGCAACCCCTTGCAGAATACAACATGAATAGTTGGTCAATAATTTTGCACAAACTCATTGATATGCCCAATTTATTTTATAAATACATTAAAACCTTAACTATGAAGGTATATGATAGTTACAGTTGGTTGGACACTCTGCCGATTGTCATTTTATGGACAACACTGGGTTTGATAATTGCCATTTTTTATCTCCTAAACCGATTTTTGAAAACACTGAGCAGTGATAAAGAACGATCCCGTTTAACAGGATATCTGTACGACGGTGCTTTGACTTTGGTACAAAGAAACATCCCGTATCTTTGTATCTTTGCCATGGTATGGGTTGTACTTTATATCACCAACATTTCATTCTCCAATTACCAATTATTATTCAATCTCATTACTGTATGGTTTACCTTTCGACTGCTTATTTTAATTGCACGATTGGTTTTATTAGAACGAATTACTGATTCTTCAGGCAAAGATGTAAAATTGTATTATCGACTCAAATGGTTATTACTGTTTGGAGGATGGACTACTGCACTGATGGTATTCAGCCATATACTTCCATTGAATTTATTACTTCAAGATATATTTAACCGTTTATTCATGCTGTTTATCCTTGCTGTTTCTTTGGTTGCCTGGAAAAGTAAGGATGTTATACCTTATTTGTTAAGGCCTGTATTAAAAGGTAAAAAAAGATATGTGAAAAATGCTATTTCACTATTAGTCATTCTGGTTCCAATCACTTTATTTACAACGGCTATAATCGGTTTATTAGGCTTTGTTAATTTGGCATGGACTATGAGCCGTTATCAAGCGTACATTCTTACCGTGCTTGTTGGATATATTCTTGCCAGAGGTTTAGTATTTGATGCTTTGGAACTGCTCTCTGAATGGATGATCTCCTCACTTAAAAATGGCTGGTTATGGATTGAGGTGTTTCTAAAGCCCCTGGATGGCATACTACGCATTGTTTTATTCTTGCTGAGCGTTCTTATTTTATTCCAATTGTTTGGATGGCATTCAGATTCTTTGGTGATTATTAGCATTGAAAAATTGGCTCAATACAGTATTGTCAATTTTACTGGAATACATATTACCGTTTTTAGTGTTATCGAATTTTTTATTCTATTGGCTATATTTGTATGGGCGGCAAAGTGGACGCGGGAGTTTTGCTATCGCTGGCTTTTTAAAAACGCCAAAGACGTAGGGATAAGAAATAGCTTATCTGTTTTTACTCAATACGCGGTCATTTTGTTGGGTAGTTTTATCACCTTGCATGTTCTGGGTCTTGATTTCAGTGGCATGTCCATGATTTTAGGGGGCTTGGCAGTTGGGATGGGGTTTGGATTACGAGATTTCGCCTCAAACATTGTGGGTGGCATTATGTTGCTTATTGAGCGCCCTGTCAGGGAAGGTGATTTGATTACCATCGGTGAGTACGAAGGCCAGGTTGCACACATAGGCATCCGCTCAATGCGGGTATCATCCTGGGATAACACGCAAGTGTTGATACCTAACGCGGAAACATTCAATAAGCCCTTTACAAACTTGACACATCAGGATGGCATTGTAAGAACAGTCATCCCAATTAAAGTGAGCAGAGCAGATGATCCGGTGATGATTCAACAGTTGATTCTAGACGTTCTGGCTATTATTCCTGAGATAGTGGGTGATCCTCCCGCTCAGGTGTTCTTGAAAAAAATTGATACAGCATTAATCGAATTTGAAGCACGATATTTTATCAATGTTCAGGCTCATAATCGCGTTGAAATACGCTCCAAAGTTTTGTTTGCTATTACCGCGCAATTTAAAGCAGCGGGGATAAAACCGCCTATTGAACCTATAACTGTAGAATTTAAAGAAGGACATGCAGATTTTTACTCCAAAAATCAATCCCCCAACGACTGAGAACGAATTACTCACACGAAGCAACCGTCTGCAAGGATTAAGTTTTGCTCAGTTAAGTATGGAAGTAAAAATAGCGATCCCTTCAAATCCCGTTCATAGAAAAGGATGGGTTGGCATGGCCTTGGAACATGTCCTGGGTACGGATGCCAAGAATAAATCAGAGCCTGATTTCCAAGAATTGGGAATTGAACTCAAAACACTGCCGATTGCAAAATCCGGAAGGCCGGCAGAATCAACCTTTGTTACGTCCATTCCACTGTTGACGATTCATCATCAGAACTGGAGGACTTCACAATGTTATGCCAAGTTAAAGCGGGTGTTATGGATACCGATTGAGGGTGACAAAGATGCTCCTTTTGAACACAGACGTATAGGGAATGGATTTTTATGGTCTCCAAGTGAACAAGAAGAAGACGTGCTGTCATCAGATTGGGATTATTTAACCTGGCAAATCAGTTCTGGACATCTGGAGCACCTCAACGCAACCGTCGGTAATTATTTGCAAGTTAGGCCTAAAGCAGCACACGGTAAGTCATTATGTTATTGTTATGATGCGAATGGCAATAAAGTAAAGACTTTACCTCGAGGGTTTTATTTACGAAGCAGTTTTACCGCTCAAATTTTACTTAATAATAGCCGTTAAGAATTACTTAATATTCGTTTGATATACTGACCAGCACTGCCCATATATTAAACCGAATGTTAAATAATTAGTATGATTAAACTACTCTTAAGTAAAGATGACTCTCTATGTTATAAACTGATTGTTAATGATAAGTTTGTAAAATACATTAAAAATTCCGATCTACCCGCCTTTACTTCAGATCTGAACATATGGCTTTGTGACCATCAGTTAAGTGCACTGGATTTGTCCGCTGATCAATATCATGAATTTCAATTTGATAAAGAAACACTTGAACAGGAGTTTTATGAGTTACTCTTGGCCAGCAGTTACAAAAAAACAGTCAAGCTGCCTTTGGAATTACAAACTTCGCCTGTAGAACCGAATCTTCCTGTATCTTTTTCCTACAGAAGTTTGGAGGACTTTCAACGCTACTGGGAATCTGCCAATGGATTAAAGTTTGCACTTTATGAACTATTATCCAGGGACATTATTGAAAATCCTTATATAGATGAGCCTAATGACTTTTTACAACATCACGCACTTATAGCATATCATCCGAATCATGGTACGACTCATGCCATCAGGCAAATGCTCCTGACTTCAAATTATCTTACCTGTATTCGATTATATGGAAATAAAGAAAGCAGTTATATTGCCCAATCGTTAACTGCCGAAGAGGTCGCGTGCCTCGAGCTAGCGGCATTTTTATTCCGGTCGGGTAGAACCAATGAACGAGGTTGGCAGAGTGACCTTACTTATGGCCCGCGTTCTGCTGCTGTGTTCAGGCAAATTGCACTGGATTTAGAGTTTAACTCAGCATTAGTTGATGTTCTGGCACTGTGTTTTGATTATCATGCGGAACATTCTGTACTCCCTCAGCTCACTAATCAAAGTATTCAAGAAACTAAAGAAAAGGTACATTTATTCACTAAATTATTAAAGTTAAGTCATGAAAGTGATTTGGTTCGTTGTTTTGAGAACTATGAGGAGATAAAAAAACCGATTGAAGAGGAGCTAAAAAAATTACTTGCCCTACATTTCAATATTAGTAGCATTTCGGATCAATTTCTTTCCTATGCAGTAACTCTTTGCAACCGGACAGGAGCCCCAGTTACCGGGGCACAATTTACTGAATTAAGAAATAATGGAAACCGAAAACTAGCTGTAGAATCAGCTAATTTTCCCAAAACAGTGCTTTATCGTCTTATTGGAGTAAGGCCGGAATGCAATCCTGGATTTAAATCTCCAACACAATTATGGATTGAGCATGAGCATCATACTCAACCGGATATAAATTCAGGTGGATTTTTACTTAAAGCGCATAATAAACATGGCCAGGATACTGCGTACGTTGAGGGCTGGAATCGAAAAAGTATTGATCTAATCCCGACGGAACAGTGTATAGATG
Organism: Legionella sp. km535; assembly: GCF_003990085.1. NCBI lineage: Bacteria > Pseudomonadati > Pseudomonadota > Gammaproteobacteria > Legionellales > Legionellaceae > Legionella > Legionella sp. km535. The sequence continues at coordinate 18,019 of NZ_RZGU01000004.1, read as the reverse complement.
TAGAACGGCAATACCTGGACACACATGTCAGTGTTTATCACTCTACAACTAAAGCCAGCTATGCATTGGATTTGTTCTGTCGTAAATTGGCAGAGCTTAATGATGGATCAAAATCTATAGCCTGGATACGTGGTATTAAATCAAAGCCTATAGGCAAAGTATGTGAAAGCTTTGAGCGCATGAAACAAATAATGTCTCAAGATCAGGCACTTGATAATAGCGAATATAATTTATGGCATATATTATCGTGTAATCCCAGCTTGTGGCAAAATGCCGATTATGCTTCTGATGAATCCACAGTAGATTATTTTTATAATAATTCATCAGTTACTCGACTTGATTTCAAATGTTTAATCAATAATATTCTGGATCAAATGGGGTTATTATTTGGATACGAATTAGAACGAAATGAGCTCTACGCGAAATTCCAAAAACTGGTTACAGATGAACGCTTTGGAAAGCAGGGCGTTCTTTATCAATATTTAATTCCTCATCATTTGGTTGATGAAATCGCGTACATTTCAAAACAAAACGGGATAGTAGACCCGGAGAATCCCAGCGCTCTCGAGACTTTGGTACAGTTAAAAACACCAGGTAGAGGAGTGCGAAATCAGCATACATTACAGGTACGTTTGTTTGTTCCTAAATTATTAACTCCTGAAATAGCTGAACAATTAGTCTATAAAAATTACCTCAATTTAGCGGCTCATCTCCGCGAAGAATTTGAAAAAACAGTGGATGATTTGTCTGTTATGGCCGTTAAAGGACCAACTAAGGGCATTGTTGAAAAAAAGGTGGCAGATGAAATTCGGCATAGTTCAAAATTCTTTATTCCATTCGTCAAAGTAGATCGAGACCTGAGCAAGTTTGTGGAAAAAAAGGAGGCTGTTTCTAAATTCGATGAGGACGAGTGCTTTTTATTTTCTGAGAAGGGTAGTGAGTTGTTTTTGAAGCTCTCCACTAACTAATGTGCTTAGTTGCATATATCTGTAGACGTACACGGCTGTCCCATTAAAAATATGACGTCTTTCCGAGCGTAGCGAGGAATCTCCTGCAAATTGGCACAATCTGAATTCATGTATTAATTATCATTACCTTTTAAACTCTTTGTTTTTTCCAAGGAATTTGCTGATTATGTTCTCGCATTAAAAGCTAATCACAGCATACTACATCATGATATTCGCTTGTTTTTAGAGACTGAAGTGGCAAAAACGAATAACTCTAAAATCACCGATTTTTATGAGAAAATCGATAAAGGACATGGCAGAATTGAGCACCGCTTCTGTAGAAAAAGGCTGGTTGGGGAGACTCAACTCTTGATATGATTTTAATGGCCGCATTTTAATGGATCGTGCAATCCTGCAGGAGATTCCTCGCTACGCTCGGAAAGACGTCATATTTTTAATGGGACATCCGTGGTAGACGTATTGGTTCAATTTTGATACAATATGCTTACTTTAATTTTGCCAAAATCTCTTTGGTGTTTGTACTTTATTCCTGTCATAAAATGAGCAGATATCATAAGGCGAGTTGAAGAATGCTTCATAAACCCTTTGTGGAGCAAAAAGTCTGCAGTACACACGCATACTATGGATTAGTCAATTGACTCGAATCGAGCACTTCAGAGTAAGGCCAATGTACTGTCGTTAACGATGAGACAGTGGAAAAGGAAATTGAATGCATTTGTTCAAATTTGAATACGTTGATCCTAATATATATGCTTTTAAAATAGACAATGCATTTCAAAAGCATATAAAAGCCACGGATCTTGAGAAGTTGAGCCAAAGTATTACTCAATTTCTTAAAGACATCAAACATCCCGCTCTAGAGTGGTTTGAGCATTTACAAGTTGGCGTGGGCCTTCATCTTGAGTTAACAAAGGGCGAATTTAAGACGCTTAAAAAACTATTGATCGTCGGGGAAGATCGAGAACTGATCAAACTCCCGGTTGAGTTAAAGTATTCGGTAGAGTTTCAACACAGGATTCTGGTTACGCATAGAAAACTGGAGCATTTTATAGATTATTGGCGCTTACCTAATCCACAAGGGCTTAAATATCGATTATTTCGATGTTTGTCTGAAGACATTATAGAGGTTCCTTACGTAGACATGCCCCTGGAATATGATTTTAGGCGCAATCTATATGCATTTCGTTCAAATCATGGAACTACACACAGTATCCGTTTGGTTCAATTATTTAATAGCGTACTAAAATTGATGCAGTTTATGTTCAAAGGTACTCTGGATTCAGATAGTTTTAATGCTCTTTTATCTCTCTCACTTGAAGAGAAAAACTGCCTCGAGTTGGCTTTGTTTTTATATCGCTCAGGAAGAACCAATGAATTGGGATGGTCGGGTGATAGGAGTTATAGTCCACGTTCGGCTGAAATTTTTAGACAAATAGCCTTAAAGTTAGGATACGATCCAGTATTAGTCGATGCGATTACGATCTGTTTTGATTATAAAAGCCCTAATCCAATATACTCATATCAACACCAGTACATAACGGAAGAAAGTCGGACGAAAATAAAACTATTCAAGCAAATATTTAAATTGGTTCATAGTGCAGATTTAATTCGTTGCTTTTCTAATTACGATTTTATTGCGGAACACCTTAAATCTGTGTTTGATACTTTACTTGGCAAATTAGACTCTGATCTAATGGACGAGCTGGCTCATCAAACTTTAGTGATGGCTGCGAAATATTGCAAAATTACCGGTGCGCCAGTTGTAGTGCCATCTCTACAATCCGAATCAATGGGGACTTATTCTGGTAATAAATACATCATGGTCAAGGCGGTTGCAGAGGTTGAAAAAACCTTTACTGATCTTGATATGATTGATTTTGATTGGGACTATCTTGTCAGTGTTAAAAACAAAGCTGAGGATTTTGATGCAATGAAGGATATAAAAAGCGCCTATTGCGGTGTTTTATCCTCTAATAATCAATCCTCTACAATTGATGTATTTAATACCGAAAGTAGAGATTCTTCAAAAAAACCGGGCTTTTTTTCAACACACAATGAACGGTCAAGCGTGAATACTTGCACCTTAAATAATTCGGTGGATCATCGATTCTGATTAAAACCCTTACTATGTCCATTTAAATCAGCATTATCTGTTGTTAGCGGTTGATTATTTGTGGTATCGTCATTTGCGAATAATGTTCGAACACCTGTTGTTGGAGGCTCTATATCTGATTTAGCAATATGTTCTTTCTTAGACAATTTGCTAAACATATATTCTGTGGACTCTAGATCTGACTGATGTTTTTGAATGCTTAAAGAGGGATTAATTAATCTTGTTTTCGAATTAGAACAGGCATTACTTATTATTCCACTTAAGATGAGTGCAACAAGCAGTCCGCTTGCAAAACCAATTGGGTTCAAAGTTGCAACAGCTGACGCACTAAATGCTGAACTTGCAGAACCTGCCAGATTTGATGAAATCATATAAATAAAAAAGGCAGATAACACGGTTAAAATTAACGCAATGCCTGCATACAATAATTGAGACCCGTTCATGCGAGAATGAGATTTAGAGGGAGGTAGCCAATTAATGAAAAGGTGTTCATTAGGCGTGATGTTTTGTCCTTTCAAGTGAAAAAGTGCGGCTGCTTTCTTTTTGGGGAAAACCAGATCATTAAATACTCTGTGCTTATTTGCTTTTATCCCATTTTGAATAATAAGCATTATCGGCAGGTTATCACGTTCCTCGCAGCTTTGAATTTCTTGATCCCATTCTTTATCAATGTCTGTTTGATTTTTACTGTATTCATCAATGAACCTAAGTAAGAGCCTATTAATTACTTCAAAATGGATGCTGTCAAGAATTACTCTGTCTATCAATCGTACTTGTGAATCTCGTAAATCAATTTGTGTTACTGATCCGAAAAAATGACGAACTCGATTTTTATTACTTTTGCCGATAAAATCATAGATTTTTTTATGATTATTGAGCAATAGACCATTTAATTCAGCATCGGTAATTTCTTTTTTATCATAGCGAGCAGATAAACACTCCTTTAATTTAGCCTTGGATGATAATTTCTCCAAAAACAAGCGCTTATATTCTTGATCAAGAAGCATCCGATCGCTAAAAATACATGTCATTATATACAGCCTTTCTAAATAAAATAATTCATAACCACACCAACTGATCTACAGCGCAGATCAGTTGGTCTTATAATTAATCCATTTTCGGAGAAGAGAGCAGTGCAGCGACAGGAGTCGGTGCTAGCTTCTTAAGATCATCCCATTTTGACCATAACAATGCTTTGTAATCGGTATTCGTCAGTGTTGTCATGAAATAATCGATGGCTTGTTTAAATCCAGTATAGGCATTGAGATCTAATTTTCGAGTTTCGACGCTTATCTTTAAATCATGCAACTTTATTCTTTGGTCACCACTTGGTAGTGGGGATTTTGAGAAAAGAGAGAAAGGTGATGACATGAACGAATAACCGATTGAAATGGCATTGGAAATATAACCTGTTGGTTCTTCTGCTCGTTCTGCTTCATTGGGCCAGGCCATCATAAATTCAGTCGTACATAAAGGTGCCATTAACTGTATCATCCGTTGAATATCAGGATTTAAAAGACCCTGAGTATTATCAATGCGTTCATCATAATGAGTATTCCCACCTTTTAAACACCAGTTGTATAACTGCTTCATCTCGTTTAATTGATTATAAAAATCAGAGATACTGAATCGCTCAAGTATAAACCCGGCAACACCAAAATAGAGACATGCCGACAGGATTGGATTAATAAAATCAGGGATGGGTAAAAATCGTGCGACAATAAACGATCCTCCCCATGCTTTGAGACCATTGCTTAAGGCTTGGTATACATACATTTGATTGACACTGTATTCAAAATCATTGATGTATTTTTTCAATGCATTCAGCTGTTCTAAATTTCCTGAATCAAAAGGGCTTGAAACTAAGGATCTTAATTCATCATTTCGTTTTGCTCGTTCTGTTTCAAGTGCAGCCATTCCACCCGCATTCAGTTTACCCACAACTCTCTCCTTGATGTAAAAAATTCATTTTATACTATAAATTAATGAAATATTGAATGAGAATTTGTCGATGAGTTCAAATTATTTAACAATTATGCGGTGCTATTGTATTATAAAAAAAATCGTGGTCTTATTAATCTTTAATCCCGATTATGATCCCAACAATGCAAGTTACTGTTGAACCAGTACAAATTTATAAATGGAGTGCAGGAACTAGCGATCATGAATTGGCTCTGAATTCCTTTTTACAAAGCAGTACTACGGATGGAATGTGGCACAACAAGCGGAGTTATGAGTACATTTACAATAATACTCAATATCACTTTAATTTTACTCAGTCGTTCATTAAGAGTCAGCGTAAAGAAGGTAAATCCGGTTATAAATTATCTGTATTTGACACAAATAAGATGCCTCTAGGTAAAGGCGGTTATGCGGTAGTTTATCCTATTATTGCTACTTTTATCCGTATTGAAGACGGGCGAATACTCGCTAAAACTGGAAGGCCAAAAGTGGTTAAAATCCAGGAGGATCTTGATAATGAGAAAACGCGATCAGTTTTTAATGAATACGATAGACTGGCTCAGGCCGCGCATTTGCGTGTCAAGAAGCCTGTGTTTTCTGAACAGGCCCAAGGTAAACTAAGTTATTTGGTCATTGAGCAGGCTAAAGGATATACCCTTGAGCAGGTTTTAAACCCCCAAAAGCGCACCCATATTATCGATAAAATACCCAGCCTGACCGTGCAAAAACGTCTTGAATTAACCTTGGCAATCTTAAATGCTATCAAATCTCAGGTCACTGAACGACAATTGGTTCATAGAGATATAAAACCTGGAAACATAATGATCGATTTCAGTCAGGATCCTCCCAGGGTCATCTTGATTGATTATGGTTTTGCGATGGTTCAGGAACATCAAGATTTTCGTAGGCTTGGTACACGAGCGTATCGCTCTCCCGAATCTTTTGAGAGTAGACCGGTTTATACACCCAAGTCCGATATTTATTCAGCAGGCAGGGTATTAAGCTATTTGTGGGGTGATCCGCATCAGAATTATTACATCAACCGTTCAAAAAATTATGACTTTATAAAAACCAAATCTACTAATGAGCACTTATTCTCACTTCCTGAAATTCAGTTGTATCTTGATGAGGCAGATCAGCAGTTAATTAAGGGGAGCCTAAACCGAATGTTGATGCAACAACCTCAAGAAAGGCCATCAATTGATGAGGTAATTTCTCTATTGTCACAAATTAGTACAGAGCATTATAAAATGGAGGATCCGCAATACGTTAATCCATCCTTTCTAAATGAATTTAAACTAAGAGCCAATCCCCAAATCATCCTCATAAAAAAACAGCTGAATATTATGAAACATAAAGAGGCGGATTTACGTAACAGAGGGTTTATTGCTGCAGCAGATGTGATGCACCATTTGAAAACAACAGTGACTCGAAATACTCATTATCTTGAGAAACATCTCAATCCATCAGTAATGTTACGGTATAAAAAAAAATGCCTCTCAGATATTCAGAACTCAAAAAATATGCTGAAGGTTCATCGGGACCTTCAATGGATATTGGCAGAAATAGCTATGGTTTGTGCACTGCTGGGTGTTGGTTATCTCATAGCTTTCGGTATAAATTATTATTTAAATGGCCGGTTGGGTTTATTTTCTCAAACCAAATCAGCTCAAATCACACAATCTCTTAAAGACATTGTCTCATATGATTTGCGCTGTGCATCAATTTGCTAGAAGCTGTAGGGGGTTATAAATTAGTTACATCAAATCAATGCTCGCTTTGGGATTATCTTATGAAACTTTCAACTATTTTTAAATTAATGCGTTTCTGGCCTCCATTTTGGGGTGCTGGTATTAGCGTTAAACGTTTTAACAAGGATCTAAGTTCCATCGAAGTACAAATGAAAATGCGATTTTGGAATAAAAATTACGTCGGTACCCACTATGGCGGTTCCTTATATTCGATGACTGATCCATTTTATATGCTAATGCTGATGAATTTGTTAGGAAAAAATTATATTGTATGGGATAAATCGGCTTCTATACGTTATAAAATTCCGGCAAGAGGAACTGTTTTTGCCAAGTTTGAATTAAGCAGTGAACAAATTGAACTGTTTAAAGAGGAAATTGAACGTCATCATAAAATTGAGCCAGAGTTCACTATAGAGGTTAAAAATTCTGATGGTGATGTGATTGCCGTGGTTAAAAAAGTAATTCATATATCAAAAAAAAAGAAAAAATAACTTAATGCCTAAGCTGGTAACACGTTTTTAATACGGAGTGAGAGACACTATGAAATGATTGGTTTGAGCTCAAATACAAGGATGCAGTGCCATTGAGTATGGCATTACAGGATGTAACTGAATCGGTATAAGTGTTAATTGCATGATAAAGACAGAACACAGTTCAAATATTGCGAATGAAACAGAAGGGACAGTAAATAATTGCATCACTGAAGAAGCAGCCAATACAGACATTAACCCTGCTGTTGTGGCTCATGATCCTGTTGATACACACAGTACTCCGGACAATAGTGTTGTAGTTCAGTTAGAGGGATCATTTAAACGATCTTATGTTATTGATGTTTTAGCTTCTTATTCCACTCGGTGTGCTTCATCCACTATGGTCATTCCTCTTATGGGGATGAAAGAACTCAACCAGGCTTTGGCTGGTTTATTTATTGTCTCACCGATTATCTCTAATCTATTGACTTATATCCCGATGACATGGCGCGTCAACAAAACCGGAGGCAAAAGGGAAGGGTTAGCATTAATGGCACTTTCTTTGATGGGTTTGACTGGTCTGACGGTTTTAGTTTCGTGTACGGACATTACCTTGGTTAACAGTTTTGATTGGCGCTATGGAATCATGCTTTCATCCGGTTTTTTAATTGGGCATGGAGCTGGTGTCAATTTACTGATGATCGATACCTTAAAATGGGTTCCTAAAAAAAGTGATGTTCCCAATTTACAATTGCTGTATTCGTTTTTAGTTGATTCAGCTGCTGTAACTACACCCATAGCGTCTTATTTTTTAAGCCAATTCGGTTATTATATTCCATTGTCAATATACTCCAGTTTAATCCTTGCAGGAGGATTGATTGAGTGGGCATTCGGAAATCCATCTCCTTATCATCAGTTCAGCACTCAATTTCCGCATGAGAAAGCAAAACAATTAGCCATTGAATCCGGGCAGTTAGAAGATTTTCTTACAACTAATTATAATGATGTCTCAATCCTGGACATGTTGAAAGAAAACTTCTCTGTATTATTTGACCGACGGTCTCTGCTTTTAGGGATTACGTTATTTGGCTCGCTGGGAAGTTTTTTTGTATCCAGATCTGTTTTGCCAAGGCTTTTGGCTAACGGTTTTGGTTTAACACCTGATGAAGCTGTAGTGACCTCATCTTTGGCAAATCTGATTACTATTCTTGCACGACCTGTTGCCTCGAAAATGATTTTATATTGGGATAATAAATCCGGAGGTGTAAAGGTACATTTACTTGGGTGTGCCATGGCTATTATTGGTTCGACCTCATTAGCTGTAGGTAATTTGCCACGATGGGGGCTTTATACCTGTTTGGCTATTAATAATGCCGGCTTTGGAATTAATTTAACTACACCATTGAGCATTGCTTCCTCACCTTCATGGTCTACCCCCAACGATGGTAAACTTAATAAAGTGAGTCCTTCTACCATGTTTGGATTATTTGGAACAGTTGGTGCGCTAGGTGGAATCATGTTACCCGTCTTGTTAGGTTTGCTCGTCGATGAAAGTGGCGAGAAATGGTACCAGCACTATTTTTATTTAATTGTTGCCTTGATGTTAGTCTCAGCCATTGGTGTTCCTGTTATTCATTATCAGGTTAACAGAAAACCAGGGGACAGCATTTTTAAAAATACAGTGTCATTTTTTGGCAAGACCTTTCATCTCAAAGGATTCGAGCAATACGCTGTGAGAAATGAAGAAACTGCGGATATTGAAGCGCAAGAAAATCACAAAGCAATTTATGTAGATGCATTCATTTGATAATGGTATTTATGGCTTTAAGCTTGGCCGACCTTGATTATTTAGAAAAATAGGTATTAAGTAACTTCAAGGTTATTGGTTTTAAAACCTGGCTACCAGCAGGCAATAAAGCGACCGAGCCATAGGATTTATCGGTTGATGCGGGCACTTTATCAGTCAGATTACTGACAAAAATGTACTGTTGATTACCCTGTTTAATGAATCCAACAAACCAGCCATCTCTCAGTTTGCTTGGATTGGATAAGCGCTCGTTTCTGCCATGCCGACCCGAACCTGTTTTTCCATAATATTCTGCGCCATTATCCAAAGTTCCCAAGTACATATTGTTCTTGGTTTGATTTACAGCTTCGCTATTGATTGGCAACTCATTATTCAGCATGCTGTTCAGGAATTTCAGCTGTTCAAAGCCGGATATTTTCAGACTGCTTCCCAACCAGGCAAAGGTCAATCCGTTATTCGTTCCAGGATCACCAGTAAAATCCTGGTTGCCATAATCAAAGCCAGCAAGATAATGTTTTATACGGGCATAACCTAATTGTGGGGTAAGCAGTTGAGACACCCAAACAGAAGAAAATTTAAGCCAGGTATGTGGGCTTAAATTTTGATTCCAGTCAGGCAAATCTCGTTTAATTCCATCCCATTTAAAGGTAGTATTTTGATTAATAATGCCCTGGTTGAATGCCATTAGCGACAAGGGAATTTTAAAAGAGGAGTCTGGTGAAATTCGTTCATTACAATAATTATCAGGATTATACTCGCTGATTATCCTGGATTCGTTAACACTGTAGAGTATAAAACAGGCATTGTATTCTTTTAGTAACGAAGTGTAGTCTTTTTTTGTTAGTGTATTGGCAGTACTACTGAGACTGATGATTGCTAAAATGAAAGCGAACAAATGGTTCATTATTTAAAGCTTAAATTGGATATTCATTGGATTGAGATCATATTCTTATTGATGTGTGTGTACAAGTAGTATCCATAGGAACAATTAATAAATAATAATGAAGCATAGACAATGTGAATGTGAGTTACTCTTCATAACATACCTATATGAAATTCAGCACTCCGAAATAAAACACTCAAAACCGCCAATGTATAAAAATAATACAGCCCAGCGTAAATTATCAGTAATGTTACTGTATTGTTAAGAACAGTTAATAAATTGTTAAGCATCTGACGTTACTATTGGCTTGAACTTAAACAAAGCGGAGAAATCATGTCAATACTTTCAAGTCTTTATTCAGGAGTAACCAATTCGATTAGTGCCGTAACTTCCGCTGTAAGTAATACAGCATCAAGAATATTGAATAGTGCATCTCAAGCAGTGGGGCGATCTATAGGCCGGACTACTGTAGGAATGGTCATGGATAAAATTAAGCCTGATGTACCGAGTACTAACCCCCAAGAACCTATAGCAGTTAATGAGCCATCAGGTGTTGTTGAAACAATTCAAGATTTATTGGGTAAAGCAGGTTCTGCTGCAAGTGAATTAGTCAGTCAAACTAAAAAACGCGTTATAAAGGAGGTTGCAATGGCAGCATTTGATACAACAATCAATGAAATAAAAGGGCATGTTACAGAAGGTGTTGCATCCTTAGGTGCTCAACTAGGCCAAAGCGCTGCGGAAAAACTGGAATCAGTTATAGTCGAAGGTACGGAGTCTTTAGACAGTACTCTCGGTACTATAGGAAAGAAATTTAGAAATTTATTGGCGGGCTATAAAGAAAAGATAGATACGAACTTACAAAAGGGTGACTTATCTGCTTCCGAACAATTAGGATTCACTCTTGCTAATCTGTTGCATGACAAGCTGTCTGATTTAGGTGATGCCTGTTTTCAAGCAAAAAAACTGTCTGTTGATGCTTTTAAACAACAAAGTGCTGATGCAATTAATAGAGCGAAACCAGCAATAGAAAAAGAGTTGGGTGCTGCGTTTGTTAACTTCTTGCTAACACCCATTACTTCTTTCTTGCAAGGAATAATGACTAACGTAATGAAGAGCCTCTTTAGCTTCTTTAAAGAAAGTGCAAGCCCATCTACAACTCCTGTTACGCCAGACGCAGCTGTAACGCTTAAGGATGAGGTAGACGTGAAGGCAGAAGATGCAGTAAATGAAGACATTGATGTCGAATCCGATACAAGACTTAGTATGTGATACACTCATTGCAAAAAGCCTGATTTTTCAATCAGGCTTTTTTTTTGCTCAAATTCAAGGCGATTCTGCTTTAGCCCTCCCTTGCAGAAGTTTTTTATTCCATGGTTTTAAGTTAAACTGTTATTCAATATGTACTTTATCTTATTCTGTAGTGATACAAGGATGTTCAAATGATTCGATTCTTATTTACTGCTTTAACGCTGATGTGTCTGATTAATAATGTATCTGCGTTACCATGGCATCACCAATCCTATAAAATTCAAAAATCGCTTTCAGACACTATTGCTAAACCTCAAGCTCAGCAACTTAATTTCTCTGGAATCTGGGAGGGAGAGTGTGATAATAACCCTGCGGTAGACATCACGATCAAGCATGATGGGACTCAATTCAGGATTTCCTATGGTTTTATGGAGGAACAGTATGAGTTGGGTGAAATCAAGTCGAGCTCTTCTTCTAATTCAAATGAGACAAAGCTAAACACAACTACAGTCCGCTGGAGTAATGATTATTCTGCGTTAATTTTTATTAATACCGATTTCTTTGTGAATCAGGCACGTTCTTTAAATGTATTTTTTAGCAAAGTCACTATGACTCTAATGGGCAGCCAGTTGTTGATTAAGGGTCATTATTATCATAGCGATGGAAGTATTGACGATGTGAATGAGGACGTTATTTCTTGTGTTTACCACCATAAGTGATTTTCTGGATAAAACGAACTTAAATGTTACATGCCCGTTTTAATATTTTGTACAAGGTTTGTCAGTACTTTTCTGGGGCCAATTTCTATAAAATCGGTTTCTCCTTGATCTAGCAAATATTCAATGCTTTGTGACCAGTTAACCGGGTGGGTAATTTGCTTTTCAATACTTGATGGAATATCACTCACCATCATAGGTTTGGCAGTAACATTTGAGATGACTGAAATTCGTGGTGGTAAAAAGGTAAATTGTTTAATAAATTCTGAAAATACTTCTTGCGCCTTGCTCATATAGGGTGAATGAAAGGCTCCGCTAACCTTTAAAGGAATATACGCCATGGCTCCAGCTGTGACAAAATAGTGTTGCGCCGACAAAATATCCTTCGCTGGTCCGGAAATAACTATTTGGGTATAGCAGTTATAATTCGCAATACTCAAGGTATTGAGTTGATGGTCTTGGAGTACAGCATCTATTAGCTCTGCTTTTAAGCCAATAATTGCAGCCATACCACCACCCAGTGCTGCACTCATGAGTTCTCCTCGTTTTTGCACTAATTTTAAACCAGTTGCAAAATCGAACACCTCCGCAGCGAGAAGTGCATTATATTCACCCAGACTATGCCCCATCACATACTCAGGCTTTTCAGGTTGTTCTTGTAGTTTTTTAAAATAGGAGAGGGCATTCACAACAAAGAGGGCGGGTTGAGTATATTGTGTCTGGTTGAGTAATTGATTTTCATCTGTCAGGCATAAGGCGGCAATATCGTATCCTAGAATGCTGTTTGCTTGCTCAACATAGGAATTGTATTCATTAAATAATTCGCGTCCCATTCCGATTACCTGTGATCCTTGGCCTGGGAACATATAGGTTGTCATAATATTATTGTTCCTGAACAGTTCATTGTTATTTAATTAACTCAATGATTCACTTTAGAATATTTTGAGAAGGAATTCAAAAAATGATTTACTATTTCATGGTTTGTTGATTTTTTTATACAGAAATCTATCCACAGGGTAGCCCTCGAGGGAGAAGGGAGCAGCTATAAACAATTTACAGGTTAAGCGTTGTATATATAAAGTCTATCATTGGTTCTGATCGACTTAATTTGTGTTATAATGGGCCAATTTTGTACTTAAAGGTTTAAAATAGAGTCATGTCAAATGAAAAAAAAGACAGGCTGTCAGGTGTACATTCATTATTTAGTAACTCTGAGGCCAAAAACTGTCAATCAAGTAAGACTGTAATTATTGAACGGTACTCCGATTCAGATTATAAGCCAAAGGAATCTGCTCATGAACTGAATTCCAATACTGAAATCAGCTATTTACTAAGACTACAAACAAAACAAAAACAGCGTTTTATCTATGCCCCAGATGAACAAACTCAAGAAAAAATCATTACTACACAAGATCGTTATGGATATCCTTGTGAGCTTGTTTTCCTGGATGATCCTGAATCGATAACTCAATTCCTGGATCATGTTTCAACCGGAGATTCGCTCCTGATCATTGCCCAGGGTTGTCTGAATGAACATCTAATTGCCGGGCTTGATGCAGATTCCTATATTGAATGGATAACAGAGGATCTAGAGCTTGCAGATAAAGAACTCAAACAAATTGAACTGTATTCATGCAATATGGGATCTTCAGATGATTATATCAATGAACTCAAGCATGGATTATCCTCGGTGTGTCATCGACTTGTAGCTTATAAAACTCTGTGCGGGGCAGGAAAAGAGGGTAAAGTCTTTATAAAAGAATCAGGGAATAATAAAGACCAAGATTTGTTTTATGATGAATCAAATTTACCAAATGAACTTAAGGTTGTTGAATACATCCGTCCTTATAACAATCAAAAGTGCATCAGACAGTAAGTGTGACTCCATTTCTAACAGTAGCTCGTTGGGTCACTGACCCAACGAATTCTACAATCAGTGCATTCAAGAACCAATTACGTCAAATACTACATCAACGTTACCACGGGTAGCATGGGAGTAGGGGCAAACCTGCTCGTGCGCTTCTTTTACCAATTCTGCCAACTCTTCCTTTTTTAAACTCTTATCTTCAATAAGCATGTGAACAGAAATTCCAAAGCCACCTTTTTTCCGAGGTCCAATTGAAACAGCGCAGTTAATTTTAGCTTCAGTCGCATTTTTTTTGTGTTGTTTGGCTACATAATCAAGTGCACCGCCAAAACAGGCAGCATAACCCGCTGCAAACAGATGTTCTGGTGTAGTCGTTCCTGGTTTGCCTTGACCGCCTAACTCTTTTGGCACAGAAAGATTAACTGCCACTGAGCCATCACTCGCTTCACTTCGACCATTTCGTCCGCCAACGGCAGTTGCCTTAGCTGTAAATAACGGATTTATTTCATCAGACATTTTTACTCTCCTGTTCTTTTATAAGTAACTATAAAGATTATCAAATTCAACTTTTAATTGAGGCGTTACAGATTATAGTAGAAATCAATCGATTGATAGACAGAATAATATTCTGATTGTTAAAGTAGTAGTATAATCTTCGTCATCCGATTACAAAATGTGCCTATAGAAATGAAATTAACCGACAGAGACTGGCTTCTCGAAGAGTTACCTGAACATGTTGATTACTGGTGGTTGGTACGCTTAATTAATGCTTGGGTAGAAGCGGAATCACTACCCTTTAAGATGGGAGTTCTCAGTACTGTAGATGAACAGGGATTTCCCAAAAGCCGTACAGTGGCTATCCGTGAAATAAACGAACAGGGTTTAATTTTTTTTACTCAGTTGGGTAGCGCTAAAGTAAGGCATATTTCCGTCAATCCCAATGTTTCTTTTACTTTTATGTTACCCAATACACAAAGACAAATTACTGTTTCAGGCAGAATAAATCCTCTGGACGAAATTGAAAACGTAAAAAATTGGGAAACTTATGATCAAGAGAGAAGATTACGATTTTTAGTTTATGGCACCAAATCAGGCCAGACGATAAAACAACAACATGAACTAGACGAAGAGTTGGTTATTTTAAGGGAGAAATATAAAAAAACTCTCCCGGAAAGGCCTCGAGAATATGTTGGTTATACCATTGTTCCAAAAGAAATAAAATTTTATCAATTAAATGAACATCGAATATCGGACTCATTAAAAGCAACCTGTATTCATGAATCCTGGATTTTGCAAAGATTTGTTCCTTAGTATAAGGTCATCATGGAAAAAAATTTAGATAGTTACCTTAATTTATGCACACAGTTTTATGATTTAATCAGACCTCAACCACCCGAGGACGCTTATGCATTTTATCGTTCTTACGTCGCCAATGCAGGTGGAGTTGCTTTAGAACCGATGTGTGGATCCGGGCGATTTTTATTGCCTCTACTTAAAGAACATTTTGAAATTTCAGGTTTTGATGCCAGTGAGCACATGTTGGCTGCCTTACATGCTAAAGCTCAATTGCAGCATCTAAAGCCCGATGTATGGCAAGGTTTTGCTGAAGATTTAAGTAGCACCCAAAGATATAATCTGATTTTTATTCCCAGTGGTTCATTTGGGCACCTGATTCATTTAGATACAATAAAAAAATCGTTGAAGCTTTTTTATGATCATTTGAATCCTGAGGGAATTTTATTGTTTGAAGCAGAAACATCTAAAATAGTCCCGGAGCAACTTGGAGTTTGGCGAGGTGTTGCTTGTGACAAGCCAGATGGTAATTTAATATTGGTCAATCGGCTCACAACCTTTGAAAACAAAGTTTGTTATTCAATTGATAAATATGAGCTTGTTGAAAAAGGGCAGATCATTCAAACTGAAATTGAGCGTTTTAATGTTCGAATCTATGACGATCCCGCAATTTTAATGGATCTGCTGAAAGAAGCGGGTTTTAAAGAAATTAAAATGATAAAAGCATTTAATCGATCCGCTGAACCGGATAAAGATGACTCCAGCATTGTGTATGAGTGCAAAAAATAATGACAGTAATTTAGGTCTGTTGACATTACATTATTTTCAAGCCCACTTTCCGCGACTTGTTCGCGGAATCGAGAGATCTTGCGCAAAACAAGAATATATTGCGCCTATAAAGATTGAATTAGATCCCGCCAACAAGTCGCAGGACGTCGAAACTTGAATTGTCAACAGCCCATAATCTATTTATAACTATTTTTTCATCACATAGGATGATAGACAGTGTTCTACATCGTCTGGATTAAAGTGCAGCTCTTGTTTACTAGCCCATAATCGAAATTCTGATTTAGATACTTGGGTAGTTTTAGCATCTTTATCGGATAACCATAAAGCATTAGCCACTTTTTCGGGGGTAAGTTGTTTGGGTTTTACTTTTAGATAGTGCAAGAAGAATGGATAGGGGGGATTAGGTCTTAATAAATCAACAATGCTTCTATGTTCAAATTCCTCAGCAAAGTCTAGAGCCCTTTTACCATTATTGGCTTTAATATTTTTATCGGCACCGATACTAACAAGCCATTTAGCGACCTCTTCTTGCTCCTTTTCAAAATAATCATTTTTATCTCCACAAGAAGCGTAATGCAAAGGAGTAAAGCCAAACTGATCCTGGATATTAAAATCAGCACCTTTTGCTACAAGAATTTTACAGGCTTCCAAGTCTCCAGAGGATGCCAACTGGCCTAAGTAACTTTTAGAAACATGAGAAGTTTTATTTAGATCAAGTCCAGCTTCTATGAAAAGGTTTACGATTCGTTCAAAAGTTTCTGTTAAATAGGGATCAAGAAACTGCAAAAATTTATGAAATGGGTTCGACCCAGCATGATTGACTGTATCTATTCTTGCTCCATTTTTTAATAAAAATTCAATTACTTCAACTTGTCCCGTCATTGCTGCTAAATGCAAGGGAGTATTTCCTGCATCAGTTTTTGAATGTATTAAATCTGGGAACGTTTCTACTAATCGCACTGCCTCGTTGAGTTTTCCGTCACAACTCGCGCTTAAAAGGTTATCTTTAAAACATTTAGAGATAATTATATTTAAACTATCAGCTTTTTTATTATATTGGGTTTTATACATAATACATTCTCTAAATACTGTTTCCCACAGATAAGCATTTAATAAATCAACCCCCTCAAGATTACATTTTTCAAATTTACATTGAAGCAGGTTTGTTTTTTCTGCATTACTGCCAATAAAATTACAGTCATAAAAACTAATGTCACACAACTTAGTATGACTAAAATCAGCATTCGTAAAATTAACTGATGGAAAAATGATGCCGTTATTACGAAAATTTCTAAAAGCAATATTTTTCAAATTAAATCCAGCACACATTGGAACTTGGGGATTGTAAGAAATTGCATACTTAAAAAATCTAGCATCTTTATATTGCACGGAAAATTCCGTGTGTTTAATATCCAGGTAACCGTCTACATCTTTCCACAGTTGCATATAATCCTTCAAAACAACCATTTTATCTGCAGGAGATAAGTCATTTTGATGAACATCAAAAATTTTTTTTGTTTCCAGATATATTGTTTTACAAAACTCAATATGGGCAACAGGATGTGTGGGCCAGGTTATTGGCGGGCCTATTCTGTGTTCATTTTTTTTTTGATTTAGGTATTCCGTCCTATAATCCTGGAATTTAGTTTTAATCATTTCTAATAAATGACTGGCTGATAACTTTATCTGTAGTTCCGAGCTGGAGTACATAAACGGCACCTTTAAATTTGACTAATTGAATCAATATTGTACCGGAAGTAGTTAGCCATGTTATCCGTATAAAATACGGTGTGTCGCTGGTTATCGTTATTTGTCTTGGCAAAAATGGTCTTGGCAAAAATGGTCTTGGCAAAAATGGTCTTGGCAAAAATGGTCTTGGCAAAAATGGTCTTGGCAAAAATGGTCTTGGCAAAATAACGGTTTATTACAAAAATCTGGTTTATAAACACATGACCTCTGTACATCATAAAAAACCTGTCTTGCCCGCGCACTGAGTGATCCCCTGATATATTTTGAACAATAAGAAGCTACCATTTTCTAGCCAACTCCTGCTCCATCAGGGTTGGCAAGTTTTCATAGTCAATATTGAGCTCTTGTAGCTTATCAAATTCAATCATCAACTGCCCCAGATAGAAATAAGAGAATACTT
>NZ_RZGU01000039.1:0-13249 GCF_003990085.1 Legionella sp. km535 | reverse complement strand
ATGAGCATGTAGTAAATCGATAGGCTCCATCATTTTCCCCAAACAAATTTGTTGGGGGAAATTAGATCACGACTTCAATTTTACTGCAATTATTTTTAGCAAATTTGAGGGGATATATCAGTGCGCGGGCAAGACAGATTTTTATGTCCTGTACGCAATCATGCCCTTCCAATTAGCCTTAAGATTTAGCATTTCGTCAAAAAGAACCTATGGGTGCAACCGAGGCAGCCAGGTTCTGTGACGTATCCGCTTCTTCGGTATAAGCCTTACTCAGTATGTGCAACAAGTGACTATTACAAGAAGATGGCATAGAAAAATAAGTTAGTTTAAAAGTTGCTTTAATTTCATTCATTATTGGTATAATCAATTGATTCAACTCAGAGCGGGAAAGGGGTGGATTTTTTCTCAACTGGTCCATTAAATCGAGGGCTCCTTTTCGGAATGAAGTTTTGGAAACATATGCTTTTAAATCATCAATCAAAGTTGGAACATCCAGTTTTTGAACTTTGTACATATCAAGTGCCTCTGGGGTGCAATTTAATTGCTGGGCGTCAAGCTTTGACAAAACAAAGCGCCGTTCAGCTAGCTTCGTACATGAGGAAATGAAAAAATTCTCCAGATCAGACAATGAGGATACGAATAATTTAAAATCAACTTTTGATAGCCAATAGTTCCGGTAGTCATTTTTTAAACTAACATTGTTGTAGCTATTAAGACTTTGAAAAAAGGAAATGAAAACACGACTATTGTTAATAATAAACGGCGTGAATCGTTCAAATAAAGGAACAATACTGTGGTGTATGGCTTTCAATTTATCCAGTAATAATAAAAAATTGGGAATATCGGATACCCAGCTCTCCAACTGGATTAAATATGTTTTAATTAGTTCCGCTTGAATTAAAAGACACCCTTCGGAGAGAGAATCGCGACTCCACTCACAAATCTTACTTAAGGATAAGTAAACAAAGGATGAGGGCTTTTTCCATTTCCCTAGCAATACCAGAAAATCAGAAAAAGAGCATACTGATCGAGCGATATGCGGGATGAAAATAGAATAGAAATAAGCCAAAAATTCGTCCTTTTTGAATTTCAATAAATTCAAAATGTTATCGGGATTAGCCGACTCAATCAACAGATTGCTAAATATTGAGGCTATAAAACGTTGATTTCTAGAGGCTGTAATCAGAAGATCATTCACCGAATTTATATCTTGAAATAACTCAGGTAGTCTCGGCTGCAATTTAGTTAAAAATGCAGTTATAATCTCAGTTTCCTCAGAAATATAAGTATATTGTTTCAATGAATTGATTTCACTTAAACAAGCACTAGCTGTAAGCGTTTTTTCAGCTATCTTATCTATCAATAAGGTTCGGAAAAGCACGGTTACATCGACACTCCATTCCTTCGTAGGTACCCTGATGTAATGTGATAAATCACGTTTTCGTTCATCAAACCAAAGATCAAATGTTGCATCAATAAATTGACACTGTACCTCATGAGATAGATAGCGCATCACCCAATTGGATTCTGTAATATCAGATAAATTGTTTAACCTCGGAACAACGCGCTCGATTACTTCCTTCAATAATAAAGGATCTTCGTCCAAACATTTTAAGTCCAGAAAACTATAAATGTGAGGAGCTAATCTATCGGCTATTTCATCTTGTGTGTAGATAGGCCGCATATAATCAACGAAATGAGCTAGTAAATGCCGAGTATCGTAGTCAAAAGGATGAAAAGAGCGATTGTAAGGCATTAAGATATGATACGCTGCCATGTCGGAATCAGCCGTCATTTCTGCAAGTTCCAGGCAAAATTGATTAACCGGCAAAGAAGGGGTGACGCGATAGTCAAGATAAGTCTTTCTTACACAAACCCAACGCTTTGCTAACCAAAAGTGAATTTTATTTTTTAACACTGTCGCCGGTGCTGGAAAATCTTCCTGGGTCAATTTGGTAAAAAATGCATAAGTCGTTCGTGCTTCTTCGTCAAACCTCTGCCTTGAGACAATTGAAATAGAAGGTTCATATTCGGATGGAATAGCCTGATATTTAGTAAGTAAATGAATAATTTTGGCGTTTGTAATCATATCTGATCTATTGAAATAACCTATTCAGATGTTACAAGAATAATTGAGCGAATATCACCGTATAAAATACGATGATTTTATTCCTTACAATGAAACGCTCAGACCTTCGAAAATTTTGAATAATCAGATGATCTGTTGTCGCTACAACATAGAAAAAAACCCGGTAGGCCCGGGCTTATTATAGTGTTCATGGCACAAAGCAGTGTGAGGTACACACGTGTCCTGATTTAAAATTCCATCAAATCTTTTTCTTTTACAACAAGAATTGCATCAATCTCAGCAATGTATTTATCGGTCAGCTTTTGAATCACTTCAGCAGCACGACGCTCATCATCCTCAGAAATTGCCTTATCTTTGACTAAATCCTTCAGCTGGCTATTTGCATCTCTTCTGATATTGCGTATGGATACCCGTCCTTGTTCGCCCTCACCACGTACCACCTTAATCAGCTCTTTACGACGCTCTTCAGTTAAAGGAGGCATTGGAACACGAATGGCACTTCCTGCTGTAGACGGATTCAAGCCCAGATCAGAAGTTAAAATTGCTTTTTCAATAGCAGCGACCATAGATTTTTCCCAAGGAGTAACCGTAATGGTTCGTGAGTCACTGGCGCTAATATTGGCAACTTGGCCTAAAGGAGTCAGTGTACCGTAATAATCTACTTGAACATGATCCAACAAGCCAGCATTTGCTCTTCCAGTACGAATCTTTGACATGTCCACATGCAATGATTCAATTGTTTTTTTCATCCGCTTTTCTGCGTCTTGTTTTATTTCATTGATCATGATTCGCTCCGACTATAGTTCCTACTCGTTCTCCAGTAACAATTCGCTTCAAAGCATCAGGAGCAGCCATATCAAAAACCTGTAATGGCATACCTTGATCCTGACACAGGCAAATCGCTGTAGAGTCCATGACTTCCAAACCCTTCGTTAATACTTCTTTATAAGTTAAATAATCATATCGAACAGCATCTGGATTTTTAAAAGGATCCGCAGAATAGACTCCATCTACTTTTGTAGCTTTCAATACAACTTCAGCACCAACTTCAATTGCTCTTAAGCAAGCAGCTGTATCTGTTGTAAAGAAAGGATTACCTGTTCCGGCTGCAAATATAACAACCTGCCCATTTCGTAAATGAGTTATTGCTTTTCGTCGATGATAAGAGTCAACTACACCCATCATGGGGATCGCGGACATAATACGCGCTGGCAAATCGATTCGCTCCAATGCGTCCCGAATTGCCAAAGCATTCATTACTGTTGCCAGCATGCCCATATGATCACCGGTAACTCGCCCTAACCCAGCTTGAGAAAGAGCCTTACCACGGAATAAGTTACCGCCACCGACAACCAAACCTACCTCGACTCCCATTTGAATTAACTCAGCAACATCTCGAGCCAAAGTATCAAGAACGGAGGGATCGATGCCAAATTGCGACTTACCCATTAAGGCTTCGCCGCTAAATTTAAGCAATATGCGTTTGTATTTTAATTTCGGGTGACTTTCATTCATCATGTACGAACCTGAGCCATCACTTCTTCAACAAAATTATCTTCTTTCTTTTCAATGCCTTCACCTACTTCATAGCGAATGAAAGAAACTACTTCAGCGCCCTTCTCTTTCAGAAGCTGACCGACTTTAATATCTGGGTTTTTAACATATGGTTGACCTAATAAGCTGACTTCATCAATAAACTTGTTAATACGTCCTTCAATCATTTTATCGATAATTTCTTGTGGCTTACCACTTTCTTTAGCTTGGGCAGTGAAAATTTCTCTTTCGTTTTCAATTGCTTCAGCAGATACTTGATCACGATTTACAACAATTGGTTTGCTGGCAGCAATATGCATCGCAATGTCTTTGGCTAATTCTTCTGAACCATTTTTTAAAGCAACCATAACACCAATACGTGAACCGTGCAGGTAATAGCCAATCACACCACCAGTGCAACTGATTCGCTCAATACGTCGCAACTTGATGTTCTCGCCAATTTTAGCGACTAATTGCTGTCTGGCTTGTTCAACTGTAACACCACCTGATAAAGGCTGATCAGATAACGCAGAAATATCAGAAACAGAACTGTTTAAAGCAGCTTGAGAAACAGCAGTGGCAAAATTGGTGAAATTCTCATCACGTGCTACGAAATCGGTTTCGCTATTGATTTCAATCATAACTGCAGAAGTTTCGTCTGCAGAACGAGCAATAACGACGATACCTTCAGCAGCGACTCTGTCTGCTTTTTTGTCTGCTTTAGCCTGACCTGCTTTACGCATTTCGGTAATAGCAAGCTCTATATCACCGTTTGTCGCAATTAGAAATTTTTTACATTCCATCATGCCTGCGCCTGTACGCTCACGAAGTTGCATTACCAATCCAGCACTAATTGTTGACATATTCATTTCTCCACATAGCAAAAAGGGGGCTAATTAAAATTAACGCCCCCTTTATTCAAATATTAATTATTCCCCAGCTTTATCTGCTTCACCAGAACCAGTAGCAACTTCTACAAATTCAGAGTCAGAAGACATACCCCCTACAGTATTGCTGTTTTTTCCATCAAGAATTGCGTCAGCAACGCATCGAACGTAAATATCTACAGCTCGCATGGAATCATCATTTCCAGGAATAACGTAATCAATGTTGTCTGGGCTGTTATTAGTATCGACAACACCAATAACAGGGATTTTTAACCGACGTGCTTCTTCAACAGCAATGTGCTCAAAACCAACGTCAACAACAAACAGAGCATCAGGCAAACCACCCATGTGTTCAATACCGCCTAAACCACGCTCCAGTTTTTCCAGTTCACGAGTCAGCATCAATGCTTCTTTCTTGATCATGTCGTTAAACAGGCCTTTTTCTTTCATTTCTTTTAATTCTTTCAATCGGAATATAGATTGACGAACTGTTTTATAGTTAGTCAACATACCGCCTAACCAACGGTGATCAACATAGGGCATGCCACAACGTTTCGCGTGTTCACGAATACTGTCTTGTGCTGCTCTCTTGGTTCCGACAAATAAAATTTTTGCTTTATTTGATGCCAATCGACCAACGTAGTTGACAACGTCGCTCAACATAGGCATGGTTTTTTCTAAATTGATGATGTGGATTTTATTTCTTGATCCAAAAATGTACTCGCCCATTTTAGGGTTCCAGTACCGAGTTCTGTGACCAAAATGTGCTCCAGCTTCGAGCAATTCACGCATACTAACATTCATATTATATCTCCAGGGTTAAGCCTCCACACTTCCCATACGAAACCCACAAGGGACCCTAACGTATGTGACGAAGCGTGTGTGTATTTAAAGCGCGATATTTATAACATATTGAGAGTAATTCAGCAATGAAATTAATCTATAGCACTGTATTTAACTAATCCTTTCGATCTATACTGCGCCAATCATGGATGGAATGAGTTAATTATACCCACAGGAATATCAGTTTAACGAACAAGAGGAAATGATAATGAGTAAGAAACTTATCTGGTTATCGGCAATTACGTTAGCCTTGTTTATTGGTCAACCATCTTTTGCATGCCCTGCTGAAAAAAATCCTTCTCAACCATGCCATTGTAATGACAGTAAAAAAACATCTCAAAATTTAAATTTGACCCAGGAACAAAAAGCTAAAATCAAAGCAATACGTGTACAAGCCAGAACCCAGTTAAAAACCAGTCACAAACAACTAAAAGTGATTCGAGATCAAATTGATGCATTAATCAAGGCAGAAAAAATCGATGAGGCAAAACTGGATCAATTAATCAGTCAAAGAAGTAAAATTAAAGATGCCATGCTGAAAACCCACATCCTGATGCGCCATCAAATTTATTCGCTCCTGACACCCCAGCAAAAGCAGCACTATCAAGAAATCAAAAGTGCGCATGAACAGCATCATGCTTAATTACTCTGTTTAGTAGTTCAACATTCTAGTCTTGCACTGTCGGGTACCACTCCAGCAGTGCCAGTTCCCTCCTTGACTCTAAAACGCGACAGGCCTAGAATGTCCTTCTAATTGTCACCAGGGGTGCTGAACCGTTCTTTAGTTTGGCTGAGAAAAACCCTTAGTACCTGATCTGGATAATACCTGCGAAGGAAGAGTGAATTATGACTTATTTGAAGTACTGCCATTTATTTTATAGACAAAAATCGGATGTCCTTTTTTTATCACGGTTAATTCGTCTCAATCAGAACACCTTGAAAGCAATTTATACTCATCCGTTCAATCAAGAGTTGTTTGCAGGAACCTTACCTCAAGAAAAATTCGGACTCTATTTGCGCGATGATTTTTTGTATTTACGCCAATTTTCATGCGCTCTCCAAAATATTGCCGAACGCACCGAGATGACTCATCCAGGTTTATCGAAACAACTGAATACTTTGGCAAACGATGTTATAAACAACGAACACAGCATGCAACTCCAATACCGTGAGCATTTTAGAGAGTTCTATAAACATCAAACAGGAACTTCAATATCTCAATATTCCCAGTATCTGGTTAAGACATCAACACAAGCCGAGGTGCCTGAGGCTCTTTGCAGTATATTGCCCTGCTTTTGGATCTATTACCAATTAGGCACCATGATGGCTGACAAAGACCCAATGAAACCCCATCCTTATTCAGACTGGATAGCAACTTATTCTGGAGCTGATTTTGTACAGATCACCCAAAATCTTGCAGCCGAGGTCGATTTAATTGTGGAAGATACACATCCATTAAAGCAGCTTGAATTGATACGATTTTTTTCAAGATCAGTTTCCTTTGAACTCGATTTTTTTGACGAAATATATTATGCCCAAAATAATAAAAAACATGATATAAGGTTAGTTGGGCACTAAATTAAATAATAACTCAATGTTGACAACTCAATTGCATTGTTGCTGTATCCAGCATTGACCGTATAAATTGCACAACCTGACTGGCTGGCAAATAGGTGCATAGTAACCAACACCAGGCGCTCCGGTGACCACTACGCCACCATACCAACCTGCGTTATGCCAACCATTATTCCAACCGTTGTTATGCCATACAGTCCCATGCCATCCCCCGGCGGGCCCACGCCAACCCACAGCATGCCAACCACCATAAGCTGCAGCAGCGGTACTGGCAATAATGCATAATCCAAAAACGAGAGTTCGTAAGGCATTTTTCTTCACTGTTTTGTTCATGGAGCTATCCAATATTCAAGAATTATGTTTCACTCATGTACAAGTATAGTTCATTTTAAAAACAGATACTGAAGCAAAGCTCTGAACGTGCATATTCATCGAGATGATTAGCTAACGAACAAGAGTATTTAAAATATTGATACCCAATCGGTTAGCATTAACCTTCGCTTTATTCGTTAAAACAACGACTCCAATTTTTTTTGCCGGCGAAAACCCAATAAAGGTACTAAATCCCTGATTTCCTCCATTTTTGGTTATCAATAAATTATTGTTGCGAATTACTCTCTGCCAGCCAAGCCCCATGATAAATTTCGGTCTAACGACAAATGCAGGTTGTTGAGCCAATTGCATGGCAGACAGCAATGGTGCAGAAGCATCACCTACTTTAATTCCCAGATTAGCCTTCATAAAACGCAACATATCAGCAGATGATGAACGTAAAGCACCTCCCCCTAAATAATTGGCAGGTACATAATGGGGGGCTTTGTTATTATTGTGACGATAACCCTGAGCCTCATTCAATTTCAAAGAGTGAGGGACATTAAACCAGGTATGAGTCATACCCAATGGCTCGGTGATGTTTTGGGTTGTCAAGACCGTTAAAGGAGTTCCAGTAGCCTGCTCCAAGATGAAGCCTAAAAAGCCAAAACCGATATTGGAATAGTGATATTGAGTACCCACAGGTGTATTGGGACGCCAAAATTTTAATTGTTTGATAAACGCATCGCTATCTCCTTTAGATACACCAAACTGCTCCAATTGACGTGGAAAGCTTGCAGTATGCGTCGCAAGATTGACCAATGTAACTTGATTTATGGGAACATTTTTGCTGATAGCAAGCTGAGGCAGGTATCGGTTAACAGAGTCATTTAATTTTATTGTGCCTCTCTCTACTTCAAGAGCCAGTAACGTACTGACAAATATTTTGGTAATTGACGCCAATTCAAAAATAGTATCTTGAGTTACCGGAGTACGTTTCTGTATATCAGCCATACCATAATTATAAAAGTAATCCTGGCCATTGTAATAAACCGCTACAGAAATGCCGGGAATCTGATGAGATAAACTATAAGGTTTTACAATAGAATCCATCAGGAGAGTCAGTTTTTTTTCCTCATAAGATTGGGCACTAGCAACCGAATGACAGGCCAGGAACATAAAAAAAGAAAGGTATCGAATCAATTGCTTCAGTTTCATGAGCTTTTCATCACTCTATCATAAGATCATACATCACATTATCAGCGTATATTGTTTAATAATTAAATATCAAGTCAGTCATTTTTATTAGAATCAATAAACATAAAGCATTAAGGGTTCAGATCTTGCCTTTTGTTACTTGACATGCATTCATTGATTGTTAACAAACATTTGCCATACTGATTATTTTTAACTGATTGTTATGGCTAGTCGATATCCTTTTTTTCGGACCCAGCTCAAGGAAGTAAGCCTGGCGTCTCTCTGTACTCTTTTTTTTTCCATTTTCCAAAGCAAGAATTTTGGCGATTTTTTATTGAGAAAATACGTTATAATCTCCGCCCTTCAGTGTACAGGAAGTCTTTCAGAATAATGGGTTATGCGCTCTGTTCATAACAAAAAAACCTGTCTTGCCCGCGCAGGTGGGCAACTATTTGGCATTTGGCACTGCAGCACGTTGAGACAACTCGTTGACATACACTAAAAATCACATTATCTCATACGCCAAAAGGAGGTCATATGGATTTCAGCGAATTGAAAGAGAGTTTAAACCTAAAGAAAAATAATACCTACTGGCTCTTTGGCATCGGTTTATTTGAATGAATGGTTGCCCGCCGGCGCAGGCAAGACAGGTTGTTAGTTATGTATAGAGGGTTAGGCGCCTAATCTGTATTTTTCTTGCTCATGCGCCAACCCGAATGTTCAAAAAATGACTTATTTGCGACGAATTAAACATTGGCTCATAATGCTCGCCTCTTCATATTTGTTGTATCTATTTCACTGTCGCTTTCATTTTCAGACGTCTTTGTACTCTGTAGGGCCTGATCCTTGATTACAACAAACGAATTCATGCCTTCGATTGAAAAAGAATCTGGAACAGATGACGAGGCTTGTGAAGATTTCATTGTGTTTGTATCCAGTTCGAGGATTGATCTATTGACGGTGCTTTGTCCGTCCGCACCCCATTTAGTTCGCGCATAAACTGCTTTTAGTATGCGCAGTGATTCAAATTTGGATAGACGTTCAGCATGTTCTATAGGGGTATAATCATCACGGCTACAAAATGTCACGGCAGCGGCCTTTTCTGTTATGGGCAAGGAACTCAGAAGAAGATGCAATGAGTCAGGATATAATACTGCACAATGCAACACCGACATTCGATCATGATTACACAACTTCACCACACCAGCTCTTGCTGTTATGGGCAGACATTCCATCATTATTTTTATTAACGCAGGATCATGTACCACCTGGTGTGCTACTGATTCACCAATTTTGTTCGTAATTTTTACAGCAGCTACTCTTTCTTCTGCAGGCAGGTAGTTCAGAATGTTTACCAGGGCTGTGGTATTTGTTTCTGCCAGAATGAGCAATACGTCTAAGCCATTTTCATTAGGCATCTTCAAAGCGGCCATTTGTTCTTCTTTTAACAGACAATTTAGCATGTGCTTTATGTAGAGGGGTTGGTATATAGCGATCAGGTGTAACAGGTTGTTGCCGTCTTCGTATTGTTCCAGTAAGGCGGTGTGCCTTTCTCTCTCGGAAAACGATCTTAGAATGGGGATCAACAGTTCGGGGTTTGTTTTTACAATTTGTCTAAGTTCAGTAGGATTTGGTTTGCTTCTCTTCAGGAGTCTACCCAATTCGTTTTTGCTGTCCCTTTCATAGCTTTGCACAGCCTGTTGCGCATGTTCCATTCTTCTGAACAATGAATATCTTCCGTGGGTTGGCGAAGAGTCTGAGACTGATGAGGAGGCAGGTGAGGATGATAGGCTATGGATATCCTGATCTCTAATTGATAAATCAACAAGGCTTTGTTCACTTCGATGTGTTACTGAGGTTTCTCTTTCTCTTACGGGCAGATAGTCTACTAGCTCTAGCAAGACTGTGGCGTTTTTTTCTGCCAAGAGACGCAATACGTTCAAGTTATTGTCGTTAGGTATTCTCAAGACGGTGATTCTTACATCTTCCAACAGATAATCAAGCAGTTGTATGAGGTAGCTTGGGTGATGTGTGGCAATCAGGTGCAATAAAGTGTTGCCATTTCTGTATTTTGTCAGTATTACAGTATGCCTCTGTGTTTCGGAAAAGGAATCCAGAATTTCTATCAATAACCCAGGGTCGTGTCGTGTAATTTGTTCCAGTACAACACAATGTTCTTTATTCCTTGCCGTCAAAACTGCAAAGTATTGTGTTTTGGGAAGCCAGTCTAAAAACAGTTTAAGACTTCTGGAATTATAAAACACACAATGCGCCAGGTTATTACCATTATTATCAGATGCTAATGCAGCGTCAGCTTTTTCTGCTTCGGGCACAAGCTGAAATAACCGCATTAATGCCTGGGAATCAAGTGCTACCAAATGCAGCAAAGTGTAGTTAAGTCGACCTTTTATCATCATTGCATGTACTTTTTGAGTCAAAGGCAAGTAGTCCAGGAGTTGAAGGAGAATTTTACGATAGGTAATGGCGATCTGATGCAAGATGGTATCACCGTCTTCATTTGTTGCCATGATTGCGTCTGCTTTTTGTGTTTCTGAGAGGCAATCAACAAGTTCTACCAGTATTTTGGGTTTATTTATTGATATTTCATGCAGGAGAGTGTTGCCTTTATGATTTGTTTCCATTACAGCAATAAATCGGTCGTTTTCGTTTAAAAGTAACAGAATGTGTTTCAGTGCTTTAGGGTTGTTTTTTACCACCTGCTGCAACACGGTGATACCATTATCGTCTTTAAAGTTTAAAAGAGACATCAGTTCTTTTGAGGAAAGTGGATCTACCAATTTTGTCAAAGTGCCAGGATATGTTTTATCAGTCTGATGCAGCAGGCTAGTATCCTCTGTTAACATTTGCTTTTGCACTTGTTGGTTATCACGCCAATCAGTCGTTACTACTGGATCTGAGGATGCAGAGGAAGACGTGTCAGTAGAAGAAGATGCTGCGTGAACTGAATCATTAGTGTTTTTTTGTTGCAAACAATAACGTGAGGCCAAGAGCCTGACAAGCGTTTCAGCGGCTTTAAAGGAAGCGCTCTCATGAACGCTCTGCATGCTTTGCTCTTCTTTCATTATTTTTTGTTCGATATTGAAAGGCATATACAGCTGTCTTTGGTGAATTTAAAGTCATTAATAATAACATAAGGTTGGCAAACTGTTTAATTTGCATTAATACTGACTTTTTTGATTCTCTATTAGGAAAGAAACAGGTCATGGGTTATGCGCCCTGTTCATGACAAAAACCCGTCTTGCCCGCGCAGGCGGGCAACTATTTGGCATTTGGCACTGCAGTACGTTGAGACAATTCGTTGAAAATCACATCCACTCGAACGCCAAAAGGAGGTGATATGGAGTGTTTCAGCGAGTTCAACGAGAGTTTAAAACTGAAGAAAAATAATCCCTACTGACTACTGGGCATCGGTTTATGTTGATGAATGGTTGCCCGCCGGCGCGGGCAAGACAGGTTTTTTGTCATGTACAAAGGAGGTGATATAGAGTGTTTCTGCGAGTTCAACAAGAGTTTAAACCTGAAGAACAATAATCCCTGCTGACTACTGGGCATCGGTTTATGTTGATGAATGGTTGCCCGCCGGCGCGGGCAAGACAGGTTTTTTGTCATGTACAAAGGAGATGATATAGAGTGTTTCTGCGAGTTCAACAAGAGTTTAAACCTGAAGAACAATAATCCCTGCTGACTACTGGGCATCGGTTTATGTTGATGAATGGTTGCCCGCCGGCACGGGCAAGACAGGTTTTTTGTCATGTACAGAAGGCCGAATGTTTAATTCATTGCAAGTAAGTCATTTCTCTGCATAAGGGTTTTAGCGCATGAACAACAAAAACACAGCTCAAATGCCCAACCTACATACATGTGTACATAAAAAAAACCGAGTCTTGCCCGCGCCGGCGGGCAACCATTCATCAAAATAATCCAATGCCCAAGTCGAGCCACTGAGGATTGTTTTGTTCAATCAGGTTTATTTTCCATTGTCTGTTCCATTTTTTAATACGTTTTTCTCTGGTTATTGCTTGATAAACATCAGAGTGAATTTCATAATAAACTAAACGATGAACATGGTATCTTTTTGTAAAGCCTTCGCTCAATCCTCCCTTGTGTTGATATACTCGTTGTATCAGATTGCTGGTAATGCCAGTATAAAGGGTTCCATATTCCTTGCTAGCTAATATATAAACAAAATAGTGCTTCTCTTCCATTATTCATCCTGGTTGGTTGCTAAAATCCACATTTTCTTTCTGGACCACCATTATTTTTCCATAGAGTAATCCGCTGCACTATGATAAATGATTAGGATCCGGCAGGCGATAATGAGATAGGACTCAGAGTTTTAGTGCTTGTTGAATTTGAAAAAAATCGTTGGATGCTGCGGTATCATGACGATTGTTGCGCCTCACCGACCACAACACAGGCCAATTTGCTTCAATTGACTGCATGCGTAGCAAGTAATGTAAGCAACATAGTGACACATCATGCCATTCTCGCCTTGTTCCAGCCAAAATACGCGTTGAAACTATCCATATCACCGACTTTTGGCGATCGAGATGATATGATGTTTAACATAGGTCAGCGAGTTATCTCATTTTACTTCCGTGATTAATCATCAGTGGTTGCCCGCCTGCGCGGGCTGAGTGATCCCCTGATATTTTTTGAACAACTAGA
The DNA here is from genome assembly GCF_003990085.1 of Legionella sp. km535. Lineage (NCBI taxonomy): Bacteria > Pseudomonadati > Pseudomonadota > Gammaproteobacteria > Legionellales > Legionellaceae > Legionella > Legionella sp. km535. The sequence goes on along the minus strand of NZ_RZGU01000039.1, from coordinate 124 downwards.
ATTTACCATTTTCTAGCCAACTCCTGCTCCATCAGGGTTGGCAAGTTTTCATAGTCAATATTGAGCTCTTGTAGCTTATCAAATTCAATCATCAACTGCCCCAGATAGAAATAAGAGAATACTT
>NZ_RZGU01000038.1:0-15880 GCF_003990085.1 Legionella sp. km535 | reverse complement strand
GAACTGGTTCTGGAATATATGAATCCAAAGTTTCAACCAATTTTTCAATAGATGGTACACCGATATCGCTGGTATCACCTTCCAATGCTTTTAACGCTGAACCAACAACAATTGGAATATCATCGCCAGGGAACTCGTAACTGCTTAACAGGTCACGAACTTCCATCTCAACCAGCTCTAATAGCTCAGCATCGTCAACCATATCCGCTTTGTTCATGTATACAACAATATAAGGAACACCAACCTGACGAGATAACAGTATGTGTTCTCTGGTTTGTGGCATAGGACCATCTGCTGCAGATACAACCAGGATTGCTCCATCCATCTGGGCAGCTCCGGTGATCATGTTCTTAACGTAGTCAGCATGTCCTGGACAGTCAACGTGCGCGTAGTGACGGTTAGCTGATTCGTATTCTACGTGTGCTGTAGAAATGGTAATTCCACGCTCTCTTTCTTCAGGCGCAGCATCAATCTGATCGTACGCTTTTGCAGTACCGCCATACTTCTTCGCCATGATTGTTGTAATCGCAGCTGTCAACGTTGTTTTACCATGGTCTACGTGACCAATCGTCCCCACGTTTACGTGCGGCTTCTTACGCTCAAATTTTTCCTTCGCCATTTCAATAACCTCATTAACTTTTTATTGTTTCTTGATAATTGCTTCAGCAATATTATTTGGTGCTTCAGCATACTTAGAAAATTCCATCGTATACGTTGCTCTTCCTTGAGTAGCAGAACGTAAATCGGTTGAATAACCAAACATCTCTGCAAGTGGAACTTCTGCCCTAACAATTTTACCCGCTGGAGAGTCTTCCATACCTTGTACCAATCCACGACGTCTGTTCAGGTCACCCATAACATCGCCCATATAGTCTTCAGGAGTAACAACTTCTACAGCCATAATTGGCTCAAGCAAAACTGGCTTGGCTCTTAAAGCACCTTGCTTGAAGCACTGAGATCCAGCTATTTTGAACGCCATTTCACTAGAATCTACCTCATGGAATGAACCATCAAATAGAGTTACTTTTACATCTACTACTGGATATCCAGCAATAACACCATTTTGTAATTGTTCTTGAACCCCTTTATCAACAGCTGGAATATATTCTTTAGGAATGACACCACCAACAATAGCGTTAACAAATTCATAACCTTGTCCAGGTTCTTGTGGTTCAATTTTCAACCAGACATGACCGTATTGTCCTCGTCCGCCAGATTGTCTTACAAATTTACCTTCTTGCTCCACAGATTGTCGCAATGTCTCACGATAGGCAACTTGTGGTTTACCAACATTCGCTTCAACATTGAACTCTCTTTTCATTCGGTCAACAATAATTTCAAGATGGAGCTCGCCCATTCCTTCAATAATTGTCTGACCAGACTCTTCATCAGTGTGTACTCTGAACGATGGATCTTCTTGAGCTAACTTGCCAAGCGCGATGCCCATCTTCTCCTGATCTGCTTTTGTTCTTGGCTCCACAGCAACTGCTATAACAGGATCTGGAAAGTCCATACGTTCAAGGATTACAACATGATCTTGATCGCATAATGTGTCACCTGTCATGACTGTTTTAAGTCCAACTGCTGCAGCTATATCTCCTGCTCTAACTTCTTTAATCTCTTCTCGAGAATTAGCATGCATTTGCAGAAGCCGGCCAATACGTTCTTTTTTTCCTTTTACGGAGTTGTATACAGTGTCACCACACTTTAATACTCCAGAATATGCTCTGAAATAAGTAAGAGTTCCTACAAACGGGTCAGTGGCAATTTTAAATGCCAGTGCTGAAAATGGAGCATCATAACTCGTTTCACGATGCGTTTCATTACCGTTTTCGTCAGTACCTTGTATGTCAGGTATATCGGTAGGTGAAGGTAAATATTCGACTACACCATCAAGGACAGCTTGTACTCCCTTGTTTTTAAATGCAGAACCACAAAAAACAGGAACAACTTTATTGGTCACAGTAAGATGTCGTAAAGCAGCTTTAATTTCTGCCTCAGTGAACTCTTCGCCTTCCAGATACTTGTTCATCAGCTCTTCAGATGCTTCAGCAGCAGTTTCTATGATTAATGCACGATATTCTTCACAATCAGATTTAAGCTCAGCAGGAATATCCATGTACTTAAATGTCATTCCTTTGTTATCTTCATCCCAATGAATGGCCTTCATTTTAATGATGTCTACAACACCTTTGAAGTGCTCTTCAGCCCCAATAGGCAATTGTACTACAACTGGATTTGAGCCTAGTCTTTGTTTGATTTGAGCAACAACTCGGAGAAAGTTCGCACCAATCCGGTCCATTTTATTAACAAAAACGATTCTGGGTACACCGTATTTATTTGCCTGTCGCCATACGGTCTCAGATTGCGGTTCAACACCCGAAACAGAATCAAATACGACTATTGCGCCATCTAAAACACGCAATGAGCGCTCAACCTCAATCATGAAATCTACGTGACCGGGGGTATCGATAATATTGATGCGATGAGCTTCAAATTGCTTGTCCATACCCGACCAGTAGCATGTAGTTGCTGCGGAGGTAATAGTAATGCCGCGCTCTTGCTCCTGAACCATCCAGTCCATAGTGGCAGCACCGTCGTGTACTTCACCAATCTTATGAGACATACCCGTATAATAGAGTACACGCTCAGTAGTAGTGGTTTTTCCAGCATCAACATGTGCAGCTATGCCTATGTTTCGATACAGTCTCAATGGAGTTGACACGGCCTACCTCTCCCTTAGTTCCATCTAAAATGAGCAAACGCCTGGTTAGCTTTTGCCATTTTATGTGTGTCTTCACGTTTTTTCACTGCAGAGCCTTTACTCTCGTAAGCATCCATCAATTCACCAGCAAGGCGAAGCATCATGCCTTTTTCACCGCGTGAACGTGCAGCTTGGACAATCCAACGCATGCCCAGAGCGATACTACGATCGTGTCTTACTTCTACAGGCACCTGATAGGTAGCTCCACCAACACGTCGTGATCTTACTTCAACGCTGGGACGTACGTTGTCTAAAGCATCTTCAAAATATCGAAGTACTGAACCAGCATTACCGGTTGAGCCAGCTTCTCCGCTTTCTTCGTCAGATTTTTTAGTTTTCTTTACGCGTTCATCAAGTACAGTCAATGCACCGTATATTATTTTCTCAGCAGTTGATTTTTTTCCGCTGACCATTAATACGTTAATAAATTTTGCTAACAGTTCGCTATGATGTTTTGGATCTGGCAAAATTTCACGTTTGGGTACTTCTCGTCTTCTTGGCATCTCAATTTCCTACAATCAGTTATTTTTTATCTTTTGGTTTTTTTGTACCATACTTAGAACGACCTTGTTTCCGATCGTTAACTCCTGATGTATCTAAACTACCTCTAACAGTGTGATAACGCACACCAGGCAAGTCTTTAACACGACCGCCTCTGATTAGAACAACAGAGTGTTCCTGTAAGTTATGGCCTTCACCACCAATATATGATGATACTTCAAATCCATTGGTTAAACGTACACGAGCAACCTTACGCATAGCTGAGTTCGGTTTTTTAGGTGTAGTAGTATAAACGCGTGTACATACTCCGCGTCTTTGTGGACATGACTCTAGTGCAGGTACGTTACTTTTCTTCTTTACGTCCACACGAGGCTTTCTTACTAACTGATTAATAGTAGCCATTTGTACTTAACTCCGATCTTTCTCTTGTGAATATTTCGAATGCATAAGGAGGCCGGATTCTATATAGGTCCGGCAGATTTGTCAAGTTTAAATCTGCCGATTTTGAATCCAGACTAATGATCATGATTATCCGCGTTCAATGCTTCACTCAACGCGTGCTCAACATCACTTGCAGTAACAGTATGTGTTGCATGTTCACCACCTGCTGCAGCCCTTGCTCTTTTTGCCTTTCGGCTTTGATGATAGGTATAACCTGTTCCAGCTGGAATCAGGCGACCGACCATCACGTTTTCTTTTAAGCCACGTAAATCATCAATTTTACCACTTACAGCAGCTTCAGTTAGAACTCTTGTTGTTTCCTGGAACGATGCAGCAGAGATAAAGGACTCTGTTGCCAAAGAAGCTTTGGTTATACCTAACAAAATAGGTGTACCACGGGCAACTTGCTTACCTTCAGCAATAAGTCTGTCATTTTCTTGCAGCATGACACTTTCTTCTATTTGCTCTCCTACCAGGAATTTAGAATCTCCAGCAAAAGTAATCACTCGTTTGCGTAACATTTGTCTTACAATGGTTTCAATATGTTTGTCATTGATTTTTACACCTTGTAAACGGTATACATCCTGTACTTCATTCACAATGTAATTTGCTAATGCACCAACACCAAGTAAACGCAAAATGTCATGGGGATTTAAGGCACCTTCAGCAATTAATTCACCGCGCTCAACATGTTCCCCTTCGAATACTGAAATATGACGCCATTTGGGTATCAACTCTTCATGACATTGATCTTCAGAGACGTTAATGATCAGCCTTCTTTTACCTTTAGTTTCCTTACCAAAATTAACCAGACCTGAAACCTCTGCCATTACAGCTGAGTCTTTCGGTTTACGTGCTTCAAACAAGTCAGCAACACGCGGCAAACCCCCGGTGATATCTCGAGTCTTGGACCGCTCTTGAGGAATACGCGCAATCACATCCCCGATACCAACATGACCACCATCTTCAAAGTTAACAATCGCATCAACAGGCAAATAATACTGCGCAGGGACGTTTGTTCCTGCAAGGAATATATCTTCACCCTCACTTGTTACTAACTTCACCATAGGCCTTAAATCACGTCCTGCGGCACTTCTTTGTTTAGCATCGATAATTACGATATTGCTTAAACCGGTCAGTTCGTCAGTTTGTCTGTTCATGGTTATGCCATCAATCAAGTCAACAAACTTAAGGTTTCCAGCTACTTCGGAAATAACAGGGTGAGTATGAGGATCCCAGGTAGCAATTACTTGTCCAGCCTCAACAGGAGAATTATCCTGCACAGAAATGACAGCACCATAAGGTAATTTGTATCGCTCTCTTTCACGACCGAATTCATCCACAATCGTTACTTCACCAGATCGAGAAACCGCAACAAGATTCTTGTTCTCATGTGTTACAGTTTTGATATTGTGTAAACGAATTAAACCTTTTGTTTTGATCTGTATATTGTTTGCTGCAGTCGCTCTGGATGCTGCTCCTCCAATATGGAACGTACGCATGGTTAGCTGTGTACCAGGCTCTCCGATTGACTGGGCGGCTATAATACCTACAGCTTCACCGGTATTAACCAAATGGCCTCGTGCCAAATCACGACCATAACATTTTGCACACAAGCCAAAACGAGTTTGACAGGTGATAGGAGATCTTACCATAATTTGATCAACGCCTTGTTTTTCGAGGCGTTCAACCCAATCTTCATCAAGAAGTGTGCCTGCTTTTACAACCGGCTCACTTTGATTAGGTATGTATACATCCGCAGCAACAACACGACCTAATACTCGCTCATGCAGCGGCTCAACGATGTCTCCACCCTCAATCAGTGGTTGCATCAGAATACCGGTGTCTACGCCACAATCATCTTCAGTAATGACCACATCCTGGGCAACATCGACCAAACGACGAGTCAGATAACCTGAGTTCGCAGTTTTCAAGGCAGTATCCGCCAATCCCTTTCTTGCTCCGTGAGTAGAAATAAAGTATTGGAATACGTTCAATCCTTCTCTAAAGTTTGCTGTAATTGGGGTTTCGATAATAGAACCGTCTGGCGCAGCCATCAATCCCCTCATACCTGCTAACTGTCTAATCTGAGCAGCAGAACCCCGCGCTCCAGAATCAGCCATCATGAAAATTGGGTTAAATGATTCTTGCCTTACTGTATCACCTTTGGCATTAACGACTTCTTCAGTAGCGATTTTACTCATCATTGACTTAGCTACCAGTTCATTAGTGCGTGACCATATATCAATTACTTTGTTATATCGCTCACCATTTGTTACCAGACCAGAACGGAACTGAGATTCAATCTCTCGTACTTCATTATCGGCATGCTCAATGATGTTAGCTTTGTCTTCTGGTATTTCCATGTCTTCAATACCAATAGAAATTCCTGATCGAGTGGCGTATTTAAATCCGGTATACATCAACTGATCTGCAAAAATAACAGTTTCTTTCAAGCCAAAATTTCTATAGCAGCTGTCAATAACTTTAGAAATAACTTTTTTGGTCATAGTACGGTTAATCTGCGCGAATGGCATTCCTTTGGGAAGAATTTCCGCTAGAATGGCACGTCCTACAGTCGTTTCTACAAGATTAAAGCCAGTTGAACCCTCTTCCTCTTTTGGCATACGAATTTTAATTTTGGCATGAATATCCAGATGTCCTGATTCATAAAAATTCTGAGCTTCCTGGGCACTGACGTAAATTTTTCCTTCACCCAACGCGTTTACTTTTTCACGGGTTAAATAATACAGTCCAAGTACAACGTCCTGACTAGGAACAATAATTGGTTCACCGCTCGCGGGGGATAGGATGTTATTGGTAGACATCATCAAGGATCGAGCTTCTAATTGTGCCTCAAGTGTTAAGGGCACGTGCACCGCCATCTGGTCTCCATCGAAGTCAGCGTTATAGGCTGTACAAACTAAAGGATGTAGCTGTATCGCTTTACCTTCAATTAGAACCGGTTCAAAAGCTTGAATACCAAGCCTGTGAAGTGTAGGCGCTCTGTTCAATAAGATAGGATGCTCTCTAATTACATCATCAAGAATATCCCATACCACTGATTCTTCACGCTCAACCATTTTCTTGGCAGCTTTAATTGTTGTTGCTAAACCTCTAAATTCAAGTTTTGAGAAAATAAAAGGCTTAAACAATTCTAAGGCCATTTTTTTAGGCAAACCACACTGATGTAATTTGAGTGTAGGTCCCACGACAATAACTGAACGACCTGAGTAATCTACTCGCTTACCCAGAAGATTCTGTCTAAATCGACCTTGCTTACCTTTAATCATATCGGCCAAGGACTTCAGTGGTCTCTTGTTCGTTCCTGTTATCGCACGTCCTCTTCTGCCGTTATCTAATAATGCATCGACAGATTCTTGTAACATTCTCTTTTCATTTCGAACAATAATATCTGGAGCATTAAGATCCAAAAGACGCTTTAATCGGTTATTTCTGTTAATAACACGTCGATATAAGTCGTTTAAGTCAGATGTAGCAAATCGTCCACCATCCAAAGGAACCAAAGGTCTCAGATCAGGCGGAAGCACTGGCAATACATCCATGATCATCCATTCAGGTTTATTTCCTGATTCATAGAATGCTTCAAGTAATTTCAGTCGCTTGGTAATTTTTTTGATTTTGGTTTCGGAGTTAGTTGTAGGTAACTCTTCACGTAAATTTTTAATTTCTTCTTCCAAATCAATTTGGCGTAGCAGATCACGAATAGCTTCCGCTCCCATACGGGCATCAAACTCGTCACCGTATTGTTCCATTGCATCAAGATATACTTCATCATTAAGCAATTGACCACGCTCTAACTCAGTCATACCAGGGTCAACAACTACGAAGGCTTCGAAATAGAGAACGCGTTCAATATCTCTCAATGTCATATCAAGCAATAAACCGATTCGAGAAGGCAGGGATTTAAGGAACCATATATGAGCAACCGGACTAGCAAGCTCAATGTGCCCCATACGTTCACGTCTGACTTTAGCAAGAGCCAGTTCCACACCACATTTTTCGCAAATAACACCACGATGCTTCAAACGTTTATATTTACCACATAAACATTCATAATCTTTTACCGGACCGAAAGTTTTAGCACAGAACAAGCCATCACGTTCTGGTTTAAATGTTCGATAGTTAATCGTTTCAGGTTTTTTTACTTCACCATAGGACCATGAACGAATTAATTCGGGTGAAGCCAATGCAATTTTAATTGCATCGAATTCTTCACTTTGCCCTTGTTGTTTGAGAATGCCGAGTAAATCACTCATTACAGGTGCTTTTCTCATTGGGTCGTTGCTTAGAGTAGCCAAGTCTATGCCTCCAAAAATTGGTTAGTCAGTATGTATCGCTGAACAGTTAATCGTGATCTAATTCGATATCAATTCCCAGCGCTCTGATTTCTTTCAATAATACATTGAATGATTCAGGCATTCCTGGGTCCATACGATGGTCTCCATCGACTATATTTTTGTAGATCTTTGTCCTACCTCCAACGTCATCTGATTTCACAGTCAACATTTCCTGTAATGTATACGCAGCACCATAGGCTTCTAATGCCCAGACTTCCATTTCCCCAAAACGCTGTCCCCCAAACTGTGCTTTACCACCCAGAGGCTGTTGCGTTACGAGACTATATGATCCGGTAGACCGTGCATGCATCTTATCATCAACCAAGTGATTTAATTTCAGCATGTACATGTATCCTACAGTAACTGGATTATCAAACTTACTTCCGGTTCTGCCATCTATCAAAGTTGTTTTACCATCTGGAGATAAACCGGCCAATTGAAGCATACTTTTGATTTCTGCTTCAGAAGCGCCATCAAATACTGGTGTTGCCATTGGAACACCAGCTCGCAAATTATCCGCCAGTCTAAAGAATTCTTCTTCGTTCAGACAATCCAGATTAACGCGTTGAACACCATCATGATTGTATATTTGGAGCAAGAACGATTTAATTTCAGCAGCGGATTTCTTGCTGTCAAGCAACTCAGCAATTTTGTGGCCTAAACCTTTTGCTGCGAGTCCTAGATGCGTTTCCAATACCTGTCCAATATTCATACGGGATGGTACGCCCAATGGATTAAGAACGATATCTACTGCTGTTCCGTCTTCCATGTGCGGCATATCTTCAATTGGAACGACAATCGAGATAACCCCTTTATTTCCATGTCGTCCTGCCATCTTATCACCAGGCTGAATTCTCCTTTTAACAGCTAAATAAACTTTAACAATTTTTAAAACGCCTGGAGCTAGATCATCACCTTGAATGATCTTCTTACGACTGTCATTAAAGCGCTTTTCCATTTCTTTAGATAGCAGTTCTAATTGTTTTGACAATTGTTCTAACTGTTGACTGATTGAATCATTCTCGAGACGTATGTCAAACCATTTTTCTCTAGGTAAATTATCCAAGTATTCTTGTGAAATCTTAGAGCCTGGTCTGAGATTACCTGGACCACCAGTTGCCTCTTTATCCAATAATAGATTAGACACTCGATGATATATATCTTCTTCACGAATACGACGTTCGTCAATTAAATCCTTACGAACCCTGGCCAAGTGCTCTTCTTCAATACTCTTAGCTCTCGCGTCTTTATCAAGACCATCACGAGTAAATACTTGAACATCAATAACTGTACCATTCATACCTGAAGGTACACGTAGAGATGAATCTTTAACATCCGATGCTTTTTCGCCGAATATAGCGCGCAGCAACTTTTCTTCAGGTGTTAGCTGAGTTTCGCCTTTAGGTGTCACTTTTCCTACTAAAATATCACCTGCATTTACTTCAGCACCAATATAGACAACACCTGATTCGTCCAGATTTGACAAAGCCGATTCACCAACATTAGGAATGTCTGCTGTGATTTCTTCTGTACCTAGTTTAGTATCCCGAGCAATACAGGTTAATTCTTCGATATGTATAGTAGTGAATCTGTCTTCCTGAACAATTCGTTCTGAAATAAGGATCGAATCCTCGAAGTTGTATCCATTCCAGGGCATAAATGCCACCAACAGATTTTGTCCTAATGCCAGCTCACCCATATCGGTACACGGACCATCTGCAAGAACATCACCACGTTGAATGATGTCACCTGTAGACACAATAGGACGCTGATTAATACATGTATCCTGGTTTGAGCGGAAATATTTCGTCAAATTATAAATATCTACGCCTGTTTCACCTGCTGTAGTTTCATCATCATTGACTCGCACAACGATACGTGAGGCATCAACCAAATCGATGATTCCTCCTCGTTTAGCAACTACTGAAACTCCAGAGTCAGACGCAACAATACGCTCCATTCCAGTACCAACAAGTGGTTTTTCTGAACGAAGTGTAGGTACAGCCTGGCGTTGCATGTTCGAACCCATCAATGCTCGGTTCGCATCGTCATGCTCTAGGAAAGGAATTAGGGATGCTGCAACTGATACAATTTGCTTGGGTGACACATCCATATAATTAATTTTATCTGGGGTAGTCAGAGAAAATTCATTTTGATGTCTGCAAGGTACCAAATCGGCAAGAATATTACCTTGCTCATCAAGAGCAACGCTTGATTGAGCGATGTACTGATCAACTTCTTCGATTGCTGATAAGTATTCGATTTCATCGGTAACACGTCCGTTAATTACTTTACGGCACGGCGTTTCAATAAAACCATAGTCATTGGTTCTAGCATAAACAGACAAGGAATTAATTAATCCAATATTTGGACCTTCAGGAGTTTCAATTGGACAAACCCGTCCGTAGTGAGTGGTATGTACGTCACGTACTTCAAAACCAGCTCGCTCTCTGGTCAATCCACCTGGGCCTAGTGCAGAAACACGTCGTTTATGAGTAACTCCTGATAGTGGATTTACCTGATCCATAAACTGGGATAATTGGCTGGATCCAAAAAACTCTTTTACAGCTGCAGATACTGGCTTGGCATTGATTAGGTCTTGTGGCATAAGATTTTCAGACTCTACAAGGCTCAAACGTTCTTTGACTGCTCGTTCAACGCGCACCAAACCAACTCTGAATTGATTTTCAGCCATCTCGCCAACACTTCGTACTCTTCGATTTCCTAGATGATCGATATCATCAACCATTCCAATACCATTTCGGATATCGATAAGTGTTTTGATAACAGCCATAATATCTTCTTTAGTCAAAGTTCCTGGGCCATCATCATTTTTTCTACCAACCCGTCGATTAAATTTCATGCGTCCAACGGCAGAAAGATCATATCTATCATCGACAAAGAACAGATTTTTAAATAAGGCTTCAGCAGCTTCTTTAGTGGGCGGCTCTCCAGGACGCATCATCCGGTATATTTCAACTAAAGCTTCAAGCTGTGATGATGTTGGATCAATTTTCAGAGTGTCCGAAATATAAGAACCGTGATCCAGATCGTTAGTATAAATCATGTCAATGTGTAAAATACCGTTGTTTGCCATTGTATCCAGCAATTCTTCGGTCAATTCATCATTGGCTTGTGCAATAAACTCACCTGTAGAGGTATCGATTACATTTTTTGCAAGAGTTTTGCTGATTAAATAGTCTCTAGGTACTATTAAATCTTGCATGTTATGTTTTTCCATTTGCTTAATATGACGTGCAGTTATTCTTCTTCCTTGCTCTACTATTAATTCGCCTGTTTCTGGAACTAATATGTCAAATGATGCAATCTCACCTCTCAATCTTTGAGGGATTAAATCAATATGGTATTCACCATTTTTAAGGTGACAACTTGTTATTTCGAAGAATTCACCAAGAATATCTTCTGCCTCATAGCCCAGTGCTCTTAATAAAATGCTAACTGGTAATTTTCGACGCCTATCGATTCGAACATAAACACAATCTTTCGGATCAAATTCAAAATCCAGCCATGATCCACGGTAAGGAATTATTCTTGCTGAATAGAGCAACTTTCCTGATGAATGTGTTTTTCCTTTGTCATGTTCAAATATAACACCGGGGGATCGATGTAACTGTGATACGACAACTCGTTCAGTACCATTGACAACAAAGGTACCTACGTCAGTCATCAGGGGTATTTCACCCATAAATACATCTTGTTCTCTAATATCTTTAACTGGCTTTGGATCATCGCTTGCATCTTTATCAAGAACAACAAGTCTTATTTTGACCCTTAATGGCGCTGAATAAGTTAAACCTCTTAATTTACATTCTCTTACATCAAATGCAGGTTCGCCTAATTTATAACCTACATATTCCAGACGTGCATTACCTGAAAAGCTTTCTATTGGAAAAACAGAAGAGAATGCAGCATGTAAACCAGTATTAAGATGCTCACTCAATTTACTATCAGCTTGGAGAAAATCTCTATAGGATTTTAATTGGATTTCAAGCAGATTTGGTATTGCCATTTTATCGGTCTGCTTACCAAAGCTTTTGCGAAATCGTTTCTTCTCAGCATGTGAATATTGAGGTTTAGCTTCTGCAACGGCCATGGTGATTCCTCTGTAAATTATTAATGACTTCAAACACGTAAACCCAGCCATGTAAACATGGCTGGGTTCCTAAATTACATTTATATCTTAATTATTTAACTTCAACTGTAGCACCAGCTTCTTCAAGCTCTTTCTTGATTGCTGCAGCTTCGTCTTTAGATACACCTTCTTTAACAGTTGAAGGAGCACCTTCTACCAGATCTTTAGCTTCTTTCAAACCAAGACCTGTTAATCCACGGATTACTTTAATTACACCAACTTTGTTAGCTCCGAAGCTTGACATAACAACAGTAAATTCTGTTTGCTCTTCAGCAGCAGCGGCAGCAGCAGGTGCAGCAACAGCTACAGCAGCGGCAGCAGCAGAAACGTTAAACTTCTCTTCCATTGCTTCGATTAACTCGACAACTTCCATAACTGACATGTTGGAAATTGTTTCTAAAATATCATTTTTTGACACAGCCATTACTAGCTCCTAGTTTAAAAATAAATTAATGATTAAGCGGGGTTATCCTGCTTTTTGATCCTTAACTGCTGCCAGCGTTCTCACCAGTTTGGCGTGTGGTTCAGCAAGAGTACGGACAAATTTCTCAATTGGCGCTTTCATGACATACATCAACTTGGCTATAGCCTCATCACGTGTAGGCAGACTTGCAACAGCATCAATTTGATTTGCGCTGTATACTTTACCGCCAACTGATAGTGCTTTAATCTCAAGTTTGTCAAATGTCTTTGAAAACTCTTTAAGTAGCCTTGCAGCATCACTCGGGGCTTCCAGTGACATTGCAATGAATAACGGACCTACAAGCAGGTCGTTTAAGCATTCAAATTCAGTGTCTTTAAAAGCTCTTCTGGTTAGCGTGTTACGCACAACTCGAAGATAAACACCGGATTTACGTGCTTCACTACGTAAATGCGTCATTTGATTAACAGTTAAACCTCGATAATCAGCAACTACTGCCGAAATAGCCTTAGATGCGACTGCAGTCACTTCTTCAACAACGGCTTTTTTTGCAGCTAAATTTAATGTCACGTTACTGACCTCCTAATGTGTACAAATCCTAGGATTTGACAGTTATGGTGGCCGTCTCTTTATAGGGAGCCGGTTCACCGTCTGCGCAGGAAATTAAGCAATTGCACCTGCGGTCTTCGACGGCATGGAACCAAATCTATGCCGTGAATTCTTAAAAATGGGATGTAATGTTACACAGGTATTGATGAAATATCAATAGTTAATCCAGGTCCCATTGTAGTAGATAGTGAAACTTTCTTCAAATACTGTCCTTTAGATGAAGCTGGTTTGGCTTTTTTCAAATCACTTATCAAAGCCACTATATTTTCCAACACATCTTCGGCAGCAAAATCAGCTTTACCAACGGAACAATGAATAATACCGTTTTTATCAGTACGGTATCGAACCTGACCTGATTTAGCATCATTAACAGCAGCTTCAACATTTGTAGTTACAGTGCCAACTTTAGGGTTAGGCATTAAACCTCTTGGACCAAGAATTTGACCTAATTGACCAACTATTCGCATAGCGTCTGGAGTAGCGATAACAACATCGAAATCCATTGAACCCGCTTTAATCTGTTCAGCCAGATCTTCAAATCCTACAATATCCGCACCAGCCGATTTTGCTTTAGCAGCATTATCACCTTGTGCAAATACAGCAACGCGTACAGTTTTACCAGTACCTTTTGGTAAATTGGTAGAAGATCTTACAACTTGATCTGATTTACGTGGATCTACACCTAGATTCACGCTGATATCCAGACTTTCACGAAACTTAGTAGAAGCAAACTGCTTCAATAAAGCTACAGCTTCTGTAACAGAATATGAATGATTCGCTTTTACTGCTTCAACAATCTTTTTTTGCTTTTTAGATAACTTTGACATGGTAACCCCTTATTCCAAACCTTCAACGTCAATACCCATGCTACGTGCAGTTCCTGCAATGCTTCTAACTGCAGCGTCTAAATCTGCTGCGGTCAGGTCAGGTTGCTTAATTCGAGCAATCTCTTCAAGTTTACTGACGTGTAGCTTAGCTACTTTTTTAGTATTTGGTGTACCACTGCCACTTTGTATACCTGCTGCTTTTTTTAATAATACTGAAGCTGGAGGTGTTTTTGTAACAAAAGTGAAACTACGATCACTATATACGGTTATAACCACAGGGGTGGGTAAGCCTTGTTCCATTTGCTGGGTTGCAGCATTGAAGGCTTTACAGAATTCCATAATATTCACACCGCGTTGTCCTAATGCAGGACCAACTGGTGGACTAGGGTTTGCTTTACCGGCAGGAATCTGTAATTTGATATATGCTTCTACTTTTTTTGCCATGTTTACTCCTTATGGGTCATGCGCTAAATTTTATAGATAATGTTCCATCTATTACTTTCTAGCTCCCCGGTTTTTAAAACATTTAACTATTTTACTGCATCGTTTGTACAGGTGTATAATTTGTCTAGATCTGTCTTATTTGTCTATGTTTTTTCTACTTGACTGAATTCAAGTTCAACAGGAGTAGAACGCCCAAAAATCAATACGGCAACTCTTAGCCTATTTTTCTCATAATTCACTTCTTCGACAACACCATTGAAATCAACAAATGGACCTTCTTTAACACGAATAACTTCACCTGGTTCGAATAGAATCTTGGGTCTTGGTTTTGTCACACCGTCTTCAACGCGTTGCATAATAGCACGGGCTTCTTTATCAGATATAGGAGTAGGTGTTTGACTGGTACCGCCGATAAAACCCAAAACTCTTGGGATAGCACGTACCATATGCCAGGTTTGATCATCCATCACCATATGAACCAAAACATAACCCGGGAAAAACTTACGTGTGCTCTTACGCTTTTGTCCTGAGCGCATTTCTACTACTTCTTCAGAGGGTACTACTACTTCACCAATCTTATCTTGTAGATTATGGTGTATTGCCCGCGATGTTATTTCTCGCATAACAAAATTTTCATATCCTGAATAGGCATGCACAACGTACCACTGCTTTACTTTGTGTTCGTCCACCATATTCACCCTAAATGTGTTATTTTAGCTATAGCCCACATCATTAATGAATCAACTCCCCAGAGTATGAATCCAGTTAACGTAACCATAACCATTACAATAATTGTTGTTTGTACAGTTTCTTGACGTGTTGGCCATACTACCTTTAGCAATTCGATTTTTGCTTCCTGAGCGAAAACAAAAACTCGTTTCCCAGTAGTGGTCAAATAACCAAGGAACAAGGTCGTTAATAACCAACCTAGCCAAACGATAGACTGAATTGGACCTGAAAAAGTGTAATAATAGGTACAAAAGAAAGCGCCTGCAGTTATTAATACTACAGCCAACCAAGATAGTATATCTTTAATCTTACTTTGATTTTCGTTTGAACTTTTCATATTTACTTGGTAGTTGGCAGGCCAGGAGGGAATCGAACCCCCAACCTGCGGTTTTGGAGACCGCCACTCTGCCAATTGAGCTACTGGCCTAAATTTTATTGGCATGAACAATTGTATTCATGCCAACACACTTTTACACTTTTATTCAATAATTTTCGCAACAACACCGGCACCTACAGTACGGCCACCTTCCCGAATTGCGAAACGTAAACCTTCTGTCATCGCAATAGGTGCATGCAAGTTAATAACGAGTTGAACGTTATCTCCTGGCATAACCATTTCAATTCCAGATG
>NZ_RZGU01000037.1:0-18239 GCF_003990085.1 Legionella sp. km535 | reverse complement strand
GACTCTTGCAATTAATTAAAGCGGTCAATGCCGCGGGAATTCGGTTGAGGTGTGAGTAAAGACTATACTTCGAATTTCCGCGGCTTCGACCGCGGAATCCATTCTATAGAGCTGAACTGGGCTTCGAAGATGCAAAGAAGATTCAAGGACAAGCTACGGTACGTAGACTCTTGCAATTAATTAAAGCGGTCAATGCCGCGGGAATTCGGTTGAGGTGTGAGTAAAGACTATACTTCGAATTTCCGCGGCTTCGACCGCGGAATCCATTCTATAGAGCTGAACTGGGTTTCGAAGATGTAAAGAAGATTCAAGGACAAGCTACGGTACGTAGACTCTTGCAATTAATTAAACAAGTCAATTATCAACGATTGCTAGGGATTCACAAAATTAACAACGACCGCCTGTATTTTTACAGGTTCTTTTTCCCAGGATCGAGCGTAACTGAACACCATTTTTGTTGATTTAGGGTATGTTTTACCTTTATTTACAGAAAAAGTGAACTTCATTTCCCCTCCAGCTCCAATCAGATTTGTTTTAGGCCGCTGATACTGAGAGCTCGTCAGAGTCAATAAATCTTTATCATATTGATCCACAGACCATTGATAACCTGTTGTTGGATTTGCCGCCAAAGTAACTACAAAGCTGGTTACGTTATTCGCCACATTCAAAGTCAAATCTTGGGATGCATTCGCTAAAATTGAAAACCCCATTAATAAACAACCCAATAAAATATTCATCATCATTCCCTGCCTACTTTTTAATGTTATTGTCACGGATTTCTATTGGCGTTAATAGTTTGTAATACACCAGAATTAAATATTAATTCGTATTGAAATTCAGCCGGTGATTTTTGATATATCCACGTTTCGATGGTACTTGTTCCCACGCCAACCTGATATCCGTACTGATTATAGATTGGTACAGACTGTTCATAAACCTGCTTGTACAGTGGCTCACCGCATTTAATCAGTACGTTATATTGACTGTCCCCTTCATACACTAATTTATCACCACAGCGCATTGCCATCGCACTAGTCATTAAAGAAAGATTCAACACCATAGCCAATAAACCAATTCGAGCAAACATCATATGCTCCTGCTTCTGAATTATTAATGCACCGGGGATATGCTTTGCTCTCCTTAGCACACCTCAAGCACTATTGCCTGTTATAAGCATAGCACTTTGCCATAAGTCCACATGATAAATTAACCATGAACTCTTCCTATCAGACAGTGCAACGGCCAAATGATTTCTCGCTCCAGCTCAATATTTCCCCAGCCGGATTTTAATTCATCAACGATTAAATCAAGCGGGTTTGAACCCTGACGTTTTTGATATTCCTTCACTGCAGACCATGTAGACAAATATCCAATCAATTGATTAAAGTTGACCCTCTTTTTCATGCTCAATTCAGGTGTTTCAATTTTAATAAACGGAAAAGGAATAGTCTGATAGTTCTCTTCAATATAAAACCGTTCTTTAGGCCAATATACATTACCCAAAACATCATAATAGAGTTTTTTAATGAGGCTATTTAACGTATCATCATTCAAGGAGCCTAAACTATAACACCAGGCTGCGATGATACCCTTGGGGCTGCTGACTCGCCTTACTTCTTTATAAAACAAAGAAAAATTAAACCAATGCAAAGCCTGCGCAACGGTAATCAAACTGATAGAGCCGGAATGAATCGGAGTTTTTTCAGCTGGTGTGCAGAGATACTTGATGTTATCACGCTGTGCCGCGACATCAAGCTGAGCCTGATTAATATCCGTAGCAATAACGTGTGAAAAACGTTCTGCCAGAACAACAGCCGCCTGACCATTTCCAGTACCACAATCCCAAACAGTCCCACTCGGATCAACCCACTGTGCCAGGTAATCAAACAACACTGGAGGATAGTCCGGGCGGCAAAGTAAATAATGCTCGGATCCCTGATTAAAATGATTGATGTACTCCCTATTCGCTTCACTCATCCCAATTGTCTCTCTCTTTATCTGATTCAGGCAGGAAGCCACCTACCTGAGCATCCCACATTAACTTGTACAGCCCATTTTTAGCAACTAATTCATCATGCGTTCCATCCTCAACTATTTTTCCTTGTTCAAACACAAGGATTCTATCCATATGCAACAAGGTCGATAAGCGATGAGCGATCACAATTGTGGTTTTATTCTCCATCAAATGCCATAGTGAATTTTGTATCGCCTCTTCGGTTAATGAATCAAGTTGAGAAGTTGCTTCATCCAGTATCACTAATTTCGCATTTTTTAAAATTGCACGGGCAATCGCTATGCGTTGTCGTTGTCCTCCCGAGAGTTTAATACCTCGTTCCCCGACCAAAGTGTTGTACCCTTCAGGTAATAAAGAAATAAAATCATCGCAACACGCTTTCTTCGATGCGAGAATGACTTCCTCATCAGTAGCGTCAGGCTTTCCATAGCGAATGTTTTCCATTAAGGTTCGATGAAATAAAGTGGTATCCTGAGGAATCATACTGATCGCTGATCGAAGAGAATCTTGAGTCACTTTGCTGATATCCTGTCCGTCAATAAGTATGCGACCTGACTCAACATTAAAAAAACGTAAAATTAAATGGATGAACGTTGTTTTACCACTACCGGAAAATCCAACCAGCCCTACGCGCTGATTCGGCTCTATAATAACCGATTTATTTTCAAATACTCTCTTTCCCTTGTTGTAATGAAATGTAACATGGTCAAACTCAATTGTTCCTTCTGTAACAACCAGAGGTTTTGCACCAGAATCATCCAAAATATCAATAGGCGCACTAAGCAGAGCAATCGCTTGACGTGCGATTCCTATTTCCCGGTAGAGATCAGCCATTGCATGGCACAAGTACCAAATTTGAGTCATGATGGCAAAAGAGACATTGAAAATAAAGACCAGATCACCCGTAGTAATTAATCCTCTTTCCCAGAAAACCAAGAGCAGAGTAACCATGATGACCAACATGATAGTAACCGGGATGTCCAGATACAGACGAAATATGTTCATATAAATCGTCAGCTTTTTGTTGCTTTGTTCTTCCTTATCCTGGCTTAACTTAACATAGGCCATTTCATCTCTGGAACGGGCAAATAACTTAACGGCATTAGCATTGCTGAGGCTGTCAACAATTTTCCCACTTAATTCACTTTTATCCTCAGCATTCTCAATAGAATATCGATCAACTTTTTTTGATAATTTAAAGCTGATTAATAACTGGAGAACTATCCAGGTCAGCAAGACTACGGCGAACCAATAATTAATGGTGCACATCAGAATCAAAGCAACGATTATTGATGAAAACGCTGCAATTCCATACCAGGTAATGATCATAAAAATCGAATCTAAAGCACGCGGCAAGTCATTAATTTTATTCGCCAGACTTCCGGCCATTTGATTGGAAAAATAATGATACGATTGCTTACTTAAATAACCGAATACTGACATTCGCACATCAGCCTGAAATCTTGGAATTACATAACCTTGCCACCAGTTTTGCAATCGCAAAATAATCAGTAAAGTAATCCAGGCTCCTCCACCTACCCATAACGCAGGAGCAACTGCTAAAAAAATATTCTGACCAGGTGAATGAGATCCTAATGCATCAACTATCATCTTCAATGAATAAGGAATGGCATTATTTTCCAAAACCATCGTAATGGGAGCCAGAAAAAAAACAGTAAATGCCAAACGTTGTTTTTTAATAAAATATAAAAAAAACCGGCCTAGTTTTTTTGGTAACTCTTCTGTATTTTTATTATCATTATTCATTAAGTACACCCGCTAATCGCATCAACTAACCTTAACAAGGTTAACCTATTTATTTAACAATCAGACCAATTTAGCCGATATATGAGTGAAATAAATTACTCAAAGTATAGACAAAAATAGCAACCCAAAATATGGAATTCTCTCAAATGGCGTGCTCCTGAAATATATTAATGCTAATGCAATTGCTTCGTCGGTCAATGAATCTTATTCGACATGGTTATATTATTTAATTTAATCTTGATCTTATGACGCATAAAAGCGATGATTTTATCTTTTTGAAGCAGGAGATCGTGTGGAACACGAAACAATGGAATTTGATGTCATTATAGTGGGGGCTGGACCAGCCGGTTTGTCCGCTGCTATAAAATTAAAACAATTAGCTCAGGCCTCTCAAAAAGAGCTGTCTGTGTGTATATTAGAGAAAGGAGCTCAAATTGGAGCTCATATTCTTTCCGGAGCGGTATTAGAGCCAATAAGCTTAAAAGAATTACTTCCAGATACATGGCAGAACGCTCCTCTTGATACTCAGGTAACACAGGATCAATTCTATTTTCTGACTGAAAAAAAATCCTATAAATTACCCACTCCCAAGCCTATGCACAATCAGGGAAATTACATCATCAGCCTCGGTGAACTGTGTCTATTTCTCGCAGAACAGGCAGAAAGCCTGGGCTGTGAGATTTACCCTGGATTTGCTGCAGCCGAAGTCTTATTCAATGATAAAAACCAGGTTATCGGCATTTCAACAGGGAATGTTGGTATTGATAAAGAAGGTAAAGAGACCAATAATTTTCAACCTGGAATGCACTTATTGGCAAAACAAACACTGTTTGCTGAAGGGTGTCGTGGACAGCTCAGTCAGTATTTGATGAGTCGATTTCATCTAAGAGACCATGCACAACCACAAACCTATGGAATAGGAATAAAAGAGTTATGGCAAGTAGATGCTTCACGCCATGAACCCGGCAAAGTAATTCATACTGTAGGCTGGCCCATGGATCACGCGACCTATGGAGGCTCTTTTATTTATCATCTATCCAAACAACGTGTTGCCATTGGGTTTGTTGTTGGTTTGGATTACAAAAATCCATGGTTAAATCCATTTGCAGAATTGCAGCGATTTAAAACACATCCAATAATCCGCTCTGTATTAGAAGGAGGAGAACGAATTGGCTATGGGGCACGAGCCCTCAATGAGGGAGGATGGCAATCTCTACCCAAGCTTGTCTTTCCTGGCGGGGCATTGATTGGTGATGCTGCCGGTTTTCTCAATGTTCCGAAAATCAAAGGAATTCATACCGCGATGCAATCAGGCATGCTCGCTGCTCAGGCCTGTTTTGAGGCGTTAATTCAGGACACATCAAATCAGTATGAGTTAAGCACCTACCCTGAAAAAATAAAAAAATCATGGCTAGCCAAAGAACTCTATTCCGTGCGTAACATTAGACCGGGATTTAAATTTGGTCTTATCCCTGGTTTAATTAATGCGGCTTTCGAAACTTATATTACCCGAGGCCATTCTCCGTGGACTTTATCCAATCACGCAGATCATAACTGCTTGATTTCTGCAGAAAAAGCTAAAAAAATTAATTACCCTAAACCCGATGGCAAACTAACTTTTGACAAGCTTTCCTCTGTATTTTTATCCAATACCTATCATGAAGAAAATCAACCTTGCCATCTCAAATTAAAGCAGCCAAAACTGGCAATTGATGTAAATCTGAAAACCTATGCCTCTCCGGAAAGTCGCTACTGCCCTGCTGCTGTGTACGAAATAGTAGAAGAAGAGCAAGGACCAAGATTACAAATTAATGCTCAAAACTGCATTCACTGTAAGACCTGTGATATAAAAGATCCTCGTCAAAACATTATCTGGCATGCGCCTGAGGGTGGAGGCGGACCCAACTATACAGGAATGTAATAGTTATCAATCCCGCCATAAATTACTTCATAGCGGGATTGAATCCTAAATTTTAAAGGGCTTCAGGGTCTTTATTCATTATTTTGGGCCATTCATCATTTGCCTTTTTAATATAGCCATTAATGTCTTTAGACCAAATCATAACCCTGTGCACCTACCAGGCTGTTAGCATAATCCGATGCAAATGTTGTACTGGTTAAAAAAAACCAGACAATGAGAGATGTAACTACAAATTTAAAGTATTTCATCCTATCCGTCCTTATTCATAATGACATGCAACCCGGTATCAGTCTTTTTAAATCGTGTATCAGTATGTACTCATGAACATCCATTTTATAATAGAAGCTAGTCGCACTTTATTCTATTTTTTTTCTAAACTCTCAATTCCTTCATTGATTTAATTCAAAAAAATTTAAAAGGGTCGTTTCAAAATATTATATAACCAATGAAGTTGAACTTACTGTGTAATCTGGATAAAAAACCTCTAACTGTTGAATTAAATTATCTACTGTACCCAATGGAAACCAAATATCGGATTTCGGTTTAACACCCTCATGAAGTTTAAGTTCCTGCATCAAAATATCCAATTGATGTTGACTTACTTCCATGCCTTTATCTACAAATAAAGCTTTGTCCTTTAAACGTTCCAATGCATCTCTAATTTTAGTCATAGAAAGCCAAATATGAGGATCCATTTGATAGGTTTCATTACCTTCCAAAGTTTTGAGCAGAGTTAATGCCATTTCATACTCATCAAAAGTAACAGATAAATAATTTTTTTCTATTCGTTTCAGAATCACACCCAAATCTCGTGCAGTTTGAAAAGCCTCTGCCTCTCTGTTTATACTCAACTCTTCAAATCGATTTAAACAATTCAGAGCATAAGACTGAATTGTATTGAGCAAGGGGGTAATAAAAATACCCTTATCTGTTTTAATGTGCCTGACTTTCACTGCAGAATGCATCGTATTTGGCACAACAATCTGCTCGATTATTTCAACAGGTTTTTTATCTTGAGCATCAGAGGATCCTTCACCATTTTTATGATCATTCAATAAATCCAAGAGGTTAATTAAATCGTAATGATATAAATCAACAAACGCGCAACACTCCATGTGCAAAAATAATCTTGAATCATAAGCAGTTAATTTGATCTTAAAATAAGAAGAAACAGGAAACTCTGCGGGATCTATCAAAGAATGAATACCGGGTAAGTAACTCTTCAGCTGATTTGAGAGAGATTGATGATGAATGTCATGACGTACAGCAAAAATAACGGTTAACGAACCAGCAGCGGTTTGAATTAAGTTAGATTGAAAAAAATTATTAAAACAAAAACCATAGGCATTTTTAAGCGATATAGAATCTTTTGACAAAGAGCCTGATGCGGGAGCGACCTCCTCCAGACAAGTTAAAGAATGGGTCAAAGAACCCATTAAGCGGTGATTATCCTCCGAGACAAGGCTCCTTTTATCTGTACATCGAATGCTCTTTTCACCATAAATTTTATTGATAACCCTCATAGAAACATCCTTTTCATATTGAACAATCCCGTAACTCCCAACCAGCCCTTCTGTGGAGAAGCAATCGAAGGTACCGTAGTTTAAAAGATCAAGTCAAGTGCCAGAATTCACGGCAAAAAGACACTTTCAAAACGGTTTACATCACCCCACTTAATCTGAGGAAGGTCTTTCCATAAGACTCCTGAACTGGTTAAAAACTATAATTTTAATAAAGAACCACATGAATCCCGTTGTCATTTATTTATGATAAAGGTAGACTTGCGAATGTTAGTCCCGGTGGCGCAGCTGGATAGCGCGGCCCCCTCCTAAGGGGCAGGTCGCAGGTTCGAATCCTGCCCGGGACGCCAATAAAATCAATGGGTTACGTATTTAATGTTTACAGCGGTAAGATTCTTTTTGTTATAGGGATAACCACGGGGATAACACCAAAAAAATACTATCCCTTAAACCCAATGAGAATTGAAATAATGGAACTACTATGATTACATGGAAGCAATTTGGTGTAGGAGCTGCAACGATACTTATTGCGATTCTTTCATACGAGTTCGTTAGATTAGAAAATACTGTTAGCAAGCAAGTTCAGCAGTCAAATCAACTAGAAAGAAAATTAGATATTCTAGTTAGCGTGATTAGTATGAAAATGCCAGATATAAACCTCTCTAATTTAATAGCAATAGCCACAGAAAAAAACATTGCCCCCAATAACCTAATGATGGCAATTCCACTCCTTGAAAAAGATCCCGACAAAGCTAAAAGCTATATGAAAACCGAGATGCAATTCAACGAGTCTGAAATAAATTTAATCATGAAGAAACCTGAAGAAAGATAGCTTCTCAAATATGATCCAAATCCCATTTTATATCTATAATTAAAAATACAAGCGTATTCTGAGGGATAGAGAATGGGACGTTATGGACACCTCATCAAACTAATAATCTTTGTTTTATTTTTGTGTGGGATAGCATTTTTTTTAACCTATGATTTTGATTTTCTTACTAAATCTAGAGCCGAAGAAATTAATTGGTTTGTTTTTATAGCCACTGCTTTACTTGCTGGTATAGCCTATTTTGAATTTAATAGAGCAAATAAGTTATCGAGTAATGAGTTTTTATTATTTATTTCAAACCGATGGGGGAGCGCAGAAGTAATAAAAGCTAGGCAGATTATACATGCCTATTTTGTCAAAAATTATAGGAATCCCGAAAGCACTACGTTCAGTGATTATAACTGCTCTCTTTGCCAAACCTCAAAAAACATTCTTGAGTTAAGCCGAAAAGACGGGGAGGATGGCAGTAATTTTATATATCTTCTGAACTTAATCGATTATTTAGAGACAATCAGCTACTTCTATGATCGAGGGGACCTTGAACTAAGTGACATACAAAATACTTCCGGCCACAATATACTTTTTCTTTATGCTATATTTCAATCCTATAAAGAGCAACGCCAAAAACATGATAAAACTTATTTTGCTAATATTGATAAATTGTATAAAGCATTAAAAACCCTTTCCGCGTAACTTAACAATAGTCCAATATTTTTTTTATATTATTTATATGTCTTAAAGATAAAGTTCCGGCAATGTAAGTTTGGGCATACTGACACTTCTCGTCTAATTCTGTAGATGGTTTAAAATAAAGCTTGAGTGATAATTTATGAAGATTTTTGCAGGATCTTTTGCTAGTAATAATTGGCTACTAGCAAACTTCCTTCATACATTTAAAGAGAGAGTTTAATTTGAGCTATTCTTAATAGAAGGCATTAATAACCATACTGCTTAAACTTTATAAATGGCAAGGATAACCATAATGATGGAGAAATTCTGCATATTTTGCGGAGAAAATCCAAGAAATAAAACTAGTGAGCATGTATTGCCACGTTGGTTAATTTCTCTCACAGGTAATCCCAATAGAGTAGTAAATTTCGGACAAAATCCTCTAACGTTAAAAACACCGAGATTTGATTGGAGTAATTTTAAATTTCCATCTTGTGATAAATGTAATAATAATAGTGCCACTCTGGAGGGTGACGCACACAAAATTACAAATAAGATTTTATTAAGGCAACCTATTTCTATTAGGGAGTTTGATATTTTTTTAGATTGGCTCGATAAAGTTAGAATTGGTTTATGGTTAGCCTATCAATATTTACATAAAAATCCGCTCCAAATTTTCCCCAAATTTTATATAAATAATCGAATTGGCATAAAAGATAGGATGTTAGCAATTTATCCTTTCAATAGCCAAAATCAGGGTATGAATATTTGGGGGGCCGAGACGCTAACATTTCAATTCAAACCATCATGTTTCTCAATCCGAATAAATGATATTTATATCCTGAATATGTCTTGGGATTTTATGTGCGCTAAAAGATGTGGCTTTCCTTACCCTAAAATAATTAAAACCGATTTGGCGGAATTTGCAATTTCTGGTTTTAAAAGAGATGAGAATTATAAGCATCCTATACTTAGAATGCCCTTCTATAAACCATCTATTCACATATATCAGCCCTTATATAGCGATGAGATTCTCAATAAATTTAATAATTGTTCCAACCTAGGTAATCCTATGTTTATTCAATTAGATAAGCAGGTTGAAAAAATAGAGGATCCTAACACTCTAATTGATTTTCAAGAAATAAAGGAAATTCAATCAAAACCTCAACATCAAATAATATCTCAAACATATGATTTCCAACTTAGATCGTTCCTTGTGGATCAACATATTTATTTACCAGGATTAAAACCGAGCATTATAAAAAAATTAAAGCAGCAAAATAAAACTTATGCCAAAGTTTTTTATAATTTAACAGAAGACCAATATGAAAAAATATGGGCAAAATCGATAAAGGAATAACATGAAATCCAATTTAATTTGTCCTATTTGTGGGGTTAAATACCAGCTTGTATTTGAGAATTTAAAGCAGGCTGAAAATTATTTTAATGAATGGTATTTAATAGATAATTGCATCATTTGCAAGCTAGTTGATCAAGTGAAGGAATATATCCGAGCAGCACTTCTTTCTATAAATTGCATTTTTTATGGAAAATATTTATTCACTATTTCTGAAAATGATATTCTCACTAAAATTTTAAACAATAATTTTAGACAACGAAGAAATTCAATTCAAGCTATCTACCTTGAACTTGATGAGATAAATTTTATATCGGGCTATATGCTTTTAGCCTCTTATTTAGAATCTTCATGTAATGCTATAGTAACTGCGTTCCATAAGGCACATCAAACAGACCACCAGGTTGGTCGGGCATATAATTTAAAACATAACTATCCCAAAATAAAGAAAATTGAAAATTTAACATATACAAAATTGCTTCCAGATAGATACGAAGAAAGCATTAACACTCAGAAAATAAGATTTCAAAAACCAATGCACTTTGTATGGTGTGTAAATAATGTGCTAAAACATCAATCAGGCATTATTAAAGATCAAGGTTCTGGGAAAAAATTAATAGACATTTTTAAATTGCATAAAGGGCAAAATATCTTTGATTATCACCTGTGTAAAATTTATTCGGTTACCCCTAAAACTACTGTTGGAGATTTAAGTTTTTTAACAGGCATGCTCTACGTACATATAAATGATTTAATTGCCGAACTTTTTAATGCCCCCAAAATTAGGATAAAAAAGCTTGATATGGAGCATTTGTATGTAACTACATTGAACATTCAGTTGAAAGAAGATACAGCAGATATGTTAAAGAATTCTCTTGAACGTGATGCGATAATTCAGTTTGTAAAAAAGTAAGTTATATTTTTCACAGTGTATCCCTCAATTAAAATACCAAAATCTTTCGATACCTAATTCAACAGCACATCATCAGCCTAATAAATTAATTGTTTAAATTCTCTGTTTAATTCTGCTATTTGATTTGCCATATCTCTAATATCTTTGCATCTAGCTCCATGTTTGAAACTATTTTTCCGAGACATGGCTTTTCCTTCAGGAGTTCTTGGGCCGGTCGAGCATAGCCATGGCTTCTGCTGACGTATTCGCTGAGCTTGGTGCAACCGTTGTTCCAATGTCCATGTTCTTTGCTTCATGAGCGACCTTAGCATTCAGTTCGTTTGCAATATTTTTATTATTTTCAATTTCGCATACTTCAGATTTTACATTATTATTTACTTGCTGAGTAATAGCATTATTTTGTTGCCTTATTATTGTTGTTGACCGACGGGGGTGTTTTAGCTCTGCCAATGCCATTAGCGTTTTTCTGCAGCCAGATTGAGCCTTTAAGGCAATACTCGCAAAAACCTCCGCGTGTTCCAAATTTGAATTAGGTATCTTACCTAGTGCA
The DNA here is from genome assembly GCF_003990085.1 of Legionella sp. km535. NCBI lineage: Bacteria > Pseudomonadati > Pseudomonadota > Gammaproteobacteria > Legionellales > Legionellaceae > Legionella > Legionella sp. km535. The sequence continues at coordinate 6,699 of NZ_RZGU01000037.1, read as the reverse complement.
TCATAGAATAGATATTCAAGACTTTTAGCCTGTGTCATAAGCATGGCTTCAATTTCATTAGTATCATTATTGTGGATACGATCCACACTCCTGGACAATCGTTCAAGTGCAGCTACCCCATCAAATCCACTACCATGTAATTTACTAAGTGCCATAGTTGCATGACCACGGCAATGTAAGTACAGCTCTGTAGTTGCTGCGTTCTTTTTTTCTTCGATTTTTTTCTTTTCAGCTTGGTCTAGCATTATTTGAGCCTTGGTCTTTCTAGCCATTGTATTCTCCTTGAATTAGCCTGGAAATTTATAAAAATCACACGCACAAAATGGTCGCCGATAACCGCATTTGCAAACCGTAGTTAATGGGATATCCTCAGCAACAAAATTATATTCTTCTTGATTATTCTCGAGGGAACTGGGGAAACCAAGGGAACTTGTTTGTTCCATTTGTATTTCTAGAGTTCCCTCGGTGGTTGCATTAGAGAGAACTGGAGAACTTGAGATTAATTCCACACTGTCTAATAAATTAAGGACGCCCATAATTAAGCCTCCTCTTTGACTAAAATCCAGTACAATGAAAGAGAACGCCCTTCAACTTTCACTTTCTTAGAATTTTTCCCGTGATCTTTTTCTATAATCCACTGAGCATCATTCAATGTCTGTAAAATAATTTTTAAATCAAATCCAGTTGCTGCTTCTTGCAGTGCTGACGAATTAAACAAGAAAATGCGCCCTTTATCCGTATCTTTCCAATAACCAGCGCGGTCTCTAACTACAGGTCTTTGATCAATGTTATCGCCTTTGTATGTGGTCATTTCTTGATTCAGTCCAGAAAAGCGGCTATCTCCATGCCTATCAATGAAATGGCGTATCCCTTGAAGTATCTGACGCATTTCTGTTTGTCCTTGACCTCGAAAATCACGCCATGTATTAAATAACTCAATAGCAGCTTCTAATGCTTCCCCTTCTTGCCATCCTGTTAAACCATATTCTGTTGCTTTTTCACCAGCTAGGGCAATTAATGCAAATAAACAGGCCGCGCGGCTTTCTATACCATCTGAAGAATAAAAACCGCTTAATTTACAAAATCTAGCATATAGCTCTGATAGATTATCCTTATCTTCCAAGAGCTTTTTAACAAATTCTGGACCAGCCACTCCAAAATATAAGCTTGTAGATTGTTTCATAGAATCAGCAAAAGCACGCCCATCAGTTATTCCATGCAGATTATCAAAAGCTCCATAAAGCCGATCAGTTGCAGGGATATTAAGCAGTCTTGCTTCTTGACCTGCCTTAATGTGCTGACCTGCTTCTTGCATGTGAGCCGATAAAGTACGCTCTCCGCTAGATAGGACTATTGTTCGCCATCTAAATGAATCGCGTGATCCACCATTACGTTTTGCCCGCTGTTTGCCTTGTCCATTTGCTAATGCATAAATTATGGAGCCAATTTCACGGGGGTCGCACTCACTGATTTCATCTAAAATTAATAGACTATCATTTAATGCCGCTGCTGTAGCTTCTAGACCATTGGCAGTAGCGCGCCAAGCACGTACATAGCCTGGACCACCCCATACACTTGCAGCTACTTGTAATGCAGTAGTTTTACCATTACTAGACTTGCCGATTAAATGAATACCTCCACCACCTGCAGATTGCTGCTTTGCTTTTAATAATAGCGGTGCGGCAAAAGCTGCAGACATTGATAACAATAAAATTGGGTTCCCACTGCAACGTGTAGTAATTTGTTCACGCCATTTTTGAATATCACCTTGCTGAATAAAATCATCATGGGCTGCATATTCTGATTGAAAGCGCACATTATCATCACCAATTGTTTTATTAGGCATTACAAAAGCGCTCCCATTGGAGTGCCATCCAGTACGTGTTGCGGCTATTGTTCTACATTGTGGTTTTTGATACATTAACCAGCTATTTAAATGCTTTTTAGCATCAAGGTTTATTCTTACCCCTAAATCTAATAATTCACCACGCATTTCATCACCATTCCCCTTAAGAAGATGCATGGGCATTGACCATTCACGCCACCCACCAAATGGTTGGATAAATCGTAACAATAGACCAAATGATTCATCTCGCTCATCTGCTGTAATTGCTTTTGCATGAATAGGTGAACACACCCAAATATCGATTGGTTTAGGATCTTGGCCCCCTGTAAACCCATGCCAATACAAACCTGGCTGTTTAGATTGACCGTCAATTGAAAACCAATCATCATAGACCATAAAACCAGGACGTTTAATTTCAGGTTCCGTAAGTATTTCAGGCGGTACTTGATTAGGTGAAATTATCTCCAATTTTAAATCATTAGTTGCGATGGTTCCCTCATGTATCTCTTTAGAGGAACCATCAAATAGCACGTCATCACTAATGGTTCTCTCGGTTCCCTCTGTTCCCTCATAAATTTCTAAATCTATGTTAGGCATGGTGCACCTCTTCATCAGCTAGCCAACAATACAGGTCATTAAAATCTTTTAATGACTCTGGTGAAGCTTCGGGCCATTTGGGTTTGCAAAATAATGCTCCTGATGCAATTGCTGCCTCACGCCCTTTTATTACCCCAGGATTATCGGATCTCATCCTGTCATCATCAGCGCAAATAGTAATTTCTGCACAAGGAATATTTTTACGAATATGGAGGGCAACTGGTTTTAAATTTCCTGCACTACAAGCCGCGATCACACAATATGTAGGATACTTTTCAGCCAAGGTTGCTCCTGTAGCAAATCCCTCACAAATTAGTATTTTTTGATTATGATGTGGTTGGTGCTGAACAGGCATAAAATGTTCTTTAATTGCCCCATTTAGCAAAAACCTTTTTTCACCAAGTTCGTTGATATACTGCAAACTCCATATTTTTCCATCAAAATCAATCACAGGTAAAACTATTTCTTGGTAAAATTGACGGGCATAGCATGGCGATATGTGTTTCTTTTTCAGGTATGGATGATGCGGATTTGCTTTTGGATAACCTTCCCAGAGGTTCTCGGCTAGACAAGCCGCTTCCTGTTGTTCTTTGTCTTTCATAGCATTACGCATTTTACTGGCTTCTTTTATGCGCTTCATTTGATTATGGAGTTCATCTTTTGTCATGCGGTTTTGATTTTTAGCACTCCATTTAAAATAAATTCCCGTTTTCCAACTCCCAAATACTCCACACGGCACACCATCAAGATAAAGTACATACCATCCATTTTTAGATCTAAATTTATCTCCTTCAATGTGGAAACGATGTAGCTTCCCATCAGCAATGATTTCGTCTGGAGGAGTAATCCCGTTTGCTAAGAACTCTGCTTGGAATTGATTAATAATTTGATTAAAATCCATGATGCAAATCCTTATTGTTCCTTTTGCAATATAGCGTTAATTGGTGGCATGCTTCTTCTAATTGACCCTGAATATAAGCCTGCCCCATCCCATACTTTTGACTAGTTTCTGAAATCCGTATCAAAAACAAGGAAAAAATTATTTCAAGTCTTTTTTCTTGCATAATCTTCCCCGTCTAGGTTTATATTCTGGAAAATCTTGTTCTATAAGTTGTTTAATATCTTCAACTCGCCAGACAGTGATCTTTGGGCCAAGCTTTATAGGCTTTGGGAATCGTCCTGTTTTAACTCCTTCCCACCAGGTAGATTTTCCTACTGGAATTAATGGAGAAAGACTGTGCTTGGGGCTGCCAAGAATTTGATCGATTCTTAGAAAACCAGTTTGAGGTAGTTCGTACATTAGAATTTGCTCCTGTCCAAATGAATTCAGGAGCCATGATAGAATAGGCGATTACCCGCCCTCAATGCGCCCTTGCCCCGACTGGGGTAGCGGCTAGTTTTTCAAAACCCCAGCTGGGGTTATTTATTTTTTTCCAATAGTTTTTTACCTTTTGCAAATTTATCTTCAAGCGTTGATTTTGATATGCCTTTTACTTTAGGAAAATTATCTTCTAAGAACTCAATTAAGGCAGCTTGGCTATTAAATGGTGAAATTTGCTTTCCTCCTGTGCTATTCATAAACATTGTCTCAACTAGAGAACCAATTATTTTTAATAAAGTTTTTTCAGAATTAGGTGAGATACTCAACTCATCTATTTCATGTTTTAAGCTTTGGATGAATTTGCTTTGACTCTCAATAAGAGCTACAGCCTCGCTGTATTGCTCCTTTAATTTATCGCGACTACTTTCCATTTTTTTATAAAGCTCTTGCCAATCAGTAAGCTGTATGCCCAAAGACTCAATAGATTCGATAAGTGCGCAGGGAACATTAACATCCGTAAAATTCATTCTTTGAACCCATGTAAGGAATACAGAAGGAACTACAGGATCAGATAATTGTTGAAACTTTACATATCCTTTTGCGGTTGTTCTAATCTCTTCAAATTTTTTTGCTAGAGGAGAACGATCTGTAAATTCTTTAATATTTTCCCAATAAACTTTTCTTGGCTCTTTGCCCAGTATTAAGGCAATTCCCTCATCGATACTCCAAACAATTTGTTTACTCCAATAAGCAAAATCAGCATCGCAATCAGGGTGATTAAAAAATCGCTCTTTCTCAGCTTTTTCTTTGTAATATGGCCTATATTCATCTGTTCTAGCTAGAATACAATCTAACTCATAATCAGTTTGAGTTTTTAATTTGTTTGAAAACTCATCTGTTTTGAGTAATTTCCAATTATTTCCATGCATTTTCATCAATTGATCAAAAGGGAGCTTTTTAAAAAGCTCCTGGATTAATTCAATTTTTTCTTGTCTTCCCTCAGGAGGAGTTTTCATATTAAGCTCATCTTCTGGTCTTTATTTAAACTAAGATCATTCTTATCATTATTTGCAATTTTCTGCTCTACCATTACTCCCCACGCCAACCACGTGCTCTTTTGCTCATCGCTATAAAGCGCTCGTTGATATGTGGCTACAAGCTTATTTATTGGTTGATGGTTTAACATTTTTTCAACCACATGTGGTGGAGTCTTTAAATGCTCAGCCCAGGCTGTCGCTGCTGAGCGTCTGATGTCATGTACAGTAAATGCTTCAATATCACTCAAATAAAAATCTTCATTAGGTTGTGCTTTACTCTTATTTTTGGGAGCTTGCCTTAATCGAGCTATATAACGTGTCAAAGTATCCTCTCTAATATGGCTTTTTTCTGCATTGCGACCAGTATTAAAGACGTAAGGTGATTGTCCAGTAAGTGGTTGGAGACTTTTAATGATCTTAACTGCCAGATCAGACAGGTAAATCACATGGGCACGGCCATTTTTTGTGCGCTCTTTGGGTAGTGACCAAATACCATTGTTCAAATTTAGCTCTTTCCAAGACATTTTTGCTACTTCTGCTCTACGTGCTCCAGTTAAAATTAATAATTTAAGAGCGCTAGCTGTAATTATTGTTGTTTTGATAGAAACTCTTTCATTTTGCAGTGAGGTTGCGGCATCTAGGACACTCCATAGCTTATTGAGTTCATCCAATGATAGAGCTCTATCTCGAGGATCGTTAGCTGAGACATTAAAATCTTTTGGTTTTAGTAAGCGGGCCGAATTTTCTATTACATGCCGATGTTTCAAACCATAATCAAGCATTAAATTGAGTGTTGTAAGTGCTTTACGAGTTTCCTCTTTAATACCACTAAGAGACATTTTTTCTAAAACAACAGTTAAGTGAAATCTGTTAACATCTTTCACTAATAAATTACCAAGATTTTTTTTAAGATGGAGAGACCAACGTTCCTCATGACGTTTTGCCCAAAGGTCGGTCATTTGCTCAGTTGCTTTAACATATGCAATCCAATTATCAAATAATGTTTGCATTGTTATAGCCTCTGTATTTTCTGCTTTTTCAGCTGCACGGGCAGTTCGTGGATCAATACCTTTACGCACCAATGCACGAACGTTTGCCAATTCCTTACGTGCTTCCTTCATTGAAAGATCATTCAGAGAGCCCAACGTCATTCGATGCAAACGTCGATCATCACCTAAACGAAAAAAATATATCCAGCTCTTTGCTCCACTTGGCCTAACCCGCAAAAAAAGACCATCACCATCTGAGAGATTATATTCTTTACTTCTCGGTTCAGCGTTATCAACTTCGTATTTTTTTAATTTGTTCTTCAAAATAAACTCTCATTAACGGGTTAACCACAGGGATAACCAATTTTCTGATTTTAGGTGAATTCTATTGGATTCAATTGGACAAAGCAATAATGATAGCTTATTGTATTTAGGGTATTTTTGGATAATAATGGATTTATTAGGACAAATATGCACGCGCCTCCTAAGGGGCAGGTCACAGGTTCGAATCCTGTTCGGGACGCCATATAAACATAGACTGATTTCGGCTCTTCCCCAAATCCTGGGGCACTAATCAAGAACACAAAACTTTAACCCTTAACCTATAATTTTTGGGGCTTTCTCAATTACGGAGCACTCAGATTTAACAGCACTGCACCCTAACACGAGTTCTGTAATTTTCAAAGTTACGAAACCCATAAGCCCTTCTTTGTATTAACTTCATCTTTCTATGAAACCCTGCTGTAATCCCCTTAGACTTCCTTAAAAAAGCCTGTCATGCCCGCGCAGGCGCACTACTGTCCGGTAAAAGAAGAAATAGTTGAGCGTCCTTGATAAAGCGCTAAGATAGCGCCCTAAATCCCCATTTAGGTCAAGGACGTACAGTGAAAGATACCGTTTTTCAAGAAA
>NZ_RZGU01000036.1:0-20361 GCF_003990085.1 Legionella sp. km535 | reverse complement strand
AAACGAGACTAATTGCATCCAGTTTAAATTCTTTGGGGTATTTCTTTCTTATCGTCATTACTTTCTCCAGTTAAGTGCATTATCTCTTAACTGGGGTGCTCAAATCTATTAAACCACGTCATTTTCATAAAGCTATTTCAAAACAACAAGTAGATTACTACGTGCTTTGAAAATTAAAGTCAACAATTGGAAACAAATTCAAAGAAATTGCGGATAAATATCCTTAATGTACCACATGTTACCTGAGCTTCTGATTTATAGGGAACACCTTGAATAATGAATGTTATAGTAAATGAAGTGTCGTATTTTTGTTTTGAAAAGTGTCGTATTTTTGCTATACTTATGTTGTAAGAAACCATTGAGAATAGAGCTATGCCACGCATGTCACTAAGAATTCGAGTTGAAAAAAAGATTAGTCGATCTAAACGACAGGTTTTTTTACGCTCTGATTTTGAAAAATTAAGTGATTATGATCAAGTTGGACGAGTGTTGAAAGAGTTATCTAGAGAAGGGAAGTTGCTAAAAATAGGTTATGGTTTGTATGCAAAAGCTAGAATAAATAGAATTACTGGCAAACCCATGCTTGCTGCTGATGGTGGTTTTACAGCAATTTCTAAAGAAGCCTTAACAAGACTTGGTATAAAATGGCAATATTCCGATGCAACGAAATCTTATATGACGAATTCCACACAGATACCCGCAAATGCTGAGTTTGTTGTAAAAAGCAGGTTCAACCGTAAAATTGGAACAGATAAATTTACCTTAAAGGTTGTTAGTTTTTGATGGAAGAAATAGACCCTACGATATTTGCGGATGTTGCTGATGCTCTTGGTATAGAAGAACCAATTCTCGTAGAAAAAGACTACTACGCTGTTCAACTACTGAAGTCGCTTCATTCAATCAATGACTCTGGATATTCCATTGTTTTTGCGGGAGGCACTTGCTTATCCAAGGCTCATATCGATACATTTCGTATGTCTGAAGATGTGGATATCAAGTTAATACCATCCTTAGATGTTCAAAACGAAACGAGAGGGCAGCAACGAAAATTACGTGGTCACTATCACCAAAAAATTTATTCATTATTAGACGCACACTCAATATTTGAGTTGAGCGAGAAAAGTAAGCGTGATGAGGGCAAATATTTACAATGCCATATAAAATATCCTCGTTTTCACACCACCATAGATGCTATTCGTCCCGAAATTCTATTGGAAATAACAGAATCATCGCTACTTGACTCAACTATTACAGCGCCAATTTATTCAATGTATTCCAAAGCACTCAAATTACCTCCAGAAATTCCTCAATGCTATTGTGCAACCATTGAAGTTACAGCCAGTGAAAAACTGGTGGCTTTACTCAGAAGAACAGCTGCTTATGAAAGAAATCCTTCAAGTAAGGATGATAAAACCTTAGTCCGACATATTTATGATCTTCATCTAATAAATCAATCTAACGCAGATAAGGACAAAATAAGTAAATTAATCAAAAAAGTCATTGAAATAGATATCAACGAGTTTGGTAACCAGCACCCTCAATTTAGAGATGATCCTTATAAGGAGCTCTTATATGGTTTTGAACAAATTCAAAATCAAGAGAAGTTCAGAGTGAGATACCAAAAGTTCATTGGTCCTTTGGTATACAATAGAAATCCTGCCAGTTGGGAAGAATCTATGGCATCACTCAATGAGATTGTTACTGGTTTGATGAAAGAGTAGATATGCTAGTAAATAATGTTCCACCAGTCCCATCGTAAATTTTAAATGTGGAACGTTGAGCGATTGATAGAATCAGGTTGTCCCCGAAGTTCCACATGTACCACTCAAAATTATGACTTATTTTATTTACCTCCAATAGACATAGATCATTCCAGATCTGATAAGGTACTTAAAGAAGTGAAACAAAGACTCTGGGAGTTCTCTGAAAAATCAAAAAAGTCTTAATCGGTTGGTAATCCCCCCATTTTTGATGTCGGTTAAAAATGGGGGGATTACCATTACTTGACGACTGAAAATTTCAAATCGACTTTAAGCTTTAAATTATCCTAAGTGATTTTCTCATTTTTATTTTTCAATTATCCCGAAGAAAAGAATTTTCTAAGGGCGCAATATACATTGCTTTGCAATGTGAAAATTTGAAACAAAATTTAATTCCTAAAATGGCAATCTCCCTGACGCTAAATAATCAATTATTTAATTGTATTAATTCTAAAGAAACAAAAGGTGATTAACAAACCCATACTTTATTAATCAGTATTGTGCTATATTTTGATTAATAAAATATGAGATTATTAATCATGAAATGGAATTGGCAGCTTGAGAATTGGCCAAATTTTACTTGGGACTCCGATAAATTAGTTGTGTTTGAACAGTCTTTTACTGAGAACGCGGGTATTATTATTGGTTCTTCGCAACATATATCTCAAGAAGGTAAGCAAAATTTATTTATCGATTTAATGTGTACAGATGCTTTGGATAGCTCAGAAATAGAAGGAGAGCATTTAAATAGAGATAGCGTGCAATCGTCTATACAAAAAGAGTTAGGATTGTCTACGGAATCTCCTGGAGCTAGCATAAAAGAGCGTGGGATCGCTAAAATGATGGTTAATATATATCAAACGATTTCTAGCCCGTTAACACATCAGGTTTTATTTGAATGGCATCAATTTTTAATGGGTAGTAGCCATCTTTTAGAACATATTGGTCAATATCGTAAGCATGAAGAAGCAATGCAAATTGTTTCTGGTCCTGATTATGATCGAAAAATCCATTTTGAAGCTCCTCCCTCAACACGCGTTCCGGCCGAAATGGATCAATTTATTGATTGGTTTGAACGAAGTTCTCTCACCGGTTCAGCTCCTATACCTGCATTAACCCGAGCAGGAATAGCCCACTTATGGTTTGAGAGTATCCATCCTTTTGAAGATGGAAATGGAAGAATAGGGCGAGCTATAGCAGAAAAAGCTTTATCCCAAGGATTTTCAAAACCAGTAATGACAGTATTGGCAAAAATATTATTAAAAAAGAGAAAGGAATATTATCAACAGTTAGGTTTAGCAAGCAAAACCTTAGATCTCACCTCTTGGTTGATATGGTTCGCTAACATCGCTCTAGAAGCCCAGAAAAGCACTTATTTATATATTGATTTCATTATTAAGAAATCTGTTATTTTAAAGGAAGCGGAAGGAAAAATTAATCCAAGGCAAGAAAAGGTTTTATTAAGATTATTTCAAGCGGGGCCTGATGGATTTGTAGGTGGTTTGAGTGCTAAAAACTATATGAGTATAACAGGCGCTCCGATCGCTACAACAACCAGAGATTTGAATGACTTGGTTAAAAAAAATATTCTTAAACGAACCGGTGAACTTAAAGCGACTCGTTATTTTTTAAATCTCGATAAATTTTAAATGGGATTTGTGAGATTTGGTCTGCAATTTTTACCCTATTTAAGTGTCTTATAGTGAGTTCCAAAATGGAACTAACTGAAGTGTGTAATTTGGCTGACATAGTGCGCCAAATTGAATATAAGGAATGCACATTTATTTTCTATGTCTAATTTGGATCTCACTGCGATCCAAATTGAAGCGGTTGAATACCAATAATATCAGCAGATTTAATAACGCCCATACACTTTAAGAAATAATCAGTAATCAATTGCATTGGTTTTCTAAGCCGCTCTGCATCAGTTATAATGTAACCAGAGGTCACTATCAACTGTATCCATAATTAAAACCATAAGGCATCCTTTGCTGAGGTTTTCAACTGGATAAAAACTGGTCTCAAGGAATTAGCCAAGTTGAGTGTTGCTCTTCCGCGGTTACGTTATCGTGTTTGTCCTCCTGAGGCTCCAGTACGCGGAATAATTTTGAAAGCATTGAATGCCTCTTGATAAAATGATTATGAAGCCCGATTACTCTGCGTCTTGCCATGATGGAATCATCAAATATAAGTGCCGAAGGAATTTTAGCGAATTGCTGAATTCTCATAATGTCTTCCACTGCAACCTGGTCAAAGCCATTAGATCTTAAATCAATGGATTCGAGATTGTTTGGCATGGAGTTTATTATATGGCTAAGAGCTAACATTGATTTTTTGTAGAACTGGTTTCTGCTCAAATCTAGTGACTGTAACCATTTGGGTAGGACTTTAATCATGGCGATGAGGTTTCGACATGATTTTTGGTATAGGATGTTTCCACTTAAATCAAGAAAATTTAAGCCCTGGGGAAGTTGTTGGAAAATAGCCAGGAGGTTTTCTCCTGATTTTTTGTAGAGTGCATTTCCGCTCAAAGAAAGTGAGCGCAGATCTCTTGGCAGGGCGTTCATGATAATTACAAGATTCTCAACAGAATGATTATAAAACAGGTTGTTATTGCCAAGATTGAGCGTGTGCAGATTTTTGGGCAAGGAATTCATAATGGATACGAATTCCAGTGCTGATTTGAGGTAGAGGCGATTTCCACTTAAATCAAGTGATTTCAGAGCAGCTGGCAAGCCCTTTATGAGGCGATGCAAGACATCATCGGCTTGGGTACCAAGAGCATTTTCGCGTAAATCCAGTGAGTGCAGATGAGCAGGCAGCGCTTGGAAAAGGGCTCTGAGTTCCTCATAGGATTTACTACCTAGATTATTGCCATGCAAATCAAGCGACTGCAGCGTTTTAGGCAGTGCGTTCATAATGGCTGCTAAATTTTGGTCGGATTTCAGGGGAAGTGAATGCCAGCCCAACTTGAGGGATTTTAGGCTGACTGGCAAAGCGCTCATGATTTGTTCAAGGTCTTTGGCAGGTTTGATACAGAGTTTGTTCCAACCCAAATCGAGGGATTCAAGGTTAACAGGTAACGCTCTGATGATGGTTACAAGATCTGAAACGGATTTAAGGTAGAGGCCGTTGGAGCGTAAATTAATTGATTGGGTGTCCCTCGGCAGAGCATTCATGATGGCAACAACATCGGCACAGGAACGGTTGCCAAGATCATTTCTGCTTAAATCTATCTCGGTATTAAGTCGAGGCAGTGCTGCCAGTTCAAGAAGAATTTGAGGTAGTGTTTTTCCATAAAAACAAACTTTCATACGTTATCCTTAAGAATTCAGCTGCTGAGCAGTGAGCGTTTGTGATCTGCAGCTGATGAGCAACAAACATCTTAGCATAATGAATTTCTATTTTCATAGGCTCAGATTCAAACGAGCTCGGAAAGACTTAGGCACAGGCAAGGGCTGGATTTAAAGGGTGACGTTTTGCAGGGAACTCACTAGGACTTGTTATGGATACACATCCGTTTTTAATGGGACGTTGGGTATTAATGAAAATCTATTAGCGAATTGTCTTAAGGGGGCTGTACACATCTTCCCAGCTGAAAAAATAGACGGATTCCAGGTTCCATATCCCCAAAAACTTGAATAAATTCATTAAAAGATTAAAATATGAACACTTAATTCCGTACAGAAGACACAATGCTTAAAAGAAAGCCACAAAAACAGTCCACTCCATTCCATTACTCTCGCACCACGATTGATATTAAACCGGCGCCAGTAGGGGAGCTCGCTAAAACAATTTTGGGATCAGATGTAGAGGTAGGCATAGAACAAATATTTTATTTTTTACCACAAAAAAAACATCCCTTGTTTTTGGAATTATATCAGCAATTTTCACGAGAGAATGCCATTAAATTATTTGCTTATACGCAAATTGCGAAGCGTTTTATGGAAATGCCTTCAATTTTATGGCACGAGCGTTTGAGATGTCTTCTTGCTCGCTGGAATATAATGAATGAATTGCTTTATCTCGAACATCAATTTGATAAACCCAATTCGTTGAGGACAGTAGAAAGTATTACTACCTTTTTGAAAGAGATCGAAAAAGATGAAGATGAAATCTGGAATTTCATCGCCAACTTTGCCTTTAATCCAGAGTCATATCCTGAAGAATTAAGGGAGCGATTGCAATCTGCATTGAGTCAATCCGTGTTCCTTTACGGAATGGTACCGGGGCATTATGCGTTTAAATTAAGTTATTTAACTGGACTTTCAACAGAGGCATCAGAGAAACGCTGGGAAGATTGCCTCTGGACCTACAACAACGCCCTCAGTGCCTATAGGCAATTGCACGAGCTGCTCGCCACTTTATTAGAACAGAGCAGAAATGCGTTGAGCGCGCCTGTATCAAATAAACAATCAACTATGCAACGTAGTCTTACAATTCAAGCCGTTTGTGATGCGCTAAGGTGTACCAAGCAGGAAATTGAACGATTGCATAAAGAATTTATGTTTAAAGCGCTATTGCCAAAAACATCACCATACATCAATTATTTTGTTTATGATCCTCAGTTTGAATCTCAAGAGGATTCTAAAGACAGTGTAATGATTACGAGCATTTTCATGAAACTGGTGATTGCAATACGAAACCAACCACAAATTTTTGCTAACCCGGAATTTCATATCGCAACACGAGTTTGGTTAAGTAAGCCTGAGAGACTTTCTCAATTATCAGAATGTCTTTTGCAAACATTAAATCACGAGTTTGGCGTTCTATCGAACCATACTAAAACGATTACTGATTCGTTGAAGGTTTTAGCCGATTTTCCTATATATAAACCCTTTTTTGAATTTCAAAAAGTACTCGTGTTTTTCTTCAAATTGTTTGAAAACTCAACCACTGTACATGAGATGTCCTTTTGCCATGGAATCGTTTTTGATCTGTGGCAATATCATTTAGCCTGTATGGATCTGATGGATTCGAGGAACTGCTATAGCCTCAATGAGTGCGATAGATCACTATTTCGTTATCTAAGAACTGAATATTTTGCCACTTTTTACGAAATTCATAACCGGCTGATTAATCTGTTGAGCATAACATTAAATAACGAAAGTCAGAATGAGAATAACCTGCAAAAAAGTAAAAATGTCTTCTCAAAATTTGATGAAAACATGTTAAAGACTATGTCGATTCTTCAGAACAGTGTCATTGAGATGACTCTGGAAAATAAAATTAAGAATGCAGAATTACTTCTGGCGAATATAGACGTATTAACGGGCATGATTAATCAACAAAAATTGGAGGGGAACAGCACTTCAACGAGCAAGGATTCGCTGTATAACCTCAACAGTCCTGTTTATTGCATTGCATCGGCAAAAGAAATTCTGGCTGCTCCGCCAACTCCTTGTCTTCAATTGGCAAGAACGCTCCGATTTACTGTGAATACCATAATGAATGTACCGGAGCTTGCCTCCCCAAATAATCTGACCTATAAAATGATGGAAGATATTCTTGATGCTGCCAATGCAGTACTTGGAGACATTATAGGAACGTCATCTCAGGAAAGTTCTCTCTCGGATATTGCAGGCAAAGTAGAAAAAATAGCGCTTAAATTGTCTCATGGTATTTTATCGGGAAATTCGGTACAGCGCCTGGAATTGGCAAAACGTCTTGCCTTAATTCTTGAAGAATGTTTAAAGCGAACAGAGACGCGCCTTTTTGATCAATACATCCTGAAAAACGCTCTGGAAATGCTGCATACTCATATTATTAAGATTAAACATAATACTTATGCAAGGTTAGTACAATTTTTTACTCCAAAAGTTGAGGCATTGATCGCATCATTAGAAGAAGCCTCATCACTGAAATCCAGTTCATGCTCTGATAAGGTAAACCCATTAGAGCTTGAAATGCAGTGCCCGGTATTTCTTGAGCTTTTGGAAAAAGCCCTCCAAAGAAAACATAAATGGAATAACATTAATTATCAGGCAGTAGCTAGACTCTTCGTACAACTTGCGCAGACATCGGGCAGTGAAAATCTTCAGTGTCGATTATTTATATTGTTTATTACTTCATTTTATCAACACAAATCTACTAACAGGGCAGATTTAGATGCACGATATACTGCACTTCACCATCTGTTTCTGGCCATACCCCTGCATGGTGGGTTGATTAAAAATCCTCGATTGAAAAAAACATTTCTTAGTGTTCTTGAAATTTTTTGTAAAGAAGCATTGCACTGGTCTGAAGAAGGTGAATCTCGCCGTGCAGATATCGTTCTTTTTGAGGCAAAAGCATTGCAGGATGCTTTGCGAGCGGTTTTAACTCCAGAAGAAGCATCACATTCGGAACAGTTAATCAATACAATGCTGAAGGCCATTTCCTCTCAAAAACACTATTCCGAACTGCTGACTTTTTTAAAGAATCCTCACCAGCCCCACGCTCTTGAAAATAATTATTGGCCTCTTACTAAAGAAAAAAATGAAAATAACAACTTATTGGAACAATTCCAGTCAGCATGGTACGCACTCTCTTTTAACTCCGGAATGATACAAAGCGAGGGAGATGCACGGGCACTATATCGAGCATGGTTTGCGCAGTTTAAACAATGCCGTATAAAAACGACCAAGGAAATGTTACAGATGCGTTGGACAGAACACTATCAGCGTTTTCTGGGCAATATGCCGCAACATCAGTCATCGGAACTGCCAGCCAAGAGAGCTCCTGTCACCGTAGCGTCTAGGCCTGTTGAATTACCAGAAGGAAAGAAAGTACGTTCTTCTATCTCCTCATCACGATTGAGAGCAATTGAACTATACAATCAAAAAAGCATGGAAAGATCTCTTTCTTCAAAACCATCAAAACCATCAAAACCTCGCAGGGGAGAGGGTAAAAAGGGGCGAAAACCAAGGTTTGTGGAAAGCGCCTCTGCTGTTGCGATAGAATCCCCGGTCGTTACAACAGCTATTCCAGCGCAAGATGTAATGAGAACGCCTGCATTAGTCCATGATTCAATACAAAGCAATATGCCTCTCGCATCCAGTTCAGTTGATTCCTCGCTGTGCCAGCACGAACTGTCCGAAAAAAGTAGTCTTAAACTGCCAGAAGGCTATCAGAATCCGGCTTTTGTCCAGAAAATTCTTGAGATCATCGAAGGTGCTGGTTACCAGGCCTACATCATAGGTGGTTTTGTCAGGGATACGTTACTGGGCTTAAATCCCAATGATGTGGATTTAATAACCAATTGCCCAGTAAGCATTCTGCCGACTTTGTTTTCTGACATCAGTAAAAGTAAAACATTTGATGATGTGTTTCACATAACCAATCCTGACGATCAAAATCAGGTTGTAGATATTACCTGCCGCATTGGGGATACCCTGAAAAAATTATTGTCCCAGGGCGACTTTACCGTTAATTGTTTGGGTGTAAACTCTAAATCCACTCTTCTCATACCTTATCATCGGAGTATTACTGATTTTAATCAACGTAAATTACGAACACTCATTTCTTTCAAAAAATCCATTGAGATTGATCCTGTACGTCTCATGCGTTTAATCCGCCTGTCCAACCAACTGGGCTGGGAGCTGGATCTTGCAACAGTCAACGCGATACCTGACGTGGCAAGTCATCTGGCATCTATTCCGTTATTAATATTGGTCAAGCATATCCGTAAATGTTTTCCACACAATATAAATGTTGCTATGGCTAATCTGGACTCCTTTCTGCAATATAAATTATTTCCTGCAATTTTTGGCGTACAAATGGCTGCAGAGCCATTGCCTGTTGACTTGTCTGATTTTATCAAAAGGGCATTCCTGGTTATTCTTACGGGTAAGGAATACGAGTATCTTGAAGACATCCTGGCAGTTTCCTCTCTGACACTTGTGGATTCTTCTACAAAGATAACCCAGACAGTTAAAGCCTGGCTTGCGCGTGTGGTTCCCCAAGAAGATAGAGGTAAAGCAAGGATTTTAATGGATTGGTTACCAAAAAAAATTGCTCATTATCACGCACAGTCTCCACTCAATCTATTCAATCCATGTGCGGATACTTTTGATCCAGTTGAAGCGCTTAAGCAAAAAATGTCGTTAGTTGAGCAACAATCGCAAACCTACAATGGATATTCGTTTTTTGAATCGCGCACAACATGTGTTGCCTCATCATCGTCATCATCATGTGAGACAAATGATTCGGGCGCCCAATTTTATCCCCGCTAATTATGAGCCTGCTTCTTGCCTCTTGTGGGTCTGAGAGCAGAAACATCACTTGATATCGGATTCACTATATTGTGTAGTTATTATTAATCAATCAATTAGACCACATCATGTAATTATTTGGGGGGTTAAATCTATCAAGGAGTTTTTTTTAAAAGTTGACAATATTTTTATCATCAAATAACATGCCCAAAATTTTTTCATTAGTAAAAATTTTAGACCATTGAAAAATCCATTTAATTACTTCTCTAAGGAAACGAAGTATGCAAAATAAAAATGATACTACTATATGTAGTCAGAATGATCTGGCATCTCTTATAAAAGACTCAAGGATGCAAAAAAGACAAAGAAGCATTTTACTTCTCGCTATCAAGGCATGGGATTTGAAGAGAGGACTTTATGACAGGTTGTTTTGGATAGGCACAAATTACGATAAAGAAAGCGCTGATAACCTGCAAAGAAGACTTACCTCTGATTTTAAGCACGCTCCTATAGAAATACTGCAACAAAATCTGATAGATAATCGATCTACCAGCACTTATTCTCTGAACCGCCACTTATTAAGAAAAATACATAAAGATAAGAAATTATTTTCTATTAGTTATGATTTTACAATTTTGTCTTCACCTGATTTTTACTCAAAATTACATCAACTAATTGTTGATTTGGATGTCAATGGCCCAGAATATATAGCTGCAGTCGCTGAATACTTTGAATTTTACAGATTACCGCAAGCTTATACACTATATACACGAGCCGCTGAATTAGGAGGTAAGGAAGCAAAATCTAAATTAATCTCTTACTTGATTAAGTTAGGAGATGATTATTTGGTGGGGGCAAATGGAAAATCTCAAGATTATACACAGGCAAAATTATGCTATGAAAATGCAATCCAATTAGGAAGTCAGCACGCTAAAAAATTACTGATAATACACTTGACTAAGCTGGCTGAAGATTATTTTTGGGGGGCAAATGGAAAATCACAAGATTATGAACAGGCAAAATTTTGGTATGAAGAGGTTATGAGTATAAGTCCTGATGATCTACACGCTGTCGAAGATTTTAAATTGTTTTTAGAGCACAGACAAGTTCCATTTGTTATAAGATCTCCGGAATATTATGAAAAAATAATGAGGTCTTTAGATGATAAATTACAACAGTTAATATTAGATGAAATTGCTTCTTCTGATGATTTAGCTCGGTTGGAATTCCCAGGATCACGTTCTTGGTTGCATGTTTTAAGTGAGTTAACTTACTCTCCCAGGTTAAGAATTCAATCACTTCAAAATGCAATAGAAAAAATAATATCGCTGGATAATGACCCATATACTCGTAGCAGCTGCGGAATAACACCATTTTTTAAACTCGCACATAAAGATCCTTATAACATATTAAGAAATTTGAAACCGAGTGAATTTATAGGAATAGAAGAAAAAGAAGCAGAAATACACCTCTTTTTAGAAGGTATTAAGGCGAACCCTCATTCAGAACAACATCTTTTATTAATTTCAGGGCCGCCTGGTGTTGGTAAAACAGAAGTTACTAAAGCTGTTCTAAAAAAACAAGGTTTCAAAATCTTGGAGTATGTTGTTGGAACTGCAGAAGATGCTTATATTGGTCAAAAAGAAAAAAGAATCAAGGAATATTTTGATCAGGTGATTGAATTAAATGAGCCTGTTTGTCTTTTTATAGATGAAATCGACACCATTTTGCCTGATACTGAGGGCGCTGAAAAAAGTTTTATGCTTAGAAATGATGGATGTGTCAATATATTTCAAACAGGAATTGATAGCCTAAAGGGGCGCCAAGTTGTTTTAATCGGCACAACTAATTATTTAGAACGAATTAAACCTGCTATAAAAAGTAGGGCAGGGACTGCTGTGATTTTTGATTTGCCAGATAGAGCAAATCGAGAGTTAATAATCAAACATTTGCTTTCTTCAATGATTCTTGAACCCAATTCTACTATTATCGAAAAAATTGCGGATGCAACAACAGGTTGGTCTCCAAGACAATTAAAAAACTATATAGATAAAGTTGCAAACACACAGCATTTAAAATTAACAGATGTTTTTACGGATAAAATTTTTGAAACGTGTTTTGAAGCGGTTCGTAAAGAATTAGAACGGCCTAAAAAGGGTCAGGCTAAAATAATTGCTCCAAGATTAAACAAATTAGAAGAAATCCAAAGGGCTATGCCTCTAAGTGCCGAGCTTATAGAAGCTACCGAACACATCTGTTCTTATATAGCTCAATCAGATATTTATTTGAAAATTAATCCAGGTTATAAAGTTCACACTTTACTTTTTGGTCCTCCTGGTGGAGGAAAAACAGAATTTGCTAGATTAATTGTTGAAAAAATTAATTGTCCATGTTTTGTTGTTAATCCTGGGAATACTGTGGATGAGCTTGCTGACGTTTTGTCGTTAGCTAAATCATCAGAGAAATCAATCATTTTCATTGATGAATTTGATCGTTTTGCTTCATCTTCTGGTGCTGCACTATTGTTACAAACTGAAATGGATGGTTTTGATAAAAGTAAAAACCCATTTGTTATTATTGCCGCAACTAATCATCTAGAGAGGATAGCTCTTCCTGTACTCTCACGATTTGGTAATAAATTGGAAGTTTCATTACCAACAGAGAAACAACGCTCGGAATTTTTTAAATCCGTGTTGACTGACATAATGATAAAAACTCCAGATGCATTAGATAATAGCCTTAAAGATGAAATCGATATTGGGTGCGTTAATTTAGGCGAACAAACAGAGCATTTTTCTATTAGAGATATGTATTCGGTATTAAACCTGCTTACTCCTGTCTTGGTAAAGCGATTAAATGCTGCCCAGCAAGGAGAAAATCCTCTTATTATGATCTTATCTAATATAATTCAAAAAGTTAAAGCTTCTGTTGAAATTGAACATAATATTGCTTCGGCATCTCATGCACCAAGATTTTTTTCCCATCCTCTAAAACATAAAAATCCGGATGTGCCAAATTTATCTACTGTTTTTAATAGAGGTTAATAGTATGTATAAATCAGAAAATTTTGCACAAGTAATTGATACTCAACATGTTGAAAATCCTGAGGCTTTAAAGAAAAGAAAGGCTTATGTTGAATATCAAATGAGAGACGGATTTTATAACGACCTCATCAGTTATCAACAGGAGAATCCATTCAATAATTGGAGCGATTTAATTGTTCAATGCCATAAAGTTATCTGGTTAACTCAAGAGATATATAAGAAAAAACCAAATAATGGCCAAGTGATTTTCCATTTAGAACAAGTACTTGGTCGCGTAGAATTTATTTTTGATGAGCGAGAAAATATAAGTCAGAAGCTGAATTCCGAATATTATCTTGATTATAAAGATAATCTCCTTCAATTAGAGTTACTTGGTAAGCAATTGATTGGACATCAATCTATTTTAATGAAAAATCTCGGTATTTCATTAATAGTTATAGGGGTTATTCTGGTCTCGGCAGCTTTTTTAACTTCTGTTTTTATGATTGGTGGAGTCATTGCTGGGACTGCGATAGCTGTGACTGGCTTAATTTGCAGGGCAGAAAAATTGTTCTCATCAAATGGTCAGCAACAAAACGAATTGTCTCTTGCTGTTTCTACTTTGGCGAATACAGCAAAAAATACACAAGTTAATGATATAGAATCTCCTTTAGATTATTTTGATAATTTTATTTCTCCAAAGATTTATATAGAGGATGCTGAAGAACTGAGGAAGAGTCTTGTGTTGCAAATAAATAAAGGCTTCGATCCAATTATTCTTAAAAATGCGCTAAGGTGGGCTAATCGTGCTGATTATATCTCTATAAGTCAATATGAAGATTTTTTTGAGTGCATAGCAGATATTTGTTGCATATCGCCAAACTATTGGATTGATAACGAAAGAATAAGGAATCAAAATTGGCCTGGTTGTTCAGGACAAAATTCTAATCAATCATGGATGCCCATTAACACGAAAATTAATTTTTTTTCTAAAACAACTTGCTCGGCAATATCTTCATTCAAGCTGTTTTACGAGATCACTTCAGGAAAAATAAATTCTGAAGATCAAATGATCATGAGAGACGGTCTTCAACGCCTTATCAATAATAATATCCCTCCATTTTTGATAAAGCACGCATTTATTTGGGCAAAAACCCGTTATGATGAAGAGCAATCATCATTATCTTCTGCTTCTTTTGCAACGAAGAGGACTTTTTTTGAACGCATTGCTATTATTTGTGGTGTTGTGTTGGCTCCCAAGGTTTTAGCGGCTCCATTGTTTAATTCGGAGAAACCACCGCGTTTAGAATCTCTACCTATTAGAGAGTTACCCGTCATGGGATTTTGACTGTAACAGCCTTACCTAAAGTTAATAACAGACTGTAGATAAGGGAGCAGAGGATCGCCTAAATGTCAGAAAATACAGACCTTTAGAATATAAATGTGGGTGAGTTGGGGGAATTCCCCTCTGCTGCTAAATGAACCAGGCCCCAAAAAGCAGCATGGTATTTTTTTATTAAGCTACCATGCTGTTGCACTATTAATTAATTCATCTGTATTATAGTCTTGATGCTCTTTGAAGCATTAACATTTAAGCAAGCATTCATTAACTATATGATTTTATTTTTATATTACTAAAAAGGATTTTAATTGGATAATAAGCCGCAAACAGGATTGATCAGAGCACTGGGTTTGGGTGCTTTAATTATATATGGTGTAGGGGATATACTTGGTGCTGGTATTTACGCGGTCATAGGTAAGATTGCGGGGCATGCAGGTTCTTTGACCTGGCTTTCTTTTGCAATTGCAATGGGAATTGTTTTTCTGACGGCCCTGACCTATAGCGAACTCGGGAGTCGACTTCCTAAAAGTGGAGGTGTCTCCATTTATGTACAAGAAGCATTCGGCTTACAGTGGCTATCTATATTTGCAGGGTTATTGCTTTTTAGTGCCACGATTCTTTCTATGTCAACTTTGTCGCAGGCCTTTGTGGGCTATTTGAAATCTTTAGGCTTCAATCTTCCTGATTGGGTCGGTGTTTCCGTCTTTATGTGTCTATTGCTTGTAATTAATCTTCGCGGAATTAAACAATCATCCATAGCTAATATAATAAGCACCTTGGTAGAGGTGAGTGGCCTGTTAATAGTCCTGGCTTGTGGTTTTTTTTATCTCAGCACGTCGCCTCATGAGACTTCCGTTGCTCCACCAGAGCAAATGCCAGGATTGAGCGATATCTTACAAGGTGCGGCTTTAGCTTTTTTTGCATTCACTGGTTTTGAAGATTTGGCCAATATTGCCGAAGAAATTAAAAATCCGGAAAAAAACATACCTCGCGCAATACTCGGTGCTCTCAGTACTGCCGGACTTTTGTATTTGGGGGTTAGTTGGGTGGCCACTGCAATTGTTCCAGGGGAAGTACTAAGTCAATCGAATTCACCTCTTTTAGAGGTTGTAAGTAAATCGTATCCAGCTATGCCTCAATCTCTGTTTACTATTATTGCCATTTTTGCAATTTCCAACACCACTTTATTGAATTATATTACAGCATCCCGCTTGCTTTACGGTATGTCCCGATCTGATCTTTTGCCGGGTTTTTTGCAGCGAGTGCATAAAACATTTCATACACCTTACATTGCCATTTTATTAATATTTCCATTAGTACTTGGATTGGCATTGACGGGTACTTTAAAAGATCTGGCCAGTTCTACCAGTGCTGTAGTTTTGCTGGTGTTTTCACTGAGTAGTGTGGCATTAATCAAAATCAAACTGAGCGAGAGAAAAAAGGGGATGAAAGAGAATGTATTTCATATTCCTTTATTTGTACCTTGCTTGGCAGTTATTTTAAATCTCGCTGCCATTTCATTCTTACCTCCCAGAAATATCATTCCAGCGATGGTGTTTATTGGGTTAGGGATTATCATTACCTGGACCGTAACCAAAAGTCTTTCTTCTATACTGAAATGACTCTGTTCATGGCAAAAAAAACGGTCATGCCCGTACAGGCGGGCAATACCGTTTTTTTTTGTACAAGGCTGAAATGAATTCCAGGATTGATTGAATAGATTGCACGGCTGTCACATATTTAATGGGACACCCGTGGAATAGCTTGAGAATGGAATTGATTTTAATTTCAATACTATGATAATGAATCAACCCAAAGTTTATTAACGAAGAAGAACGTATTGAATACTAAGCAGCAGGATATTCGTCTACTCCACGCAATAGAATACCAGGCATCATTATCAAACAATCGCATATCAAGCTTCGTGTTTGAAGGTAAAACGTACATTATTAAAAAACAAAGAGAAAGTCGCAGCAAAATTGGATATGTTATTTTAACATCAATTAGCAAATTGCTTCGTATGCCCGCCCTGCAAGGTATTCATGTTAGTGGTGGAAAAAAAACTCAAGATACAGAAGTGCGTCGTCTCAAAGCGCTTTTTATGGCAGATATTTTGGTACCTCAAATCATTTATGAAAATGAACTGTATTTTGTCATGTCATGCATGGGGGATAAAAGCTTTGATTTCATCTTGAAAAGTACTCAAAATCCTTCTTCAATTATTCATTGGGAGCAAATATTAAAAGCCATAGTCAGTGTTCATGATAAAGGAGCTTATCTAAGCCAGGCTTTCTCACGTAATATGATTTTGCATGAAAGTCATGAGGTGGCTTTTATTGATTTTGAAGATGATCCTGGCATGATAATGTCCTTGCATTTGGCACAGGCACGCGATTGGTTACTTTGCATCCTCTCCACTTGTTGGAGACTTGATGTTGATTTCAAAACTCAGGCACAAATTATTTCAAATCATTTAAGTCAGGAACGAAAGGAGGTGCAAGAGGAAGTATTGTCCTGTGCTTCTAAAATTGCATCCTTACGATTTCTATTTCGTGGAAAGAAACGCTATAAAAAAAGAGATCTGCAATCGTGCAAAGTTCTTATCGATGTAATGAATGAACTGAAACAACTGAGCCAAAGATGATCCATATAATTTAACTTGGACTGTTCCTGATTTCATTATTAAGAAATACTCCGAGCTTCAATAATGTGGCCTGCATTAACAACAAGCGTAGGGTGGATTCATGGTCGGACAATCTATTTTTTTATTAATAAGGGAAATTTGGGGCGATGCGCCCAACCTTGTTTCTTGAATTTTATCGGATGTACAGGTAATACCAGAAGTTATAGGACTAAAATTTTTAACTCAATGTTGACTTGGTTTGTTGGAGGTTGGCCTAGGCTTAAAAAAATGGCCGGGTACTATCAAAGCCGAAACGTATCTGTGAATTAAAAATTATCTTTTTTCCGGTGGTCGCTGGTCTAAAAATGAATGGTATGTTATAATTTTAATCCAGAACGAATGGAGAATGGCTCTCTCTGCCTACATAGGTGTTTTAATTTTGTGAGAAGCTTTCGGGCATAAAGCTGAGATGTCTGAGAAAAAGGTCAGCAGTAACAGAACGTTATCAAGTGCGAGTTTTTTATGAAATTATTTATTCCTTCCTTGTCCAATATTATCGAATACGTTAATTATCATTATTATTCAAAACCCATGACCGTTATCAATTTTGAAAAGTTGTCATTACCTATCCCAACTTCATTAACGCGACTTAAATCCAATCATGGCCATGAGTTTTTGATGCGCAAATCCCATGGGATTCTACATACTCTGTCTGCAATGGAGTTAATTGATAAAATCGATCATGCTTATACACAGCATGTAGTAGGGTATTCTGGCGCAATCCAGGAAATCGCTAACTGTTTTGACATAGAATCAGATGATTTGCTTATGTTAATTCGAATTGCGGTCTTATTTCACGATTCTGCTCGTGAAGGTGATGGCATGGATTTATGGGATCCTCAAAGTGCAGAAGCGTGTAAAAAATACTTATTAAGTATATGCAAGCTTGAAGCTAGTTTAGCGGAACTAATAGCAGATCTTGTTCAATATAAAGATGAACAAGATGTATTTATTACAAAACATCAGGCAATTCATAGGGATATAGACTATTTACGACAGTTGGTCAATATGGCTGATACACTTGAGGTTCTTCGTTGTCGGGATGTATTTAAACCTCAATATATGCCCATTGCAAATCATGTTAAACCTGAAATAATGTTAAACACGATTATTCCTGAATTGGTAGTTCCCCATAGAATGCTCATTATTGAACAAGGCCGATTAACTCGAAAGGCTCGAATTCAATATCAAAATGATGCTCATAAGTTCGACGATACCAAGTACACGATTGATTCCAAAACGAATGAACTATCAATAGTAGAAGCTTATGTTGAAAAAGCAAGGAAATTTGAGTTTTCAATTTTCGAAATAACAGAGGATAATTTGGATGACGTTATAGATAAAGTATTAAGAGGTATTAATACATATAAAGACAATTACAAATCCTCTGGTATACAATTTTTTCATAATGGATTTTTTAGTCCACGTTATCATGGCTCTTTAGGACGCAACAGAGCGAACGTCTTTGAAGCGAAACTAAAACATCCTGGGCTTACATCTCATGAAAAATTAGAAGTTCTGTATGCACTATTTACTAACAATGATGGATTTACCCTGCGTGATGAAGTGTTACGCAGTATGAATCAGGTGAACGTAAACGTGTTTGTGGAACAACTCAAAGATTTGATCGGAGATATGAATAATGCTCAAGAAAAAATCAGTACTCATATTCAAGATGCCAATTGTGGTTATAAAACTTAATAATAAAACTTAAACTCAGTATACTATTTCAACAAATGCTTTCATAAAGGTTGTTATGGCGTATTGTACCGCAACCAATGCCATCTATGCATCTTTAATTAAGATTGGTTATCAGAATTAGGTTCTCTAAAAGAGACAAAAGTACTGGATACAAAGATTGAATCAGGATCAACTTTAATGTACTGGGTTCTGTGAACATAATCGATTTATTGCATTAAAATACGTCATTGCGAGTGTTAGCGAAGAAATTCAGATCGAATTTTCGCTAACATTTCAGTTCGTTCGCAACGACGACTTATTTCAACGAATTAAAAATTCGTCCACAGAACCTGGATAGAGAGTATTTTTTTTGAGGAAATTATGAATCAACATTACTTGCTAACTGGGCCGCCAGGCAGCGGTAAAACATCAATATTATTCGAATTATCAAAACGCGGTTTTCCCATTGTTGAGGAACCTGCCAGGCGGATTTTAGTCCAGCAACGGCATATTGATGGTGAGGCTGTGTACGATAGGAACCCTTTTATTTTTATTAGTTCAGATAGCTTGATAGATTGTATGTGTCTAGTCTCCCGCTACCGATTTGCTACCCAATCCTCAAAGGTGAGTGCAAAACGAAAGTGATCTTGCCAGGTACCGTTGATTTTCAAATAACGCGGTGAAAAGCCTTCTTTAATAAATCCGCATTTCGTTGCTAATTGTAT
The DNA here is from genome assembly GCF_003990085.1 of Legionella sp. km535. Classification (NCBI taxonomy): domain Bacteria; kingdom Pseudomonadati; phylum Pseudomonadota; class Gammaproteobacteria; order Legionellales; family Legionellaceae; genus Legionella; species Legionella sp. km535. The sequence goes on along the minus strand of NZ_RZGU01000036.1, from coordinate 956 downwards.
GGATGCTGTATTGGTAGGCTGGATATTGGCCTCAATTCGATGCAGGTCCAGGGTTGTAAATACTTCATTAAGAACATGCTTTAGTGCCTGGCTCATTAATCCTTTTCCAGCGCACTCTACAGAGGCGTAATAACCTAAATAAGCACTTTTAAATACACCGCGCATAATACCGCTAATGTTAAAAACACCGATAATTTCTTGGTTATCATTCCAGGCAATATAGTATTGTTCACCTATTTCCTTGCTCTTATTCAAATAAGTCTGAAACTCTTCGGAAGTCGACGGAGCGCTTATAAAAGGAAAATGAAATTCACGACTGTTTTTCATTGTAGAGATAAAGACAGTTTCATCTTGGGCAGAGGGTTCGCGAAGTAGAATCATGTTTCACTCAGTAGGTATTTTGTGAACTCGAGCATTATATCATTCGAACCGTGTTATTAATAATCTAAAGTAACCTGAAATTTTTATCAGCGCCTCATTTTAGCAAGGCCAATCGATACCTTCCTATTTAATGAAAACCAAGAGATTGATAAGCGCCAATAGCAGGTGGTTCATAAGTGAACAAAACTGCCTTTTTAACTTCTCGGTCGGCAGCTTGTTTTAGGCAAAGATATACAGCAATTTTGGTAAAACATAGTCGTTTCTTGGTAATGATCGAGATAGGAGGACAATTCCTTTATATGCGATTCGTTGAGCCTTTTTATCACAATCATGGTTACCTCAGTATGAACAGAACGTTTAATCCATTTTTAGGCAGATGTTAAGATAGCCTAATAAAAACATATTATAAAGAGACTTTAGGGGAAAACGCACGTCTGTCCCATTAAAAATATGACGTCTTTCCGAGCGTAGCGAGGAATCTCCTGCAAGGTTGCACGATCCCATTAAAATGGGGCCATTAAAATCATATCAAGAGTTGAGTCTCCCCAGCCAGCCTTTTTCTGCAGGCGCCTAAT
>NZ_RZGU01000035.1:0-20857 GCF_003990085.1 Legionella sp. km535 | reverse complement strand
ATAACAGCCACAGATTACATTCATATTTGGGATATTTAAGCCCAAATCAATTTGAAAAACAGAGCGATTTATTAATGAAAGTTGCTTAACTGGGGTGTAACATTTTGGTTGACCACGTCAGTGATGCAAGGAGCTCACAATCAATTCTATGGTTATGATATTTCGATGATGGAATATGTTTGTAAAACCTTAAAGCGTTCTTGCCAGTTTATTCCGATCCGATTTAATAAAATTCTTGACGCAGTGAACACCAAAAAAGTTGATGTAGCAACCAGCTCTATTGCCATCACTGCAGAACGAGCAGCAATGGTGAACTTTTCGTTACCTTATTTATTAAGTCAGGCACGTTTTATTGGACCTAAAAAATTAGCAAATCGGTCCTTTGGCTTAAAACTGCTAAACGGCAAAAAAATCGGCATTACAGAAGGATCGATTTTCCCTAATGTCATCAAAAAAATGGGAGTAAAAAGCTCAATTATTACTTCTTATACTAACTTAAACTATCTAATAGATGATTTATATAAAGGAAAAATTGATTTTGGATTACTTGATGAGCCTTCCGCCCTGTATTGGCAAGCACAATCCGCAAACAAACTTGCTGTACTAGGTCAATCCTTTAGTTATGGATTTGGTTTAGGTATAGCCGTAAATCGAGACAATTTGATTTTATTACAAGCTATTAATAATGCCTTGCTCAAATACCAGGAAAGTGATGATTTTAAAAAAAATTATCATACCTATTTGACTCATTTTTAATATGAAATTTAGCTCTTTCATAACTATATGATAGATATTACTTCTTATTCTATCTGACAGCAGCCAATTAATATTCTATTATTAAATCAGGGAGGGCAAATATTATTCACGTACTTGCGTTTTGAATGCATATGATTTTTTCATGAGCAACAATCAAAAACAAGGATGAGTTATGAAAATAATACTCTTGGCAGTGCTTGTGACATTTCAAACAACATCAGTATACAGTGCCGCGTTTTATGGGCCCATGCTTTGTGCTTACCCTCAGTATGATTGCTTAAAAATAGCACGTGGTCATAGTTGGGAAAACCTGTTTCCAGATCCCCAACATCGTGATTTAGTTCAACGATTAAATCGAACTTACAATGCACTTTGGGTCGGTAAAGAAATTGCAGTTCCCGTAAACTTAAGCAATTTAAACCTCTTCGATATTTCTCCATTCCCCTTAAAAGTTGATACTGATGGAGAGAAACAAATTATTGTTGATCAAGAGAAGCTTGCATGGGGCGCATATAACCATCAAGGACATTTAGTAAAATGGGGCCCAATTTCTTCAGGTCGTGACAAGTGTGTTGATAGCCCAAAATCATGTAGAACACTCACTGGAATATTTCGGATATTTAGTAAAGAAAACGAACAGTGCCGATCCAATACCTACGATAATGCCAGGATGCCTTATTGCATGTATTTTCATAAAGGATTTGCCCTTCATGGTTCTAATGACATCCCCGGGTACCGTGCAAGTCACGGGTGTGTGCGCATGTTTACAGAAGATGCTAAATGGCTTAACCATGAATTTATTGAGTTATCCAGCGAAAACAATGATTTTCTCGGAACAAAGGTAGTAGTTAATCCATTACTAACTAATTCAACGATTTCAACTAAAAACAAAAGGTAATTTAGAGTGTTATCACCTTTTCAATGATAAGTGACTTTCAATCTCTCCCTCCTCAAAGGGTTACATAGTTCGTAACCCTTTCATTAAACAATTCATTTTAAAGATTTGGACTCATAGCATTTAATTACTTTAAATTCTGACACTTAGACAGTACACTAATTTTTTATGTATTAGCGAATCCACTTATGGCCAAATCAGATTCTTTTTATACTTTAGAGACCTTAGGTGGTATTTTATTATTTATTGCGGCTGTACTTGCAATTATAGTTGCTAACTCGCCATACCGTGTTGCTTACGATAATTTGTTACAGATTAAAGGAGCACTGGGTATTGGCTCTCTATTCATACAAAAATCAGTATTATTGTGGATTAACGATGGTTTGATGGCCATTTATTTTCTGTTAATTGGTCTTGAAATTAAACGAGAAATGAAACGGGGTGTACTCAGCAATAAAAAAAATTTGGTTGTTCCTGTTATTACCGCCCTATGTGGTTTACTGGTCCCTGCTCTAGTCTTCATCGTGGTTAATGCACATAATCCAATGTACCTTCAGGGCTGGGCAATCCCTACCGCAACGGACATCGCGTTTACCTTAGGGATTGTATCGCTCTTAGGTTCACGCGTACCCCTTTCGTTAAAAATCCTGCTTACGGCAATTGCCATTTTTGATGATATTGCCGCCATTGTTATTATTGCATTTTTTTACACAAAAAAATTATCGCTACTTTCACTTTCCTTTGCTCTGTTGATGACTATAATTTTGGTGGGATTAAATTATTTTAAATGCCGTCGTGTTTCAGTGTTTCTGGTAATCGGTTTTTTACTGTGGGTTGCCGTATTAAAGTCAGGTGTTCATGCAACATTAGCAGGTATAGTGATTGCCATGGCTATTCCCGATGAAGGAAAAAAATCCATGCTAAACCGACTAGAAGAAGGATTACACCCATGGATAGTTTTTATCATTCTCCCTGTTTTTGCTTTTGCTAATGCAGGGGTGACTTTCATCGGTCTTGATGTTTCGATGTTTACTCATCCTATTGTCTTAGGGATAGCTCTTGGCTTGTTTGTTGGTAAGCAAGTCGGCATCTTTTTGTCTTTAGGTTATTTTGTGCATTTTAAACAGCTCCTTAAAGCCGATAAGATTACTCTTAGCCAAGTCTATGGTATTGCATTAATTTGTGGGGTGGGATTTACAATGAGTTTATTTATAGGCTCTTTAGCCTATCAACACAGTGATTTGAATTTAATGCCCTTAGTCAAAATCGGTGTGGTATTGGGCTCTGTAACTGCCGGGCTGGCTGGATTTTTTGTTTTAAAAAGAACATCTCGTGTACCAAATATAAATTAAGGCGGATTATCATGGAACAAAGGACTGTACTTGTCACAGGGGGAACATGCGTTATAGGTACAGCAATTTGTCGACGATTTATGACAAGAAATGTTGTACCTGCTATGTTGGACAGGACATATGGTCGTATTATTTCCATATCCTCGATTAATGGGCGGAAAGGACAATTTGAGCAGTGTAATTATGCTGCGAGCAAAGCAGCTTTATTTGGATTTACTAAAAGTTTAGCTCTAGAGATAGCCAGTAAGGTGATCACCGTCAATACCATTTCACAGGGTTATATCGAAACACCGATGATAAGTGGAATGCGTGAAGACGTATTAAACTCAATCATCGCTGCTATTCCTGTTGCCAGATTAGGTAAGCCTGACGAAATTGCCGATGCTATTGCTTTTTTAGCATCCCCTGCAACGAGTTTTATAACAGGTGCTAATATAGATATTAATGGTGGACAATACATGTAAAGGTGTTACTGAATAGAACAACTTATAATCAGAATTAATTAATAATTGTTATTCAGCAATTCTATTCGCCACCAATTTTGTCTCTTATTTTAAGGATGAGTAAATGATGCAGCATTTTCAAAATATCTTATTTGTAAGCCATGGAATCCGCGATGAAATGGAGGGATTAAAACAGACCCTAAGCCTGGCACGAAACAATCAAGCCGCACTTCACGTTCTAATCGTTTGTCCAGAACTTCCAGGTAGTCATCAAGAATATCAAAAATCCTATGAGGATTTTCTTAAAGAGCGAATGACCAAAGCCATCCAAGCCATCCAGGTGATGTTACAAATAGATGATACTGAACTTAGCATCTCCGTAGAGCTCGATTGTGGCTCCGTTCCTGCTGTACGGATTATCCGCCATGTCTTACGCAACGCACATGACTTGGTAATCAAAGAAGCAGAGCCCAGGGTGGATGGAAAGGGATTTGAAGCACTGGATATGGCTTTACTTCGTAAATGCCCTTGTCCTGTATGGTTATGCCGTCCGATAAAACATTCACGCAATAACATTCAGGTAGCCGTAGCTATTGATCCTGAAAATGAAGAGCAAGTGGGTCGTGACCTTGCAATAAGACTTTTGCAAGTTTCCCGAACCCTCGCTGACCGATGCAGTGGTGAGCTCACCATTATTTCATGCTGGATTTATCAACTTGAAGAATATCTGCGTGACCGGATTTATATCAAGATATCCGATAAAGAATTAAATAAAATCGTCTCAGAGACAAAAGTCGAACATTTACTAGCACTAGAAACACTGATTAAAGAAGCCAATATTGGTGGCAGCTATAAAATTCAACATGTTAAAGGCCAACCAGAGCACGTGATGCAAAAAATTATCACGGACCATCAAATTGATATATTGGTTATGGGTACTGTGGCACGAACAGGGATACCTGGTTTTATTATTGGTAATACGGCAGAAAGCGTCGTGCAACAATTAAGCTGTTCTTTACTGGCGTTAAAGCCTATTGGCTTTGTTTCGCCTGTTAGAGCCTATTAATAATGATGATTAAAAATGAGCAACAAATTTGGCATGCCAAAACTGCCGAAAGAGTACTTGCCGAACTTAAAGGCTCTCCATCTGGTCTAACCAAGAAGGAGGCTCAATCACGGCTTAAAACCTACGGGTATAATCGTTTGCCAGAGACCGTTAGGCACAGTGTACTACTTCGTTTTCTGTTGCAATTTAATAATATCCTGATTTATGTATTGTTAGGAGCTGCGATAGTTACCTCTCTATTGCACCATATAATTGATACTGCAGTTATTTTAGCGGTGGTACTTATCAATGCACTAATTGGTTTTATTCAGGAAGGAAAAGCAGAACAAGCACTGGATGCGCTTCGCCAGATGCTCACGCCTATGGCAACCGTACTACGAGATGGTGAGCATCACAGCATAGCAGGTGAAGAGCTGGTGCCAGGAGATATCGTATTATTAGAAGCTGGGGACAAGGTACCTGCTGATTTACGGCTACTAAAAACCCATGGTCTCACCATCCAGGAAGCCATACTCACCGGTGAGTCAGTTCCTGTAGAAAAACAAACAAAATCGGTTAACCCTGATGTTTCGCTTGGTGATCGTTCCTGCATGGCGTATAGCAGTACCTTGGTTACCAATGGTCAAGGAAGTGGTATTGTGGTAGCTACCGGAGAAATGACCCAAATTGGACGCATCAGTGGTCTATTATCAACAGTAAGCATGTTGACCACTCCGCTAGTAGTTCAGATGGGTTTATTTGCTAAATGGCTAACCGCCCTGATTTTACTGATTTCCTCATTGTTACTGGCTTATGGTTATTTTGTTCAGCACCATAATTTTGGTGAACTGTTCATGGTTATTGTTGGATTATCTGTTGCCGCTATTCCGGAAGGACTTCCCGCAGTGCTTTCGATTACGCTTGCGATTGGGGTGCAGGCTATGGCACGTCGTAATGCGATTGTACGCCGCTTACCAGCCATTGAAACTTTAGGTGCAGTATCAGTTATATGTACTGATAAAACAGGTACACTTACCCTAAATGAAATGACAGTAGCTTCTGTGATAACAACAGAACATGTGTTTACATTAGATGGCACAGGATATGAGCCTAAAGGGACTATTCAATTAAATAAGAACAGCATTAACATCAATCACCACCCATTGCTATCAGAACTTGCTCGAGCCTCCATACATTGTAATGATGCCGCACTTCGTGAGCGTGAAGGAGTTTGGCAAGTACGCGGTGACCCCATGGAAGGAGCATTGTTAACTCTCGCTGGAAAAATAAATCCAGTGCTTTCTGAAGAACGAAATACCTGGATGCGCACGGATATTATTCCTTTTGATTCCAAGTACCGCTTCATGGCCACTCTCCATCATAATCATCTAGAACAAGCATTTATTTTTGTCAAAGGTGCACCAGAACAAGTGATGGCACTCTGTCAGAAGCAACGTTCGGAAGACAATGGGCTTGAGCCATTAAATGAATCATACTGGATTAATCAAATAGAACGTATTGCCGCCCAAGGCCAACGTGTTTTGGCATTGGCTATGAAGCCTGTGAAACCGGAACATACTGTGCTTGAGTTTTCTGATGTTGAAGACGGATTAACACTCCTTGGATTGGTGGGATTAATTGATCCTCCTCGCCCGGAGGCTATTACAGCAATTGATCAATGTTATAGGGCAGGCATCCAGGTAAAAATGATTACCGGTGATCATGCCAGTACGTCTATTGCCATTGGACAACAAATTGGACTTAAAAATCCCGAGAAGGTATTAACTGGTACCGATTTGGATCTCATGAATGATGAGGAGTTGGCCAAAGCGGTGTTAGTAACTAACATATTTGCTCGCACAAGTCCTGAACACAAATTAAGACTGGTAATGGCCTTACAATCTTATGGAATGACCGTTGCAATGACCGGTGATGGCGTTAATGATGCGCCTGCCTTAAAACGCGCGGATGCAGGAATTGCGATGGGTAAAAAAGGCAGTGAAGTAGCGAAGGAAGCAGCTGAATTAGTATTAACTGATGATAATTTTGCCTCCATTGTCGCAGCAGTTCGTGAAGGTAGGACTGTTTATGATAATTTAAAAAAAGTCATCAGCTGGACTTTACCCACCAATGCGGGTGAAGCAATGACTATTATTGTAGCTTTACTGTTTGGAATGAGTCTACCCGTTACACCTATTCAGATTTTATGGGTTAACCTGATTACTGCTATTACCCTGGGCATTACTTTAGCTTTCGAGCCAACAGAGGAAAACACGATGCAACGCCCTCCTCGTCCTCGTAATGAGCCACTGCTAAGCGGTGTTCTTGTATGGCATATTATTCTTGTTTCCATTCTTTTTCTGTGTGGCGTATTTGGACTTTATTTCCATGCGTTAGAACGTGGCTATTCAGAAGATCTTGCTCAAACTATTGCACTAAATACCTTGGTGGTTATGGAAATATTTCACTTGTTTTTCATTCGCAATATGTACGGTACCTCATTAACCTGGAACGCTGTTAAAGGCACAAAGGTTATCTGGTTGGCAGTAATAATCATTACTGTGGCACAGTTTGCTATAACTTACTTACCCTTTTTTCAGCAAATATTTCTTACAGAATCAATTCCTTTTGCAGAAGGAATACTTATTGTCCTCACAGGTATTGTGTTTTTTGCACTTATTGAAATTGAAAAGCAGATTCGACTGCTTATTACCCGAAAAAACTATGGACATTTTGATCGTTTGTAATCTAAAAAGGACGTCATTAAAAATATCATTCGATTAAGGTTGGTAAAATGACCTTCTTTGCCAATAACATCTTTAAACAGGCTTGTTGATGAAGGAACTGTTAACATGAGTAAAGCTCATAGAGCCAAACCAGTGATACATATTATTTTATGGGCATCAACGCTCATTATTTTAACGGCACTATTATGGGCAAATTACTCAATACTGGATGAGGTAACAACGGGGCAAGGCAAAGTCATTCCTTCCAGCCAGATTCAAATCATTCAAAATCTTGAAGGCGGAGTTATTAAAAAGATTTTTGTAAAAAAAGGAGATATTGTTAAAAAAAATCAAGTATTGATGCAAATAGGCAAGACCCGTTTTAAATCAAGTTATCAAGAAGCTCAAAAGAAAATAGATGCATTACACCTTGAAATCATCAGACTTCGCGCTGAATTAATGGGGGTAAACCCTGAGTTTAGTGATGAACTCAAGCTAAACCATCCGGATCTCATTTTAAATCAACAAGCACTCTATAACTCCCGGATGAACCAATTAAATCAATTATCAATAAACCTGAATTTAGCCCAAAAGGAACTGGATATGACTCGTCCTTTATTAAAAAATGGTTCTGTATCCGAAGTTGAAGTTATTAGATTAGAAAGAACAGTCAATGACATTCAAGGTACTATTGATAAATTTAAATCCGAAGAACTGGATAAATTAAATAAAGCCAGTGGAATATTATCTGCTTTAATTGAAGCACAAAAGGCCGATCAAGATCGTGTAACACGCACCACGATTAGATCACCAGCCTATGGCATTATCAAGCAAATACCGAACAGTACTATAGGTGGGATCATACAACCTGGAAAAACCATCATTGAAATTGTTCCTCTTGATGATACTTTATTAATAGAAGCGAAAATAAGACCTTCAGATATTGGCTTTATACATCCAGGCCAAAGAACTATAGTCAAAATTACCGCCTATGATTTTTTTATATACGGTGGCATTGAAGGGGTTGTTGAACAAATTAGTGCCGATACAATAATAGATGAAACGGGCAAAAAAAATGAGAGCTATTATATTATTAAAGTACGAACAGCTAGCGTAGCCCGGATGCAGGCGCAGCCGTAATCCGGGGATATTGGGCTTCGAACATCCCGGATTTCGTTTAACGTCATCAGGGCTTGCTGAGTACAAGCATTTACTTTTTTATACAAAGCAATTTTTCAGGATAGATTTTTGCACATCAATGGGGTCAGGCCTTGAATTGTGAATTGTACCGGTTTTTTATTGGCAATTGGTTGTACTTCAAAATTCAAGGCCTGACCCCACGGGCATGTTTATTTTTTCATGGCTTTAAAGCCCTAAACGTTGACCATATTCAAGTCATGAGCGGCGATGAGATAAACCCCCGTCTTTTTGACGCACTCATCGAAAAAATTGCCTCCACAACCAATGACGTAGTGATAGACAACGGTGCCAGCTCTTTTGTACCACTATCTCACTACCTCATCAGCAACCAAGTTCCAACGTTGTTAAAAGAGCTAGGCCATGAAATGGTGATTCATACCGTCATCACCGGAGGCCAAGCCTTATTCGATACCATTAATGGCTTCGCACAGCTGATTGACCAATTTGCGGATGAAGCGAAATTTGTTGTCTGGCTAAATCCTTATTGGGGAGCCATAGAGCATGAAGGCAAAACGTTTGAACAGCTTAAAGCCTACCGAGATAACAAAGAGAAAATATCGGCCTTAATTCATATCCCTGATCTGAAAAAAGAAACTTATGGACGTGATTTAACCGAGATACTTCAACAAAAGCTAACCTTCGATGAAATGCTGAGTACGCCAGAGAAAAGCATTATGACTCGTCAGCGTTTAAAAATCGTTCGCGATCAGTTGTTTGGTCAGTTGGATAACGCCGTGGTGATCTAATGTCAGAAAAACTCGATAAAATCAGTCAAGATATCGCCGTCAAACATGGTGTTCTTTTGGGTAAAGACGATCCAATCCTCATGCTTCAAACCATGAATGAACACCTGATTGAGGAAAATCGAAAAGCCCAACAGGATTTTCTGGCACAGTTTCGAGAGGAAATGGAAGGTATTTCCTCTCAATGGAGGGTTGATGCCAAGGAAAAGGCTGAAAAGGTTCTTAATGTGGCATTGGCTAGTAGTAAAGAAGCTATGGCCAGATTGCTGCAGGAATCTACTAACGAATCGGTTCAAACTCTGAGGAAATTGATCTCGGACTCATTGATTGAAGCCCAATCCTTAACGCGAAAAACGCAAAAAATTCAGCCAATTTGCGTTGATATCATCAATTGCATTGCTTGCTGTATGTTTTATGCTTTTCTTATGACCATGTAAATATACAATTTCACAACTGTACCACAAAAATGCTTATACCTTTCTCAAACATTGCTAACAATTTTGAATGAGATTAGAATCTCTGTTCTATAGAGGTAAAGCCATAGAACGCTGTATTTTTTGACAATGGAGTTGTTAAAATGAAACTTAAGCTTTTTGATGCAGATAACAATAAATTATGGAAAAAAACGATTGATAGATCCGAATATGATCATTTAAGAGTAATTACAGACCCTAACCTAACACATACCTCATTATACGCTCAAGTCCTTACCCCTGTCCGAACTCATGCTTTAACATCTCTGGCTGTAGATTTATTTTTTCCTTTCACTGGTGCAGCTATGTCTGTGGTTGGAATTAGCGGTTGTATGCGTGATTGCCCAAGAAATCCAGTAATATTTCCAGTCAGCCTTTCAGTAGTTGCTATGCTTGAGTTAATAACTATGCCTGTACGACTTGCTACCTTGATCCCAAGGGCTTGTTATAATGCATCGCAACCAGAACATCCATTTCGAACATGGTTGTATCAGAATGGAGCACCTGCTGAGTGTTTAGAACTAGATATGGTAACCATTCGTATAGACGCGCATCTAAGCCATCCAACTGATCGCTCGAAGCCGAGTTTGAGTTTGGGCACTATAACAAATGTCAATTTTTTTGCTCCTAACTTTGTGCTTAATACACGTCCTGATACGGGGCTCACCGACTTGAGTATTAAATACCAAGGATATCAAGATTAAAGTATTGCTCCATAATGCATCTATTGGTTCAACATCTAGGTCTGAAAACGGTGGGAATGAGAATTTAATTATAGTCTTTCGATATTGGGTTAAGATGGATCTTAACCCTAAAAAATACAACCTGCGCCAATATGTACAAATAATTAGCTATCAAAAGGAATTATGATATGGATTATGACATTATTGCTAATGAAATATTGAATCGATTAAAAGAGCTGTAAATATCCAGGAATAAAATCGATATCACAAAGTCTCTATGAGTTCCTCACCAAATTTATTGCCGCCCAATCACTAGTAAATGCCCTATTTTTCCCCAAAAAATGGCATTTGAATTAAATCTCTAATAACGGCAATAACTTCAGCTAATGGCTTCAACTCTAGTTCATTTTTTCTCAAAAAAGCCTTCCACATCGTGTCCCGGCTTGGATCGTTAGCAAATTCATCATTCAAACCAATTGGCAGCTCATCAGGGATGGCCATGCCTCTGCGAGCAAATGTAGCGTGTATGGCTTTATTCAAGATTTGATTATCTATCTGCTCATTACTCAATAACACATAAAGATCCAAGTAGTCTTTTAATCAACTATTCACCATGCCCAATAATGCAATTGCATGTAATTTTTCTGCAATGACCGTATAAACTGGATAGGTTCGGATCTTGGGGGCAGGAAGATCATTCAGAAGAACGGAGTAATGCACTTCTATTGGCCCCGGAGTAACGGCATCGCCATAGCCAATATCAATTTGTATTTTGATCTTTGCTTTGGCTAACTCCCCAAATAACTCAACTCTCGCTCCAGTATAACCTCCATCTTTTTTGATGGTGCCTACTGCTACTGATTCCGATAGATAATTTATTCCATCATCTGCCGAAATGCTGCAAATTTTACTGAACGTTTGTTTGATATAGGCCAGATCATTGTCGCCAAAACCCAATAAATCAATGTCTTTGGTTGGGCGATGAGGCATGTCATACCATAGGTTAAATAACAAAGCGCCTTTCAGCAAAAATTGATTTGAATACTCTGAATCACCAATTCGATATAACAAACGTTCCAAAGCATAACGAGTCAATACCGCATTAAAATCAGTACCTTCTTTGACCGCTATATTTTTCAAGCGTGAACGCATGGACTCACCAATATTTTTGGTCATTGAATTGCCTCAATATAAGGACGCATTACGTTTGCAACGCGACAAATTTTCGCATAATGCCATAGTTCATCAACTGTCACTTTATTTTTTGAATAAGCCTCTTTGAGTGCTTCAATAGCCACATCAAGACCAATTTTATTGCGGTGTTTGAAACAATCTGCAATTGTCTTGGCACGGTTATACACCCTTAGCTTAATATTATCTGATTCTATAATTTCAATTCCTTCACTAAAGGCTTCATCTGAATATTGCACCATTTTTAGTGGAGGATAATCCATTTTTGGCGCATGACTCCCTTTTGGCATAGCTATCCATACTTTTCGAGGTAGCTGTGTTGTTAGATCATGGATCTGCAAAGCAGTTAGCAGGCAAAACACGGCTTGAGGTACTCGGCTTGCTATAATAACCAGGCTTTCTTTTTCTGAAAACTCAGTCTCGGGCAAGCAATAGAGCCCAGAAGCGAGTTTTTCAAGTTTGTTTTCGCTAACAAGCCTTGAAATGGTCGCTCTAGTGATCCCCATTTCGGTTAGATCGGACATTCGAACAATGCCCGTTTTACTAGCCATCTGGAGTACTTTTTGTTTATAGCTGTCTTCTGTTTTCATATTTAAATTATGATACATTATTTCGTTACTTACAAATAAATAACGAATATTTGTATCAAATGACCTACATTTCATTACGTCTCAAATAGTCATTTTTATGAAAACCAAATGGCCTTTCCAGTATACACATCAATGGAGTCAGGCCTTGAATTGTGAATTGTACCGGTTTTTTATTGGCAATTGGATGTAATTCAAAATTCAAGGCCTGACCCCACGGGCACTGTAAAAATCTCGCATTTTATTGGTATAAATTCAACACACAAAATGATCTAGCTGGTGCTCCAACACCCCATTATGAGCAAATTCAGATCTCAGTCGTAAGAACCAAAATCGATATTAATCCGTTAGTTCTCACAATATTACATCAATAATCAGTCTTGCATATGGCACCACCCGAAATCAAAATTAAAAAAGCCCTAAGAGTTCATGCTAGGCCATTTTATGGCGCCCAAGAATATTTTATAAGCAGCATGGACAAATATCATTAATTAAAATAAAATCCGCGCATCCTTCATCATGGAAGAAAATAATAAATATGAAACACTATATCTTGGGACTATCATGTTTTTATCATGATAGTGCAGCAGTACTTTTGGAGAATGGTGCTATCGTTTCTGCTGTTCAAGAAGAAAGATTTTCAAGAATTAAACAAGATAAACGATTCCCTTGTCATGCAATCAAATATTGCTTATCCAGTAAAGAGATCCAACTTTCAAATATTGACCACATTTATTATTACGAAACCCCTGCTATAAAATTCAACCGTATTGTATCAACGTATTTCAACTTTGGTCTTAAAGGATTCAGTAATTTTATAACTGACATACCAAACTGGCTTTTTAACAAATTGCATGTCAAGTCAATTATAAAAAAGGAGTTCATTGCCGCTGGATTTGACCGCAAAGATATTCCGCCAATCTCATATATTCCTCACCATCAGTCACATGCTGCATCTGCTTTTTATCCCAGTCCTTTTAAAGAAGCCGCTGTATTATGTATTGATGGCGTAGGTGAATGGGCCACAACTTCGGCTTGGATAGGAAAAGACAATACTTTAAAACCTCTTTGGGAAATAAGATTTCCTCATTCATTAGGACTCCTCTATTCTGCTTTTACATATTTTTGTGGTTTCAAAGTGGACTCTGGTGAATATAAATTAATGGGATTAGCTCCTTATGGAACCCCGATATATTATGAAAAAATAATTAATAACATCATTGAAATCTATGATGACGGGAGTTTTTGGCTAAATATGGATTATTTTGATTATGCTATTGGCGATTGCATTATTTCAAATAAATTCTCCGAACTATTTGATGGCCCTCCAAGAAAGCCTGAATCATTAATCACACAAAGAGAGTTTGATCTGGCCGCATCGATTCAATCAGTATTAGAGCATGTTGTGTTCTTGATAGCTAAAAATCTAAGGGAGCAAACTGGCGAAAAAAATTTATGCCTATCTGGTGGTGTTGCTTTAAATTGCGTGAACAATGGAAAGCTTGCAGAAAGTGGTCTCTTTGACTCTATCTGGATTCAACCAGCCTCTGGTGATGCGGGAGGCGCTTTAGGAGCGGTTTGCGAGGGATGGTTTTCACAAAAAAACACCCCCAAAACCATCTCTGATTACGATCACATGCAAGGGAGCTATCTTGGTACTGAATATACGCAAGAAGAGTATCAGAACTCATTGATTGAGCTAAATGCTCAATTTGAAACGTTAACTGATGATTCACTAATCAGTACAGTCTCTCAATTATTAGCACAAGGTCATGTGATTGGGTGGTTTCAAGGTCGCATGGAATTCGGCCCACGATCGCTAGGATCACGATCTATCATTGGTGATCCTAGAGATCCCAAAATGCAAAGTCGCATGAATTTAAAAATTAAGAATCGAGAATCGTTCCGACCTTTTGCCCCCGCAGTACTCGCGGAGCATGCTTCAAACTGGTTTGAAATAGGTATGGATAGCCCGTATATGCTTTTTGTCCACTCAATTAAAGATGCACATCGGGTTAAAGAGACTGAAATCGATCAAGCCAAACAAGGAATTGAAAAACTTCAGGTAGTGCGCTCAACTATTCCTGCCATTACTCATGTCGATTTTTCAGCACGTGTGCAAACCGTACATAAAGAAACAAATCCAATGTTTTATCAACTGATTCAATCATTTTATGAGTTAACGGGATGCCCTATCGTGGTAAATACTTCTTTTAATGTTCGTGGTGAGCCTATTGTTGAGAGCGTTAAAGATGCCTTTACCTGCTTTATGAGAACAGATATGGATTACCTTATCGTGGGGAATTGCATTCTGGCTAAAAAAGATCAATCGCACTGGAATGAACAAGTAGATTGGCAAAAGGAATTTCCTCTAGACTAATTCACCATCAAGGAGCACACATGCATCATATAGCAAAATTATTTATGAAATTAGGGATGGCGTTCTGTCGAATCATTGCTGCAATCGTATTTATAACCATAGTATGGCCCATCGGATCTGTTATTAGGGTTTTATTTGACCCAATGCAAATACAAAAAACCAAGCGTTCATCAACTTATAAACGATCCAAATAAACTTGTCTGATTAGGAATACAAAAGGAGCTGTAATGAAAGCAAAGAAGCCTTTAACTCACAACGAAGCTGTTGCAGAGGTTTATCGTATTACGCCGCAACTTCGAGAGTATGATGAGTTTATGTATTTAGGGGTAAGATGGCTGCCCTACACCATGTTCTTTCATCATAAAAATTACAAATCAGAAGTTATTAATACCGATGCTTTTGGTTTTCGATACACTCACGACCAAAACGAACGTTACAGCATGGAGCAATTTCCAGTTGACAAGCCTGTGAATCTCATCATTGGAGGCTCTACTGCGCTGGGCACAGGAACAACCTCTGATCGCTACACAGTACCTTCAGCCCTTAGTGATTACACTAGGGAAATATGGTTGAACTTAGGTGGACGAGGATATAACGCAACTCAAGAGCTTATTTTATTTCTAATGCACCAACATCGATTTACAAAAATTAATCGGGTCATTCTATTAAGTGGTGCTAACACGCTAACCCTTGAAGGGCTTCCGGATCATTTAGCTTGTGAACATGGACGGTATTACTACTCCTATGAATTTCAACATTATATGGAAGCTTACAATACCGACTTACGTAGGCGTAAAAATTCTTATGCTTCCTTAACGGGTAAAACAGGAAATAGTTTGCTCCATAAGGCAAAGGAATATTTTAAGAAATTAATTCACGATGAAAATCCGACCGAAATTATTCTATCGGATGAAAATGTCGATATTAACCAACGCATCTTAAGGGCTGCATGGGTAACCACAAATACATTGAAGCAATGGAAACAGTTATTGGCACCATTTGGAGCGGAACTTTCCTACGTTCTTCAACCAATATCGTCTTGGACTAAAGATCAGTTCACCTCTGAAGAGGATGACATGTTTTATGCGATTGATTGCTGTGCCAATAATTTCTGGCGATTGTTCGGCAAATTATGTGCAAAAGATTTACATCATCTTTATCGTGATGCAATAGAGAGAGAGTGCATCAAAATGGAGATTCCATTTATTGATATGAATGATGCTCTTAAAAAATCGGCGATCATTAATGAAACGTTCTTTGTAGATCATTTGCATTTCAACGATGCAGGATATATTGAGGTTGCTCGCTTAATATACGAAGAATTGATCAAAAAATCCAAGGAATAATACCATGAAGAAACTGTTTAAAATTTTGACTCGCATCTTTCGAAATAAATTTAAAAAGAAGAAACAAGAAGCTGGGTCATCTTATCCATTACGTTAGTAAAAGGCTGTATCTGTTATGTTGCATCAATTTGAAATAAATCAATTCAATGACGAAGGGTTTCTTATTGCTGAGGGATGTTTTACGACTGCAGAAGTTGAGCTTCTAAAAATGGAGACCCTTCGTCTGATGAATCTTGAATACCCAGGTAAAGTTTTGGAAGATGATAGGAGCACCGTACGAAGTATTAACGGACCACATCTAATTAGTTCTATTATGAATAAAGTTTCCAAAACACCAAGATTGCTAAACTCCGCCCAGCGGCTATTAGGTGATGAATCGATTTATATCCATCAATATAAAATTAATATCAAGCATGCTTTTGTTGGAGATATATGGGAGTGGCATACGGATTATTGGTTTTGGCATAAAGAGGATGGTATGCCAAAATCAAATGCTCTGTCTGCGGTCATTTTTTTAGATGAAATTAATGAATATAACGGCCCTATGATTCTTGTACCAAAATCGCACAAAATTGAATGGAATGACAATGATCATACTTTGCCTTATGGATGCCTCACCGGAGGAGAAAACTGGCAGCTTACCACATCAAGTAAATTGAAATACCAATTTTCGAAGGAACAATTAAAAAGCGTTATCGCTCAAAATGGTTTACAATCGGCAAAAGGGCGAGCTGGTTCTGTATTATTTTTTCATAGTAATTTGCTGCACAGCTCGGGTCTAAATTTATCACCTTGGGATCGTAAAGCTATTTTTATCTCCTACAATCTTGTGAGCAATGCATTGCATCCTATAGAATCACCTAGGCCAAGTTTTCTGGCCAGTAGGGATTTTGCTCCGATTGAAGCCAATGGAGAACGTGATTTTTTAGAGAATTTATGAATAGAGATAAGAATCAAATGAGTGGTTATATTGATGCAATGCTCTATGTGATCCTTGCATCAATTGCCTTTGTCTTTCTTGATGATCTCTGCAGTGATGTTCAACCATTGACGGCTTTGTTTGTGATGAGTGGTATTGCAATATTTTGCTTTAATTTACTCTGTTTAAGAAATTTAAAAACAGTCTACTACGCCATTTTACAAAACCCATTTTTATTTTTAATGATGTCTACGGCTCTCGCATTTGACTGGCTATGCATGGTTTATGCGACCTATCTCTCCGATCCTTTTATCACTATGACATCTCTTTTTATTTCTTCTGCTTTTTTAGGCTTTTTAAGTCTGTATCGTAAAAGCGGCAAAACTTCCTATTGCTGGAGTATGTTTATTTTACTGAGTTCAATTCTAATTTTATTTTTCAAATATGAAATACAGAAGCCAGGGAATACTCTATCAGGAATCTTGCTTGGAATTTTGGCTGGCGTTGCTTTTTATGCCTATATGCTGACTTCCGAAAAGCTAAGCACTCGAGCTAAATTAACGTCATTACAAGTCTTAGCAACACGATTTTGGGTTTTATTTATTGGTTCATCATTTTTTATACATCTTAATACACTCCATGCCACACTCAGAGACAAAGCTATACCTCTAACTGCAGTGAGCATTGGGTCTTTAGTAATCCCTATATTCTTCAATCAGCAAGCAATACAAAAATTGGGTGCCGCAACAGCTTCCGTTATTATAAGCCTTGTCCCAATAGTAACTTACTTAATCTATGCATTTTGGAGTGGTGATCTAGTATTTACAAATCTATTAATCGGGCTTGTAATCACTTCAGCCCTTGCGCTACCGAAAATTGTTAGCGCACACTCTTAATATAGTATTAATTAAAAAAAATCAGCGAATCAAACTACACTCGCAAAGTGTGCAGAATTAACACTTCGGGAGATCATCGTATTTGAGTACGACTTTCTACGACACAGTACGCCATTTGCAGGAAAAACTCGCGGCAAAATTTATAATAAAATCAATTGGTTAAAATTGTTAAGCATGACTCATAATCCGTTGGTCCTAGGTTCAAGTCCTAGTGGGCCCACCAATTAAAGCCAGTAAAATCAATCGGTTACACTTGATACCGTAAATCCCAAGAAACCCACTACTATTTTGCGCATGATGCATTTTCTGAAGCTGATTACCAGGACACTAGCTTTTGATCTTTAATTTATATAAAATTTGGTTTTAAAATGTGGTTTATGGAAAAAAATGCGTAACTTTTGGCTTAAAACATTTGCAGGTATTCCACTCGAAAATTATTTTCGGCATTTAGCTTTCGGGTTAATTTTCCCTGTAATTTTTTTTCTTATAATGTTAAAGGGGCATTCGTTTCCGATTAATGCCATATTTTATTGTATTATAAATACAATTTTATATCCCTATTCTCGTTTTATTTATGAGAGTTTTGTTAACTTTATACTAGGCAATAATATGTTTATAGTAAATGCATTATTGTTGCTCTTAATCAAAACATTTACAATAACTCTATGCTGGGCTGGAGCAATATTCATTGCGCCAATTGGACTTATATATTTGTACTATTTAAATACTAAATACCAATCTTGAGTTGCTGGAATCCAGCCGACCTATTGAGTCGCGCCATTCTTCAACACTGCCCTTAACGAACACAGCCGGCTCAGTAGCATTGGTACTATGGAATACAATCATTTCTTTTGAGTTCCTAATACATTGAGTAACTGTTACAAAGACATCCCCATCCCAACCCAGTTTATCAACACATCGTGCACGAGTATCTACCGGGAAAACCAGTAAATAGAGGCTAATAAATCGCGAGCTGTTCTATTAGGTGAAATACTCGATTCTAATTTTGCCAGCTCTCGCCTTACATCGGAGGCATCACCCTACAATAAAGCCAATGGCCTCGCCCACTGATGAGTTACCCCATCATCATCCTGTCATTCTGGCAAACGACCCCATTCGCCGCTCTGAGCATCTCGAGTTTTGGCAACGACATGCAATGGTGCACATATCCACGGTGGTGAAGGAGCGCAATCCTTATCAATACCTATAAAAGTTAGCCCCTCACTAGTTAACCGAAAGCGACCACCGGCATAGTCGCATACAATTGGACGCTGCTTTAGTGTATTTGCTAATTCAATAACATGATTTTGTGACATAGATTATTCTCCAAACAGCAGTGAACCATTAGAATGAATCCAATTCATTCTGACGAATTTTAAATTTATGCGTTCTCAACGAGCTGTAACTGACCTTCGTCACTGGTTGAGTAATAAATTTTTTGTCGTTGGAGAAAATTCACCACATCGCTTTTTCGGTACAACACGTTACGACCGATTTTTAAATAAGGAACACCACCACCCGACCAGCGGTTACGTTCAAGTAACTGAGTGGAGCAGCTTAAAACCGCAGCAATCGTTTGTTGATTAAAAAACGCTGAATGTGGCGCAGATTCAAATTCGTTTAATAGATGTAAACGGGATGGTTTTTTTAAAGTCATAGGAAATTCCTCAATTGTTTACTCCTCAGCCAAATGCCGAGATGTATCTTCCTTGAACAGAACTCAACGCATCATCTAGTATCACCCTGGACAATTGATTGATATTCTTTTCTCCTAATCCTTTGACTTCCAATTGCCTACATTGGAACATCGGGCTTACTCCTTAAGCTTGGAAAAAGTATCTCGTATTCCCTCAAAGAATGTCAAACACAAAAGATCAATTTCAAAGATGTGTTATCGAACGATATTGATTGATACTAAAAATGAAATATAACATGTCATAAATTCGCAATTCGCGAATCGCGAATTTATCATAGCTTTTGATATTATAACTTAAATGCAGAACTATCAGTGTCCCATACGTCCCAAGGTTGCAAAATAGGAGAGGGACCAGTCTAGCTCAGTAATGGCTTGGATGCCCCACCTGTCCCAACAGTCCCAGGCATTTCTTACAAGGTCTTCAATGAAAAAAATCATTTATATTCCATATTAGACGGACTTAAAATCCATATTGGACGAATGTAACCATATGTTTAATAATTATTTTTAATGTTTTCATCTATTTAATAACGCAATAAACTATAACTTCCGCAACCGAATAAACTATAATCTCAACAACACAATATACTATGATTTCCACAACATAATATACTATAATTTCCACATGCAACTATAAATTGAAACATTATGAAACCTTCAGAAAAGCTAGCGGAATCACTAGAAGTTTTACACAATCTACAAAAGCAAGGTAAATACGCTATCCAATCAAAAGATATAAGTCGGACTCATAGAGAGCGACTTGTAGAAAATGCATTTTTAGAAGAGGTTGTAAAAGGTTGGTATGTGCCTATAAAACCTGATGAACAAAAAGGCGAAAGTACGGCTTGGTATGCTTCTTTCTGGAGTTTTTGTGCTTCCTATTTAAATGAACGATTTGGTGACGAATGGTGCCTTTCCCCAGAACAATCTTTACTTCTTCATTCAGAAAATTGGACTGTGCCTAAACAACTCATGATACGCAGCCCCAACGGAACAAATCGTAATATGGAGTTGCCTCATAATACGGCCTTATTTTCAGTACAATACAAAATGCCTGCTGCCCAGGATATAGAGATTAAGCAGGACATGCGAGTTTATGCAATAGTGCCAGCATTGCTCTATTGTTCACCTAAATTTTTTTCTCAATATCCTACTGAAGCACGCTCAGTTTTATCAATGTTTAATAGTGCGTCTGATTTTCTGCATTATCTATTAGAGGAAGGACATTCTTGGATAGCAGGAAGGATTTGTGGTGCACTTCAAAATATCGGCAAATCTCACGTGGCAGAAGAGATCAAAAAAACCATGGAGAGTGCCGGTTATCAAATACGGGAAGAAGATCCATTTTTAACAAATACACCGATAGACTTCTCCGCAACTTATAAGCCAGCTTATCGAAGTCGTTTGGTAATCCCCCCGAAAAATAATTGATGCCAAAAATAGAATTTTCTCATAATCTATGCTGGAGGAGATTCTGCATGAAAAGATCAAAATTTAGTGACAATCAAATACTATCGATTCTAAAA
>NZ_RZGU01000034.1:0-23092 GCF_003990085.1 Legionella sp. km535 | reverse complement strand
CCCAGAGAATTTATTGTAAATTCATTAAAATCTATTCCTAACCCAAGCTCTAATGCCACTGCAATAGATTTTGGCGCAGGTGTTGGCCATGAAACTCTATTATTGCTTCAAAAAGGTTATAAAGTATTAGCGATAGATAATCAAAAATCTGCTCTGAACATTTTACTTAATAGAAAGGATATAAAGCCATATCAAAATCACATACAAACATATGAATCATCATTTGAAAAACTGAATTTAAAAAATAATTCCAAATCTGATATCGTCATAGCCAGCTTCGCATTAGCCTTTTGCAAGCCAAAGCAATTTAAACAATTTTGGCAACAAGTCACTGAAAACATAAAACCAGGTGGCTATTTTATCGGAAACACCTTTGATCCCGGTTTTACTGCATTTGATAAAAAAGATCATGACAATATGACCTTTCATACGAAAAATGAAACCATAAAACTCTTTGACGATTTTGAGATCTTAACTTTAAATGAAATAAAAAAAGAAGCGACCATTTCCGGAAAATTTGATCATTACTATGAAATAGTCGCAAGAAAGAAATAAAATATTTCAATATTTTTAAGTTTAATTAGCAAGCCTGTATTAGAAGAAGTCGTAATACAGGATCTCCTGAGATGGTGCGAATCAGAGATAATTGCGAGAACTAAAAGCACAAAGCAATTCAGAATACGTCATCACAGGCGCAGACAACCAAAATATTTTATCCGACCGATCTGTGCCGAGAGCTGTAATCAGAATACAATCACGAGTTGACATTCCACATTTGAAAGATAGAGCCAACACATTGAATCCTTATCTCACGCTGACTCAAGCCTGGATGCAACAAGGTGAAATCCAGGAACCCATGAGCGCAGCGAATTCATACTAATAAGCATCAATTGGCTGTCCATAGCATATGTTCCAAAATGGAACTTATGCTAATTATGCAAAGTTACCTGGAGTTTTTGATAAATTTTAAATCAAATTTTGTGAACTAAGTTTACAAAAACTATAATAACAATATGGAATAGAAGTAATGGTTACAAAACCTTCTAAAAAACAGACCAAGAGCTTTTTGCTTTGATTGAGCAAAAAATTAAAGAAAGAAACTATCTCTTTGTATAGCATGCAAAAGAAAGGCAACAACAAAGAAATATTTCAGAACTTGATGTGCTCAATATTTTAGAGGGTAAATCAGGCTATGAGAGAAAAAGAAACAAGAGCAAGGATTCTTATGAATCCAATTACATACATGAAAAACCGCAGGATTGGAAATACTGTATTGAAGGCAAAGATATAGATGAGAAAAAAGTACGAATTATTCTTACATTTGATGACCATCTTGTGCCCATTATTACAGTGATCAATTTAAGCGAGGAGGAAATGCCATGAAAACAAGAATTGAACCCACATTCCTTTACGAAGGACTTGGTTTTCCTATTGAATTAGAAAATGTAGAAATAATTAACATCAATGACGAATGGCATCCCAAAATTGATGTCCGCTACGTTGCTGATGAAATAATAAAAAAATTGGCTATCCAAGAAGAAAGATTAACGGGTAATCAAGTGAAATTCATTCGTTCCTATTTCTCCATGCCTTTACGTGAATTTGGTGAAACCGTGGTTCATGAATCACACACCGCAGTCAGTAAATGGGAAAAATGTGAAGATGAGATAACCAATATGAATGAAAATACCGAACAGGTATTACTATCCAATAAAATTTAGTCATTCAAAATTTATGAATAATATACCTTTAAATCCCAATGTGATTAAGGTACTTAATGCATTAAACCATATTGGAAGGAATCATATTACTGAAGATATGGTGCAAAAAAGTAAAAAAATATTGTCTCAAAGAGACAAAGCCCAACTTAAAAAAATATTGAATCAGTTACCAGACTGGATGATTTACGTTGTTTTAAAAATCCTAGGAAAATAATAATGCAAGATCTATTGGAATTTAGTCCTAAAGAGCGCCAGCAAGACCGAACTCTTTCGATGAAAATGATTTTCCGATATTATTCTTAATGAATACAATAAAAGTTGTATTTTTATGATAAAGATAACTATTTAACCACTAAAATACAGTATTTTTTAATAATGCTTTCATAATTACAAAAATTATTGTAAATTTGCTTGCGTTAAATAAAGGTATTTTCTATCGTTGATCTAAAAGGAGCAGATTTTCAGATCAGGATGGAATAATTAGGATAGAAGTAAACGCGTACAAGGAAATGAAATGGACGTAGATAGTATAATTCGAATAAATTTGAGCAATACTGATAAGGAAAAGTTAGAAAAAGAATTAAGGGATATTGTTTATGATGGCATGGGTAATCATAAATACATCCAAGAGTTACGTAGAGCACTTTATAATGCGCTACCACTACAACTCATTGATCTTATCAATCATCAAAAAGCATCCCATAATCTTCTATCGGCTATTGTTATTGATAATGTACCAATTGATACGGGTATTGTTGGCAGCCCAAGTTTCAGTCAAACTGGGCGAGATTTCAAATCTGGCTTCTTAAGTGAAAATGTAATTACTGCTTTTTCATCATTAATTGGAGAACCTTATTCTATTTATTTTGAAGGTAGAGAATTAGTAAATAATTTAACACCTCAAATTAATACAAAATATGATTATACTGGATTAGGTTCTGAGGTAGAGTTGGATTTTCATATTGAAAATGCCGCACTTCAACATATTTCTGAAGATGATTATTCTCCAATGGGAATATTTTTTCTTGGACTTCGGGTAGATGAAACGGCAACGCAGCCAATAACATCTATTGCTGATGCTAGAAAAGCTTTAAAACTGTTAAAGAAATCTGATCTGGATATTTTATATGGAAGTAATTTTCACATACAATTGCCTTATAGATGGCGTGAAGCATTTCAATCTTCTCCTGTTACTCCCAAGTGCCCATTAATTAGAGGGCCTCTAAATTTGCCACGAGTTAGTGTCGCGTTTTATTCAGGTATGGTAACAGCAATTGATAATAGAGCAAAAATTGCGTTAGAAAATTTTCACAGCGCAATAAAGGAGGTCTCTGAATCAATTATTATTACACCTGGAAGATTAGTTTATGTAGACAACCGGTATACACTTCATTCTCGAACACGATTTGAGCCAACTTATGATGAGTTGGGCTGTCCATATCGATGGGTACAGCGTGTATTTGTAACTCCGACTCTATGGCCGTTTAGAAATTTTCAGGCAATTGGCGATAGAGTATTTATGCCAAAATTTAAATATAGGGATAATAATGTTTCTAAAGAATTGTTTGAGGCTGCATAGAAAGGGGCTTGGCATGTTAAAATGTACCATTCTTGATGATTATCAAAAAGTTGCTACCTCAATTGGAAAATGGTCGTTAATTGAGCCTCATGTAAAAGTTCAGTCATTCCAGCATCATTTTTCAAATGAGGATGACTTAGTTAATGCGGTAGTTGATCAGGATATTCTTGTAATTATGCGAGAACGTACTTTATTCAATGCAAAAGTACTTTCTCGTTTACCTAATTTAAAGCTACTTGTAACCTCTGGTATGCGCAATGCTGCAATTGATCTTGAGTATGCAAAGAAACAAGGTATAACCGTATGTGGGACTAATAATCTTTCTGAACCAGCAGCGGAACTTGCCTGGGCATTGATGCTGGGCATGGCTAGAAATATACCCCAAGAAAATTTGGCTTTGAGAACAAACGGTTTATGGCAAAATTCTATAGGAACTGGGTTAAATAACAAACAATTAGGTATTTTGGGATTAGGAAAAATAGGTACTCAAGTTGCAAAAGTTGGTAAAGCTTTTGGTATGAATGTCATGGCATGGAGTCAAAATTTAACCGAGGAACTTGCATCTTCTTGTGGGGTCTCATTAGCTCCCAGTAAAGCATTCTTGCTGGAAAACAGTGATTTTGTGACGATTCATCTTTTATTAAGCGAACGTACTAAAAATTTGATTCAGGCCACTGATATTGCACGCATGCGCTCTTCAGCCTATTTGATCAATACTTCCAGAGCACCTATTGTCAATGAAAGCGATTTAGTTCAAGCATTAAAAGATAAACGGATTGCAGGTGCAGGTTTAGATGTATTTGATGTCGAGCCTTTGCCTATGGAGCATCCTTTTAGAACTCTACCCAACGTGTTGGCTACGCCTCATATTGGGTATGTGACGACGGAAAATTATAAAATATATTTTGAGCAAGCAATTGAAAATATTATTGCTTTTTTAAATAACAATCCTGTCAGAACATTAACTACGACAGATGCTCAAACTATAGCGCCAAATGTTTTCAATATTTAATAAGGATTAATTTGTGAATAACGTTTTTTCTAATGCCGTTTTAATTATAAATCCGATTGCGTCTCCTTTTTATTTAAATGAAAAATTCAAAAAAACAGGTATGTTTTTATTAGCGTGCTTTACTAATAATGAGATCGAATATCTGATTAAACCTTCACTGGAAGGAGAGCTCTTCGATCATGTTGCTTTGTTATCTGGAGATTTTGAAATCGATGTCGCATTAATTAATAATGTCATTCAAGAAAAAAATCTTGAAATCAAGCTGGCGTTTTCAAGTAGCGAATACGATTTATACTATTCAGATAAAATCGCATACTATTTTTGTCCTCAGTATGCTAATCGGCCAGAAACATCAGGTTGGCGTTGTAATAAAAGATTGATGAATGAACAATTACGCATTAATGGAACTGCCTCAGCCAAACAGAAAGTAATTACTGACATTAATAATCCTGATTTGAGTGGATTTGAATATCCTGTCGTGATAAAGCCGGCTGAGGGTACTGGAGGTTCGATTGGTGTTTCAATTTGTCATTCATTTGATGAAATAAAACAGTATTTCAATACATTAGATAAGCAGAAGTGGGCACATTGTTATGTGCCTGATGAGTTTTTAGTAGAAGAACTTTTAATCGGTGATGAATATATTATTGATATGGTAGCGTGGGATTCGAAATTTTATTTGATTGGAATTTATTATGCAGAAAAGGAACTCTATAATTCCCATAAAGTTTGCCGCCATAGGGAATTTTTAGCTCATGATGATCCTATTGCAATAGAGTTATTTGAGTATTGCTCCAAGGTACTAACCAATCTAGATGTTCAATATGGAATGATGCATTTGGAATGTATGCATACAAAAGATGGGCCGATATTAATTGAACTTAACCCAAGAGTGTCGGGTGTGTCGGGTGTATTAAATTATTTTTCAGAAGCGCTTATTGGATACGATCAAGCATCCTTATTTATAGAAAAGTTAGAAGATCAAGAAGCTACTAATAAAATCGAGCCTGTAGTGAAAAATTATGGCGTAGTTTTTTATCTTCAAAATTTTGGGTACAAATACGATAAAGTTAATGAGCAATTGTTTAAAAGTGTCCCCTCTTATTTGAGGCATATAGTAAAGATCCCATGCCAACCCGAAAAAAGTTACCCCAAAAATCTGTTGGATACTGTTGCATTTGTGATTCTTGTTAATGACTCAGAAGAAACCGTAAGACGAGATTTAGAGGAGTTAAAATCGCTAGAGGAAAAAGGAGCATTCTTTGAATAAATATCGGTATGCTATAGGATATATTTTTTGTGTTGCGCTTGTATCAGTGATTCGAGCAAAGCTATTGCTCGAACTGTCCCCCATCATAGTTTTGCTTATTTCATCAGTGTTAGGATGTGGTTATTTTCATCTTATTGATTATAAGGAATCATTGAATATTTATAAAAAATTCTTTGATAAAAAAATATTATTTCTTAACCTTAACTTGATTGTTGCTCTAATGTGGTTTGCAACCTATTATAGTATTTATTTTTCTTCCGCTGCGATATTTGTATTTGAGTTTTTTATGGTAGGCGGATGTCTATCTATTCTCTGTAGAAACAATACACTTCCCCTCTCAAATAAAAGTCTCTCTTTACCTATGATTATTTTGATACTGATGCCTCTTTTTATTTATAAGGAACAATGTATCGGAATCTTGCTTGGTATATTGGCTGGGGTATTAGGTTTTACTTACAATATGCTTAGCAATAAAGCGGCTTTGTTGCTTGATTTAAGCGCGTCACAAATTTTAGCATCAAGATTTTGGCTATTAATAGCATTTAGTACAGTTTTAGTCCCTATGGATTTTTTAACACAAATAACGTTACGTGCATTTATTATTACGCTCTTTATCACGGTTTTATCATTTGTATTACAAGTTTGGCTAAATCAAAAGTCTGTGATTACAATAGGTGGAATGGAAAGCTCTTATATTTCGAGCTATGCACCAGCTTTGACTTTTGTAATACAAGGAGTATTACTTGGTAACTGGGTTTTTCCTATTTTGATTCTTAGTGTTCTAGGAACTATGTGTATTTTATGTGATTCCTGGATTAGAGAAAATAATAATGAAAAGATATTTGGACTTTCACGACTTACTTTAATACGAAAATAAATTATGACTACAAGAATCTTAAATCGTCTCTCAAGTGCTTTATTTCAAAAGGATATTGAAATAGACAAGTATGATACTAATACATTATCTCATCGTTTAAAATTATGTTTAAAATTGTACTCATTAAGCCAATCCGAATTGGCCAGATTGATTGGCGTAAAGCCCCAAATTATTCAGTATTTATGTACTAAAAATGTTAAGAGCTCAAGATTTACTTTTGAATTAGCCGAAGCTTTAGATGTGGATTATACCTGGTTATCTACTGGAGAGGGAGCTATGCGCCCTACTGATGCTATTACGGATCAGGAGGAACATAAAATCCCTCTGTTTGATTGGAGCAAGTTAGATTGCATTACAAATAATGAGTTAATCGAAAGTAATAGTTCCTATATTTATACATCGCTTAGCTCAAGTATCCATGCATTCGCTACCAAATTAGATGATATATCTATGGAACCTAGATTTGAAAAAGGAACAACCTTAATTTTTGATATAAATAGCGAAAGCCATGATGGTGATTTTGTATTGGTGAAGTTAAATGATGCGAATTTTTGGGTGTTTAGGGAGCTTAGGATAAATAGGGAAGCGGAGTTATTGCCTGTTAATACCAGTATTTATAAAAAACTTAAGTTGGAGCCTGAGGACAAAATTATGGGTGTGTTAATACAAACAATTTGTGATTTTAAAAGATATTGAGGTGCAGCTCATGATAAAACAACTAAATATTTTGATGAATAAAATAAAGAATCCCTTTGCCATGCTCAGCGGGGCTTTTTGGTTTACTATCGAAAATTATCGAAAGCGTTATCCGCATGTTTTACTTGGTGAAAAATCGTCTGGCACACATGTTAATTGCGAAGAAACAATCTTGTTGTACCGTATCGTTGGTAAACGCTATATTTTTGAGTCTTCAGCTTCTGAGATATGTAATTCAAAAGAGTTAATTAGTAAATTTCATCCCCTGGATGTCCGCGTAATTTCGTTTATCGCTGGAATCGAACAAATATTGAAAACAAAACCTGAAGAAAGTTTAAAGAAATTTGAAAGTTTGAAAGAATCTATTTTTAGTAAATGCTCAAATCGTTCCCCAAATCTGCATCATATTGACCCCTGAAATCAAAATATCTTGTTTATTGGCAAGTTCAAGCAATTGTGTTAATAAAATATTAAGTTCAGATGGACTAATCATCTTTTCATTGAGATATTTATTAGCGCATTCTTTAGTCCTTTGATATGCAATTAGTTTAGATTTTGAATTTAAGTAATAGTTTTGGACTTTTCGTACCCCTTTAATAGAAAGACCCGCTGTAGACGCTAGAGATGGTAATTTTTCCCCAAAATCATAATCAAATCCAGCTCTTTTACCCAAATCACAATAAAGCGCTATATGTTTTTTAAAGCATTCTTGAACAGGATAACAGCCACTTTCAGAGGTGACTGGTTCTTCAAAAACAAAAATAGTATTTTTTTTACATTGTTCCTTGAGTTGATTAATAAAAATTAAAGGATTTTTATTATGGACAAGAATTAACCTTGCGTAAATCAAGTCAATTGAGTGCAAGTCAGCATAAGATAAGTCATCAATGCTTTTACAAAGGTAATTTACATTATGTATTTTATTATGAACCAAGTGTTTTTTTGCAAAATCTAATTGTGATTGACTGTTATCTACAGCAATTATTTTACCATCACCGCCAACTTGATCTGCAAGCCAATGAGTCATAAGACCGGTACCACAGCCGACATCCATAACAGTCATGTTTCTATGCAGGCCGGCCTTTGCTAAAATCATCTTACTTTCATCACCATAGAGCTCTTGAACAGTTGAGAGCCTTGCTGCACCTTCTTTTCCAACTGCTAATAAATATTCATCGCTCACTTAAAAATCCTATAAATAAAGTTGTTTAAATTCGAGCTCATCGATTGATTTGATGTCCTCTACTTTTTTTAATAGTTCTACCAGGGTAGTTGCAGGGTATGCAGCTAATATAGAAATAGAGACTTTAATTAGCCAGGTTGATGATATTACTTTAACCATGTCATAAAATGATAAAATATTTGTGTACATAAGAGCTGCTGCAAAAATCCCAAATAATGTTTCACCTATTATTGACGAGCCTATACTTCGTAACCAAAAATATTTTCCTTGAAAGAGGATTCGCCATTTATTAATTGCATATGCATTTGCAAAATCACTTATAGCAAATGAGACAGAAAAACCAATCAGGAGATTAATATTATGCGAAAATACCAAATTATATTCTTCGACGTATGTGGCATTTTCAGGGACAGGTATTTGAATTAGCAAGAGACATACAACATTAAAAATAATAATGCAAAATAGCATGCTAAGAATAACCTGCCTAATCATTTTCAATCCATAAATTTCAGTAATGATATCAGCAACTGTATAGGTAAGTGCAAAAATAAACACACCACCAGGAGCTGTAAATGGTCCTAATTGTATTATTCTATAAGTAAATAGCATCGATATGATCATCATGGTAATCGATAAAACTGCCATGAAAGTGAAATATTTAAATTGAATTTTGTGATCAGGAATATAACTCATTTATTGACCTTACTGCATATGTGACTTTTTAAATGTGTATTCTAATCCAGTATATCTACGATGCCAATTATAATGACAACCTAACGAACAAAGTGATGCGCCCTTTTGTGATGTAGCCAAATAAATCAAAGAATTTAAAAGTGTACTTACTTATGGGGTCTTGCTTTTTGCTATGTTATATCCTGCAACCAAAAAGCAAAATCTTCCCCGGCTATATTTACAGGGAATGTCAATCTTTGGCAAACTCGATTTTTAGAGCATCAAATTAGAAATGACAGAGATTTTCAAACTCATGTAGATTACATTGAAATGGTTGCACCAGGAGTTGAGATGACTTCGCATCAAACTTGGACAACTGGAAATGCTTCAGGGCATGTAGACGATAGCAACGATTTTTTTTTCTTCAGCAAGTGCTCGAGCATCAGTGAGTTCTTTTTATGGGAAAATTTATCAAAATATATACATGAATGGACACCACTCCTTTTCAATGCAGAATACATCAAAGGGAACAAAACAGTTCAATGTTGCCATGAAGTTGTGCGCAGAACCTAGGGCATTCTCGTTTGAATATCACTAAAGCTTATTTAGGCTAATTATCTTACACCTCGCTATTAGAAACAGAATGGCCTGATTTGTTTTGTTCAAGCATTTCATTCCAAAGCAGTGGAATATTAGAACTTGAAATAGGGATATTTCTTGCCCGTGTAGTTAGAAAACCAGCTTGCTCACATAAATTCACAAATGAAAATAGTCCATCAAAATATCCATTAATATTTAAAAAACCAATGGGTTTTGTTAATTCTCCAATTTTTATTGCGTTCCAAGTCTCAAGTGCCTCTTCTAAAGTTCCTAGACCGCCTGGCATCACAATAAACATATCAGATATTTTTTGCATCATGGCCTTACGTTGCTGCATGGAATCTACAACATGTAATTCGTCTAATATTTTTAAAGGCTTTTCTTGTTCGATAAGATGATTAGTAATTATCCCTACTACCCTTCCGCCATATTCTTTTACAGTATTGGCAAGAAGCCCCATCATCCCTAGACTTGAACCGCCATAAACCAGAGTATAACCATCAGCAGCTATTTTTTTACCTAATAAAATTGCTGCATCACTATATTCATTATCATTACCAAATTGAGCACCCAAATAAACGCAAACAGTTTTCATATAGTTCCAGATAATCCACAAAAGAAAATTACAAATATGACGACATAGTAGATTAATTTCAGAACGAAAAGCAAACTTAGCATTGGTGCAGGCTGTAGATCCAAAAAACCTGCCCCTGAGTCCCACTGACACCACAGTGGCAATGTGGTGTAAACCGATAATAAGTACAGCTTTGTTTCTTTATTAAACTTTCCCACCCACACCTTTGAACTTATCAACAAACGCAGCGATCTTTTGAAATACGCTCTGTTTCTTGGTGAGGTATTGCGGATTTAATGGACTCATCTTAGGCAGAATGGCATTAAGTTCTGTACCTTGGTCACTGGCGTACTCCCTTTTAAGTGAGGAAGCGATATAGCGACGAGCTTCTTCGGCATTCAGGTTTTCAGCTTTTATCAGCTCATCGGCTTCTCGTTGCTGCTCAGCTTGGGCGAAGGTAAAGAATGCTTCGATCACGCCGGACTTTTCGCCAATCTGATCCAGATCGGTTTGATTGATGAAATCCACGATTAGGCTTTCTTTAGCGCGATTGCCGAGGCTAGCGCGGATCACCCGGCGCACTTCGTCAACCAACTCGGCTTTGCTTTTGGTTTTCTTGTTGTGCTCAAAAATCAGTTCCAAAATATAATCAAGGTTGATCTCTTGAGACTTTAGCAGGTCTATCTCAAACACCACGTCATCCCAATCAACAGTTGACTTTTCTCTCTCTTCTGCTAATTTTTGTCGTCGCTGCCAATCGCGGATGTCGTTGTAGGTAGAACGGTAATCCTGAATCTTTCGTTCAGCTGGCAGGCGTATGGTTTGTAACTCAGCCAGTTTTTCATCATCTAAATAATGTTCTGCTTTAAACGCTTCAACCGCTTCATGGTTATTCATATCAAGGCTTTGCAGGGCTTTGAGACTGGCAAATTCATCATAGTTTTGTAGTACGTGCTCTACACGCAGGTATTCGCCAAAGAGTTTGGCAAATTCCTTTTTATCTAACTCTTTTTCAATGGCACTCGGATCTGGAAAACGTTGCTCCAGCTCGCTTAGCACATCCATAAAACCACGTCTGGCTTCACCAGTTACCACATCGGTAAAGCCTTCCATGTATTCCTTATAGCTCTTTTCTAACACTACGTTTTTGGTGTTTTTATCACCAAATAGGGTGATAGCCTCCACTGTTGCCGTTTCCAAGTCTCGGAATGTGACAATATTACCGAACGTTTTAGTGGCATCATAAATGCGGTTCGTGCGCGAAAAGGCTTGTATCAAACCGTGGTAACACAGGTTTTTGTCCACAAACAGCGTATTAAGTTTAGGTGCATCAAAGCCGGTAAGGAACATCCCTACCACAATCAGCAGATCAACTATCTCGTGTGGTGGTAGTCTTTTTCCGTGAGCATCTTCACCTCTCACCCGTTTGGCCAAATCACGATAGTAATTCTGGAAGCCTTTACTATCTACACTGAAATTGGTTTTAAAAAAGGCGTTGTAATCACCTATCGCCGCGCTTAAAAATTCTTTAGCGCTGCTATTCATAGCTGACACATCAAAGCTTTCATCCAGAATGTTACCCAATGCATCCTGCTCTTCATTGGCTGCAAAGGAAAATATGGTGGCGATTTTCAGGGGCTTATCCTTGTTTTTATAAAAGGGGTCGGCCTGCAACTTGTTCAGCGTCTCATAATAGAGCTTGGCTGCTTCCACACTACTCACGGCAAACATAGCATTAAAGCCCTTGGCGTTCAGCTGCAATCGGTGGGTCTTTTGGCGGTAGTTGTTCAGAATATACTGGGAAATTTCTCGAATACGTTCTGGGTGCAACAACGCTTCCTTGTTTTCAGCGGCAGATAGTTTCTTCTCATCCTGTTCAGTTTCAATCGCCTTAAACTTGTGGCGCACATCGTTATAGTCCACCTTGAATTTGAGCACTTTCTCATCGCGTATCGCATCGGTAATCACATAGGTATGTAATGGATGGCCAAATACGCTGGCGGTGGTTTCCGCACCTAGAGCGTTTTGCGGGAAGATGGGCGTTCCGGTAAAGCCAAATTGAAAGAACCGTTTGAATTTCTTGTTCAGATTTTTCTGAGCCTCACCAAACTGGCTGCGGTGGCATTCATCAAAAATAAACACCACCTGCTTGTTGTAGATAGGCAGATCGCTCTCGCTTTTCATCAGGTTGTTGAGCTTCTGAATGGTGGTGACAATGATCTTATTATCATCTTTATTCAGATTGCGCTTTAAGCCTGCGGTACTGTCTGAACCGTTCACACTGTCAGGTGAAAAGCGTTGGTACTCTTTCATGGTCTGGTAGTCAAGATCTTTTCTGTCAACCACAAAAAACACCTTGTCAACAAACGCCAGTTCTGTAGTTAAACGTGCGGCTTTAAAGCTGGTTAAGGTTTTACCTGAGCCGGTGGTATGCCATATATAACCGCCACTATTTGGTTTGCTCCAGCTTTTTGCATGATACGAGCTTTCAATCTTCCATAAAATACGTTCGGTGGCAGCGATTTGGTAAGGGCGCATCACGAGTAATGTGTCGCTCACATCAAACACCGAATAATAGAGCAACACGTTAAGCAGGGTATGCTTTTGCAAGAAAGTGGCAGTAAAATCTTTCAGATCTTTAATCGGGCTATTATCCGATTTAGCCCAGTGCATCGTGAAATCAAAGCTGTTTTTATTGCGCTGGGTGGTATTCGCAAAATAGCGGCTATCAGTACCATTAGAGATAACAAACAATTGCAAGTATTTATAGAGCGAATTCTCGCTGTTAAAGCTCTCTTTGCTGTAACGATGCACTTGGTTAAATGCTTCACGTATGGCAACACCACGCTTTTTCAGCTCGATTTGTACTAGCGGTATGCCGTTCACTAGAATAGTCACATCATAACGGTTGGCATGGCTTCCTGTTTGTTCAAACTGCTTGATCACCTGAACTTTGTTGCGGTTGATGTTGTTTTTATCCAGCAGATAAATATTTTTAATGCGGCCATCGTCAAATACAAAGTCGTGAATATAGTCATCGTGGATTTTGCGGGTTTTATCCACAATGGTATCACTAGGCTTATCGAGATAGGTTTCCACAAAACGCGACCATTCACCCTCGGTAAACTGTACATGATTCAGCAGTTGTAATTGCTCACGAACATTGTCTAACATAGCCTGCGAATTATTCAAAGCTGGCAGGTACTCATAGCCTTGGTTTTGCAAATCCTGAATAAGCTCTCGCTCTAACGAATCTTCGCTCTGGTAGCTTTCGGACACTTTCCATTCTTTTTTGTATTTATTCAGAACGATAAAGTTGTTTGATTCAGCGATGGGCTTAGTGTAATCAACCATTTTGTTCTTCCTCCTGCCAAAAGCCAAACTCATTTTTTAAATGCTCAAGTAACAACTTCACCGTTTGTTTCTCAGGAGCTGTTGGTTCGGCCACTTCTTCATTAGATAAGGTGCGATGGCTGTAAAAATTCATTACCAATCTTGAATAAGACTGTTTGTTCTCGGGCAATAAATCTGACCACTTAGGGTAGCCTAAAAAGTTTGCGGCCTTTTCATACAGATTACGCAGTAAGGTAAAATGGTAGCGTTGCACTTCATTCTTCTCAATAGCCTGCTCAATTAGCCGCTTAATATATAGGTGGTAGGAGAAGCTTTTATTGGAATCGCCCTTTTTATCTTCAAGTTCGAAGGATCCATCTTCAAAGCGTTTGAGGATGTACCCACACTCGGCTTTAACCTCGTTATAAAGCACGTTGTAAAATAATGGGTTGTGCGTGGAAACGATGAATTTAAGCCCTGAATTGCTGGACCTTATTAACTGCGCCAAATCGATAGCCAATTCAATCAAGTGGTTCTCATCCAACGAACTGACTGGATCATCGATGAAAATGTATTCTAGCTGGTCAAAATGGTTGGTTTCTCGTTCTGTTGGCTCAGCGACATTGAGGATATTAATCACCTGATCCAGCAGAGTATAAAAGATACTCCAGATAAAGTTACTTTCTTCACCTTTGGAGATTTTCAGATTACCTAAGTGTTCATCGTTACCCCGTTCAAGGGAGAAAGTTACTTCTGAAAAAGCCTTTACTGTAGCCTCCTTTTCATCTTTGTCTTTAGTTTTGTATTCTTCATTAAAGCGAGGGGTCAGCTTGTCATTTGCATAACGCTGAAAGTTGGTAATGATATTTTGATCTTGCCCTTGTTCTTTTAGAATCCAGTCGGTAAATGAATTAGGCTGGATTTTTAGCTTAGGCTCAGCACCACTTTCTAAATCATTATCCCAATAGAACAAGTCTTCGGTAAAGGCGTTGTAGTAGAGTATTTTGTTGCGTGACAGCTCAGGGCGATCTACTTCATCGTTTCCTTCATCAACATCATTTTTTGGCGCAATCAGCTCTTTAAAGGCTCGGGAAAGGCGTGTTTTACCTGAACCGTTAAAGGCATAGATTAACTGCACCTTTTTATTGGCGTCTTTTAGCTGCTGTGCTATATCCGTTAGTGTCTTGCTCATATCAGTCAGTTACCTCTACATCCGGCTTAGGAAAGCTCAGCAGCAAATCGCGGTAGTATTCATACTGCTTTTGGCGCAATTCAATTTCACGGGGCAAGCCTTCGGTGAGTGAGCTGGTTAGAGCGTCGAATTTATCCAAGATAGCGACGATGCGGTCTTGTTCTTCTTGCGAAGGTATTGGGATTAATATCTTGGCCAAATTATCAGCATTCACACGCCGAACTTTAGTACCAGTAATGTATTGCCTTTTTTGTTTTTGAAATTGTTCTGTTTGAAAGAAGTAGGACACGTATTTCGGGTTTAAATTATGCCTATAAATACAAGCGTCGCTGCTTACAGCAACATCTTCACTACCGAGCCAAGCAACAGCTTTACAGACATCTTCATCGTTCTCACTTGTTGTAGCAATAACCAAATCGCCTGATTTTGCTTTTCGAGCTTTCTTCGCAAATTCATTTGATACGCAAGTTTTAGTCTTATTCGCATAGGTACCATAGTATGTATAGATTTGCCCGTAATGAATGCAACCAACTCCTGATTCCTTAAAATCCTTTTTTTGTAAACCACCACCTCGAATAAACTCCCCAACTCCTTCTTTCCCCATGGGTAGGTAATCTACTTCGCCTTCTTCAAAGTTCAATAACTGCTCGCGATAGTAGTTGTATTGTTTTTTGCGGGCGGTTAGCTCGGCGGTTAGCTCGGCGGTTAGCTCGGCGGTTAGCTCGGTAAAGGTGTCCAGAATGCGGACGATTTCTGCTTGGATTTCTAGCGATTTTTTGGGGTTTTCTGGACAGGGGATGGGGGCTTTTGCCTTACTTAATCCTTTTGCATTTATTGCAGAAATTTTACCTGATGAAATATGCTTCTTTATCTGTTCTTTAAATAAATTTGTTCTTAAAAAATAAGACAGATATTTAGGATTGAAATTACTTGTATATGAAAAACAAGCATCATGAATAACAACGTCATTTTCTCCTAACCAAGCGGTACCATCGCCAATATCTTCGATGGTTTCACCAGCTCCAACAATAACAACGTCACCATGTGAAGCAACTCTCAACTTTGAAGCCAATTCTTCGTTAATAAATGATTTAGACTCTGTCGCCCAAACTCCATAGTGTGTATACATTTCACCATAGTGAATACACGGAACTCCTGTGGAAGTCATGTCTGTTTTTACAAATCGTTTTCCTCGTAAAAACTTACCAACTTCTCCGAGTTCCTTCCACTCCACTTCAACCCCATCCAATAGATTTCCTATAAAATTCTTGTTTATCATGCCTCAAGTTCCTTGCCTTCAATCTCCGCAACAATGACATCAATGTCGGTACGCAGTTGATGGATCTTAGCAACGGTGGTTTTTATCTCGGCATTGAGCTTGGTAATATCAATGACTTCGCTATTGTCTTTAGCTTCCACATAGCTGCTCACTGACAAGTTGTAGTCGTTGGCAGCTATGGTTTCAAAAGGTATGGACTGGGCGAAGTGTTCCACATTTGCTTTGCTATCAAACACCTGCATAATTTGTTCGATGTGTTCATCGGTAAGTATGTTGTTATTGGTTTCTTTTTTAAATAAACCACTGGCATCAATAAACTGGGTGGTGGTGTCGGTTTTATGTTTGGAGAGCACGAGAATGGTCACCGCAATGGTGGTGCCAAAAAACAGGTTGGGTGCGAGTGAAATGACCGTTTCCACATAGTTGTTGTCCACCAGATACTGGCGTATTTTTTGTTCAGCACCGCCACGGTAAAAAATACCGGGAAAGCAGACAATGGCCGCACGGCCTCTGCTGGAGAGATAACTGAGTGCATGCAGTACAAAGGCAAAGTCGGCTTTGGATTTGGGTGCTAATACACCGGCTGGCGCAAAGCGATCATCGTTAATCAGGGTTGGATCATCTGAGCCTATCCACTTCACCGAATATGGTGGATTAGAGACGATGGCATCAAAGGGTTTGTCATCAAGAAAGTGCGGGTCTATTAAGGTATTGCCCAACTGAATATTGAACTTGTCGTAGTTGATGTTGTGCAAAAACATGTTCATCCGTGCCAGGTTGTAGGTGGTGTGGTTGATTTCCTGACCGAAGAAGCCCTCTTCAATCATATGGGCGTCGAAATGCTTTTTAGCTTGCAGCAGCAGCGAGCCGGAACCACAGGCAGGGTCATAAATTTTATTGACGCTGGTTTGTTTGTGCATGGCAAGCTGGGCAATGAGTTTGGAAACGTGCTGCGGGGTAAAGAATTCACCACCGGATTTACCGGCATTGGCGGCATAGTTGGAGATGAGGAATTCGTAGGCATCGCCGAACAGGTCAATCTGGGCGGCATCACTTTTTTCATAAAAATCATGGCCAAAATCCAAGCCCGCCACTCCTTTCAATACTGCCGCTAAACGACTGTTTTTGTCTTTAACGGTATTACCGAGTCGGTTACTCGTGGTATCGAAGTCGGCAAACAGACCTTTGATGTCGCCTTCTGAAGGGTAGCCACTGGCTGAGGCTTCTATGGCGGAAAAAATCGCGGCCAAATCGGTGTTCAGGCTTTCGTTGCTGTTGGCGTTTTTAGCAATATTGGCAAACAGCTGGCTGGGGTAGATGAAGTACCCCTTCGTTTTAATGGCATCGTCTTTGATGTCTGGCGTGATAACGTCATCGCTAAGCTTGGCATAATCAATACTATCGTCACCTGCCTCAATATAGAGGGCAAAGTTTTCGCTGATAAAGCGGTAAAACAGCGTGCCGAGGACATATTGTTTAAAATCCCAGCCGTCGACTGAGCCGCGCACATCGTTGGCAATAGCCCAGATTTGGCGTTGAAGGGCGGCACGTTGTTGGTTGCTTGTCATTTTATATTCCCGTTTAAATTCGTTTACTGGTTGCCGTTAAATATATTATTAAATGATCTTTATCTTTTAATGGGCAACTGTATATTCTTGCGTCAGCTCAAATCAGTTCTATTTTTATCTTAGCTTTAGTAATTAGCACTTCCATCTTGATAACTCGTAACTACTCACCTGGTGCGTCATCCCGAGCGTAATGTAGCACAGTACCTATTCATGGAGATCCCTCGCTGCGCTCTGGATGACGTGCGAGTAGTTACGATACTTGCATACAAAGATATATTTTGAATCAAACTCCAATATTAATAAATACAAAGTAACAATATAAAAAAATTAAAGCACACCCAGAAGGACACCTAACAGAATTTTTTTTATTTTTAAGGGAATTAACTACGAAGATGCAACTGACTGATTTTAGAGGGGAAATCAGGCTATGACAGAAAAAGAAACAAGAGCAAGGATTCTTATGAATCCAATTTCATACATGAAAAACCGCAGGATTGAAAATACTGTATTGAAGGCAAAGATATAGATGAGAAAAAAGTACGAATTATTCTTACATTTGATGACCATCTGATGCCCATTATTACAGTGATCAATTTAAGCGAGGAGGAAATGCCATGAAAACTAGAATTGAACCCACATTCCTTTACGAAGGGCTTGGTTTTCCTATTGAATTAGAAAATGTAGAAATGATAAAGATCAATGACGAATGGCATCCCAAAATCGATGTTCACTACGTTACTCATGAAATAATAAAAAAACTGGCCACACAAGAAGAGAGATTAACTGGCAATCAAGTTAAGTTCATTCGTTCTTATTTTTCCATGCCTTTACGTGAATTTGGTGAAACCGTAGTTCATGAATCTCACACTGCTGTCAGCAAATGGGAAAAATGTGGGGATGAAATAACAAGTATGAATGAAAATACAGAACAAGTTTTACGACTCTATATTATTGAACAAACTCAGACTAAGACTAAGACTAAAGCTGATCAAAAGAATTTTTATTTGAACTTTAAAAGAAGCAGAGCTTTTGTAAACTCCAAAGGTAAAAAACCCAAACCACTTCATTTAAATCTCTGTGCATAAATTGTTTGGACTAAATACCAGTCGGTGACATTGTGTCACCGACTGAAATTAACAATTAATAATAAAGTTCGATTAAGGGTAATGGCAAATTGCCGCCTCCCTTTCAATTGAATCATAATGATAACTAATATGACTAAAAAGGATTTATCTACTTTTGAACGAGAAATGCAACATCCTCTTTTTCGTAAACAATTTGAAAAAGAATATACTGAGTTTCTGTTATCTGAGATCATCAAGGCAATTCATCTATTTGCACAAATAAAATAAATCAGACATAATCTTACCATATATAAACAAATGGCAAGGATTTGTCTGATAATGACAAACAAAAATCCTGAGGAAATTTTTCATCAATATGGCGGGCAGCTGAGAATGAGCGAGGCTATAAAGCATGGCATCACTCGTTATATGCTCTATTCTCTTAAAGATAAGGGAATTATTGAGCAAATTAGTAGAGGAGTATATCGACTTACTAGTCTCCCTCCACTTAGTAATCAAGATCTGGTAACAGTTAGTCTTCGTTTTCCTAATGCAGTTATTTGTCTGATTTCTGCACTGTCATATCATAGTCTAACAACCCAAATACCTCATTCTGTATCTATAGCTATACCAAGAGAAACTCACACTCCCTCACTCGTTTATCCACCGATTCAAGTCCATCGCTTTTCAGGGCAAGCATATCTGTCTGGTATAGAAGAGCATCATATAGATGAGGCCAACATTAAAATTTATTCTGCTGAAAAAACAATCGCTGATTGTTTTAAATATAGGAATAAAATCGGTATGGATATAGTGCTGGAAGCAATAAAATTTTATCGAGCTAGAAAACAATTTAATATGAATGAAATTCTCAAATACGCTAAAATCTGTAGAGTTGATAAGGGCATAACCCCCTACCTGGAAGCAATCATATGAAATCGCCCAAAAATAGTGCCGCATCAATCCGACAGCGTTTATTAAATCATTCGAAAACCTACCAAAAACCATTTAATGAGATTCTTCAATATTATGCAATGGAGCGATTTCTTTATCGTCTATCACTATCCCAGCACAAAAATAAGTTCATCTTAAAAGGTGCATTAATGCTAAGAGTATGGAACGCTCCGGAGTCCAGACCGACTATGGATATTGATATGCTGGGAAAAACAAGTAACGATGAAATAAATATTGTTCAACAGATGAAAGAAATACTATCAGTTAATGTTCCAGAAGACGGCCTCGCCTTTGACGCAACCACATTGCAGGCAGAACGGATTAAAGAAGATGCTGATTATCATGGGATAAGAATACTCTTTAAAGGCAATCTCGATACAGCAAAAATTCATATGCAAATCGATATTGGCTTTGGTGATGTTGTCTATCCTGTTCCTGAAAAATCACTTATGCCAACAATCCTGGATCTTCCAGCACCAGAATTGTTGACTTACAGCAGAGAAACTGCCATTGCAGAAAAATTTGAGGCGATAATTAAGCTAGGTAGCCTCAATAGTAGAATGAAAGACTTTTACGATATTTGGATGTTATCCAGACAATTTGATTTTAATGGTAATGAACTTTCAGAAGCAATACGTCTGACATTTGAAAACCGTAACACTGTATTATCAGATGACATTGAGGCATTTTCAAATCAATTTATACAATTAAAACAAACTCAATGGCTAGCCTTTACCAAACGGCTCAAGCAAGAGTATGTACCGATTCAATTCCAAGAAATTATTAGTAAAATTCAGGCTTTTCTTTATCCACTGGTATTAACATTCTCTCAACAAAATCCAATGCCACAAAAATGGTGTAGTATTACATGTCAATGGTCATAAAAGCCAAACTCTATAATACCCGTTCATCTCAATCTCTTTGAGGTTACGGCTAGAATCACGGCCAGAGTCGCGGCTAGAGTGAAACCATATTGGGTTAATATTCAAACCAAAAGCAAATCGCAAATGGTTACATTTTGTAACCGGTTGAAAAAGATAAAGTGGTGACAATTTGTCACCAGTTAAAAATTAACTTCATATACGTTCAAATAATGACAACTACAAAAAACCTTTGACAAACACCCCGATTTGAATAAACATCATCAATAGATAACCATTAAACTAAACTTTCACCGCAATTTTTTTAACTCCCCAAATCAATGAGCCTAAATCCGTCCAAAACAAGGCCGACCCTAACCCGACACAGCAAGATTCAGTACTGACAAGAAGAAATAACTGTCGAATAGAAAAACCCGACAAAGAGAAATGCTCTAGGCCGACCCACCTCATAACTCCAAAATCTGTTTTTTATGTTTTTACGCGCGCGAGGAAAAATTTTTTAAACAATTTTGAACAAAAATAACCAATTACCAATGCAAAAACTTCTCAGTAAAAAAATATAAGGTTCATTGAATATCATTTAGTATCAAGCTCATTTTCCCTATTGACAGGCTCCACCAATTTTTTAGAATGAATCAAGTTTAATGCATCTTGGTTATCTAAATATCATCGATTGATAGCGTTTGATATCAATCGAAATAAAAATACAAGGTTAAAACAGGAGTAAAAATGGATTTCTTATTCGTCACCACATACGAACTGGACGCACTCAGCGAAATCCCCCTCATGCAAAGAGTGGTCTACCTCATGGGTATCCGCCCCTACATGGACAGAAAGACATTCATGGTCGGCATTAAACGAAAAATCAGCTACCAGTCACTGAGAGAAACGCTGTATGTCGCCCCCATCAAAGGCGTAAAAACAGGCTGCCCTAGTCACCAGCAAATGAAACGTGTAATTAAATCTCTGGCACGCCAAGGCATCATAGAAATTCGATCAACAACTAAAAACCTCATAGTGAAATGTCTTCTGGCTAACCCACATGAGCCTGTAGACATTGAGAATAAATCTCAGCCTGAAAGAATTCCATCAAACAAAGTAGAACAAAATCAGTCCGTGCCACCAGAAAATCTGAAATCAATGAAAACCGGAAAACCAGCCCATTTATCCAAATCAGCTTTCAAAGCGGAACCCTGCAGCAACCTAAAAGATCTATACCAAAAATTCGAACAATTTTGGCAAGTCTACCCCCTCCCTAGTTATAAAAATGAAGCCTGGAAGCAATTTCAGCAAATTGATCCTGATGAGAGGCTTTTTGCTCAGCTCATGGATGGATTGCAAAAACAGTTAACCACAGTTAATCGTTCAGGAGCTTATTGGCCTTATCCTGCTAGTTGGTTGGGTCAAAAAAATTGGTTAAGCAACGAGGTTATATAAACTCATTTATAATGCACCCCTCGTCCAATCTATTAATTGTTATCTATCTTTAAGCAAAACCTTACCTTAAAGTATGAGCTATACTGATTACAGTTTGCTCAATATTTAAGGAATTCATTATGCAAAAGGACTTCATAATAAATGATCCAATTCATAAATTAATGTTATTCAGAAATGATGAATCACGTCTTGTAAATTCAATCATCAGCACACCTTCATTCCAGAGGCTTAGATATATAAAACAATTAGGAATGTCTTATCTAGTTTATCCAGGAGCAAATCATACTAGATTTAGTCATTGCCTAGGAGCAGCTTATATTGCTAAAAGAGTTATTGAGAAATTACGTGCCGATCAAGACAATGACATTTCTGAAGAAACTAAATTATACGCCATTTCTGCAGGACTCCTTCATGATATTGGTCATGGTCCTTTTTCTCATATATTTGAATTAGATTACGATGGCTTTAAATTTAGTCATGAAGAAATGGGGTCTTTGTTAGCAAAGAGAATTTCTAAAGAAGTAGATGAGGATTTTCAAGAAATGATCCTAGAAACTGCTACTTTTCTTGATAAAAACAATATGAAGGATAATGCTAAAGATAAGTTAAGCAATGAAGCAAAGTTTGTAAAAACATTAATATCATCTCAACTTGATACGGATAGAATGGATTATTTATTAAGAGATAGTCATTTTTGCGGAGTTGATTATGGTGAATATGACATCAAATGGTTAATTAATGGAATAAAATACTGCTCTAAGAAAAATATAGTAGCAATCAATAGAAAAGCTATCGGAGTAATTGAGCATTATTTAATAGCACGGAGATTAATGACAAACTGTGTTTACAAGCACAAGAAAGTAATTGCAGCAACGCATTTATTAAGTACCTTCTTA
This sequence comes from Legionella sp. km535, assembly GCF_003990085.1. Classification (NCBI taxonomy): domain Bacteria; kingdom Pseudomonadati; phylum Pseudomonadota; class Gammaproteobacteria; order Legionellales; family Legionellaceae; genus Legionella; species Legionella sp. km535. Next base: position 304 of record NZ_RZGU01000034.1, on the reverse strand, counting down.
AAAGTCCTTCACTTGAATATAGAAGAACTAATGAAAATGAATAAATATAGCTCGTTACCAATAGTACAGTTTTTTAACGTTATTTCCAAAGAAACGCAGCATTCAAATATAATTGACGAGTTTCTTTCTATAACAGATTCAGATATTGATTTAATTATTAAAATGATTGCTATTGAAAAAAATAAAAAAATTAACCCTTCTCTAAAAAAATTAGCGCTAAATCTACTTAACAGACAAATTCCCAAAGCATATGAAATTGATTTTTCAAGATATACTGACGCAAACCAAATTATCTCTGAATGGA
>NZ_RZGU01000033.1:0-26610 GCF_003990085.1 Legionella sp. km535 | reverse complement strand
AGGCTACAACTCCTGGATCCCGCGGTCTTAGCCGCGGGAATTCGGTTGAGAAGAGAGCAAACACAGCACCCCGAATATCCCGACTTCGAACCCCAAATCCACCACTCGAATTTCCGCGGCTTCGACCGCGGAATCCACAAAATATAACCTTCGGATAAAAATAGAAAGTAAAATTGATGTAAAACGCCACGGCTCATCAGGGATTGATTCACGAATGTTCGTAAAGACAAATAATTGAACCGCTCTTATAAAATAGATAGCGTCTAGTTTAAAAGACCTCATGAAAAATTCCTAAATTTGAGCTATTATTATTTTTTTGATTTTGGGAGTTCTTTTATGAAAGTAGGTCATGACAGTCTATCAACAAAAAGTGAATTAAAAGTTGATGGTAAAACCTATCATTATTACAGCTTGAAGGAAGCTGAAAACAAAAATTTCAAAGGGATTAGCAGGTTACCCTATTCTCTTAAAGTTCTCTTTGAAAATTTATTACGCTTTGAAGACAATAATACCGTCACCACAAAAGACATAAAAGCCGTAGCAGACTGGTTGGAAACTAAAACTTCCCAGCATGAAATCGCATTCAGACCAGCTCGTGTTCTCATGCAGGACTTTACTGGAGTACCAGCTGTTGTCGATTTGGCTGCCATGCGCGACGCAATTGTAAAAATGGGTGGAAATGCCGATAAAATCTCCCCTCTTTCTCCAGTTGATTTAGTGATAGATCACTCTGTTATGGTAGATAAATTTGGCACCAAAGACGCTCTTGAAATCAATACTGAAATTGAGATGGAACGCAATAATGAGCGCTATGAATTTCTCCGTTGGGGACAAAAAGCATTTTCCAATTTTCAGGTCGTCCCTCCAGGTACCGGTATTTGCCATCAAGTAAACCTTGAGTATTTAGCAAAAACCGTTTGGACCAGTGAATGCGACGGTCATTTGTACGCTTATCCTGACACCCTGGTGGGTACAGACTCTCATACAACGATGATTAATGGACTGGGAGTACTAGGCTGGGGAGTCGGCGGTATAGAAGCAGAAGCTGCCATGCTTGGACAACCAGTCTCGATGTTAATTCCTGAAGTGATTGGTTTTAAATTATCAGGAAAATTAAAAGAAGGGATCACTGCCACCGATTTGGTGCTGACTGTAACTCAAATGCTCAGAAAAAAAGGAGTCGTCGGTAAGTTTGTAGAGTTTTATGGCCCAGGATTAAATGATTTACCACTGGCAGACAGGGCAACCATCTCCAATATGGCTCCAGAATATGGGGCAACCTGTGGTTTCTTCCCGGTCGACAAAGAAACCATTCGTTACCTAGAGTTAACAGGACGCGATCAGCATACTATTGCGTTGGTTGAAGCTTATGCAAAAGCGCAAGGCATGTGGTATGACAAGGACAGTGAAGATCCCGTGTTCACTGATACGCTCCATTTGGATTTGGATACAGTTGAGCCCTCTTTAGCGGGACCCAAAAGACCCCAAGACAAAGTCAACCTGTCTTCACTACCTGTTGAATTCAATCATTTTTTAAAAGAAGCAGGCAAAGAGTCAGAGAGCAACACCGAGTTCACTGTTAAAAATAAAGAATTTAAAATGAAGCATGGTAACGTGGTCATTGCCGCCATTACCAGTTGTACCAACACATCGAATCCAAGTGTTCTAATGGCTGCAGGACTGGTTGCCAAAAAAGCAATTGAAAAAGGATTACAACGTAAACCTTGGGTAAAATCTTCTTTAGCTCCAGGTTCCAAAGTGGTTACCGATTATTTAAAACAGGCGGGATTGCAATCCTATCTGGATCAATTAGGCTTTAATCTGGTTGGTTATGGTTGTACTACCTGTATCGGTAATTCTGGCCCTCTACCTGATGCTATTTCACACTGCATCACAGATAATGATCTGGTGGTATCAGCCGTTTTATCTGGAAATCGTAATTTTGAAGGCCGCGTTCATCCTCAGGTTCGTGCGAACTGGCTGGCCTCTCCTCCATTAGTTGTCGCTTATGCATTATGCGGATCCACATCTGTTGACTTAAGCAAAGAACCTTTAGGGCAAGACGCCCACGGAAACGATGTGTTTCTAAAAGATATCTGGCCTACGAATGCTGAAGTGGCTCAAGAAGTTGCTAAAGTAACTGGTAGTATGTTCCGCAAAGAATATGCTGAAGTGTTTAAAGGTGATAGCCATTGGCAAGCCATAAAAACAAGTACAGGAACAACTTATGAGTGGAATCCTGAATCAACTTATATTCAGCACCCTCCTTTCTTTGAACATCTGAAAGCAAAGCCAGAGGCAATTAAACCCATAAAACAAGCTTATATTCTGGCTCTTTTTGGTGACTCTATAACAACAGATCATATTTCACCAGCTGGATCCATTAAAGCAAGTTCTCCTGCCGGATTGTATCTCAAATCAAAAGGGGTTGATGAAAAAGATTTTAACTCCTACGGATCACGTCGTGGAAATCATGAAGTCATGATGCGTGGAACTTTTGCCAACATTCGAATCCGCAATGAAATGACTCCGGGGCAGGAAGGTGGAATCACTCGCTATATTCCTACTGGCGACATCATGCCTATTTATGATGCGTCAATGCTTTATCAGGCAGCACATCATGATTTGGTTGTTATTGCTGGTAAAGAATACGGAACAGGTTCATCAAGAGACTGGGCAGCCAAGGGAACTAATCTATTGGGTGTCAAAGCTGTACTTACTGAAAGCTTTGAGCGGATACATCGTTCTAATTTAATTGGAATGGGGGTTCTGCCACTTCAATTTATGGATGGAGTGACACGTAAGACTTTGCAACTGGAGGGCAGCGAGCGTATCAGCATTGAGATATCAGACGCTCTCACACCTGGCGCAAAAGTATCTGTTACAATTGAACGCAATGACGGTCGAGTAGATCATCTTCAGGCGCTGTGCAGAATCGATACAGCAGATGAACTGGAATACTACAAAAACGGCGGTATTCTTCAGTACGTATTGAGAAATCTTTGCGCTTAAACAAAATGAAGCCTTTATCGATCGATTGGGCTATCACCACAATATGGAGTTATTTATAATTGGTAGTCGCTGCGCGACTACCAATTTCTATTATTTCTTCAGGCGCTAAAAGATTTTCGCAATCGCAAGCAGTGTCGCAGACGTTCACCTGAAATAATAGTTCCGTTAAAGGATACCATTTCTTTCTATCAATTCTTGGCTCTTCGAGCGTGTCGAAATGATATAAAAATTCAGGTACATCTTCTGATGACATCATTAAATTCCTTGTAAAAACAAAGAGTTTAAAAGGTAATGATAATTAATGCATTAATTCAGATTGTGCCAATTTGCAGGAGATTCCTCGCTACGCTCGGAAAGACGTCACATTTTTAATGGAACAGCCGTGGAAACAATCCGACAACTCATTGATTTTTTTTACATAAACTGATAGATTTAGCGGTTAACTATTTATGCTGAATCCAGGTGCATGGACATATTTTATATTACGCAATTAAACTCACATTTTAATAGTTATTCGCCCTGCAACTTGCCTTACGACTGCACCCTTTAAGGATCCAATTATGAATCACTCAAAAAAAGTATTGAGCGTCTTTTCTTTGGTCATGATTAACATAATTGCTGTAGACAGTTTAAGAACACTTCCTATCAGTGCCAAACTTGGTTTATCACTTGTCTCTTATTATCTGGTCGCAGCATTTGCTTTTTTTATTCCTGTTGCCCTGGTTGCCGCTGAGTTGGCGACCGCGTACCCCAATACCGGTGGTATCTACGTTTGGGTGAGGGAAGCTTTTGGAAGACGCGCTGGTTTTATAACCATCTGGTTGCAATGGATATATAATGTGGTCTGGTATCCAACGATGTTGGCTTTTATTGCTGCAACACTGTCCTATTTAATTGCCCCCAGCCTGGCCAATAATAAATTTTATCTTTTAGGAACAGCACTAAGCCTTTTCTGGCTGTTTACTCTGCTCAACTGTTTCGGGATGAAATTATCCAGTATCGTGAGCATTATTGGTGCATCAATAGGTACCGTGCTCCCCATGCTCGTCATTATAGTACTTGGCATCGTATGGATGTTCCAGGGCAGGCCCGTGGCGGTTAATTACCCATCATCCTGGCTTCCGGATTTCAGCTCATTTGGCAATCTGGCTCTCTTTTCAGCGGTATTATTTGGTTTAATTGGCATGGAGATGTCAGCAGTTCATGCTGAAGAAGTTAAAAATCCACAAAGAGATTATCCCAGAGCATTGCTCTACTCTACGCTGGTCATCATATCCACCCTCTCGCTGGGGTCATTAGCCATTGTAATTGTCGTTCCTAACGATAATTTAAGTGTGGTTTCCGGTTTAATTGATGCTTATTCCGTCTTTTTCAATTCTTACAATATGCCCTGGATGACCTCGGTTATAGCCGTCCTGATCATTTTAGGCGGGCTGAGTGGTGTTTCTGCCTGGATTATTGGTCCAACTAAAGGATTGTTAGTATCCGCTCGAGATGGCTCTCTGCCAGCACGATTTTCTCGTGTTAATCGCTTTGGAGCACCTGTTACTATTCTAATGACTCAGGGACTAATATTTACGGTTTTGAGTAGTATATTTATATTGCTTGATTCGATTAATGCTGCTTATTGGATCTTAAGCGATTTAAGTGCACAAATGGCTTTATTAGTTTATATCATCATGTTTGCGGCAGCTATAAAACTAAGATATTCCAGACCAGATCACCCACGAGGGTACACCATACCCGGAGGCAATGTCGTTATGTGGCTAGTCGCCGGGACAGGGATTATATGCTGCATCCTCGCGATGATAGTTGGATTTATTCCACCATCTCAAATACCTATTGGTAATGTGTATTTCTTTGAGGCATTTTTAATAGGTGGTTTAATTTTATTCGTTCTGATACCCTGGTTATTTGCTAAAAGACATGATGAATAAAAATTGATTTAAACTACAGCGCTGGATTGTTTTTTAAAGAAATATAGAAGATTCAAATACATGGATGTATGTCTTTAGTCTTGACATGTTACACCACCTTCAAAACCTGAAATAAAACCCGATGTGTTGATTAGTTAAGTTGATCTTGTATTCAAATATACAAGAGCAACTCAAACTATTACGGGCTGTTGACAATTCATGTTTCGAATTCCCGCGACTTGTTCGCGGGATCCAATTCAATGTTTAGAGGCGCAATATATTCTTGTTTTGCGCACGATCTATCGATTCCGCGAACAAGTCGCGGAAAGTAAGCTTGTTAATATTGAAATGTCAACAATACTTAGTTAAATATCTTCGGGTAAAGACATTAAACTGGCATTGCCCCCTGCTGCAGTTGTATCCACAGTATAAGTTCGCTCATGGCATAAACGAACAAGATAGTTAGGACCACCTGCTTTAGGACCAGTGCCTGATAGACCTTCTCCGCCAAAAGGCTGTAAACCAACTACTGCGCCTATCATATTACGATTTACATAACAGTTACCGGCATGAATTCGTTTTCTGATGTACTCAACCGTTTCATTAATACGACTATGAATTCCCAAAGTTAACCCAAAACCCGTCTTATTAATTTGTTCGATAACCTGATCCAGATTTTTTCTTTTAAATTGAACGACATGCAACACGGGACCAAATACTTCTTTTTCCAAAGCATCGAGATTATCAATAGCAATAGCCGTTGGCGGCATAAAGAACCCTGACTCGCACTCATCGCTCAGTTTGCATTGATACAGAATTTCATACTTTTTCTTCATATTCTCAACATGATTTGTCAAAAGAGATAAAGCATCTTTATCAATAACTGGGCCAATGTCTGTTGAAAGCCAACGGGGATCGCCCACAACCAGTTCAGCCATAGCCCCTTTAAGTAATTCTATGGTACGAGGATAAACTTCTTCCTGAACAAATAAAACACGCAGTGCAGAACATCGCTGCCCAGCACTACCAAATGCCGAAACCACTGCATCAACAACTACTTGCTCCAACAATGCTGATGAATCAACCAGCATGGCATTTTGCCCGCCAGTTTCTGCAATCAAGGGGATTATCTCACCGCCACGCGTAGCCAAAGTACGATTAATCAGATTCGCGGTATCAGTTGAACCAGTAAACAAAACTGCTTTTATCCTTTTATCTGATACCAGAGCAGCACCTATAGTCTCTCCAGCGCCGGGTAGTAATTGGATTGCACCTACAGGTATTCCGGCCTGGTGCATGAGCTTAACGGCATAAGCAGCAATCAAGGGAGTTTGTTCAGCCGGTTTGGCAATAACGCAATTCCCCGTGACTAAACCAGCAACGACCTGACCGGTAAAAATAGCCAATGGGAAATTCCAAGGGCTAATACACAGTATCGTACCACGAGGATGTAAGCTGAGCTCATTTAACTCACCGGTATATCCATGAAGTCTGGTTGGACTTGCCATTAACTGTTGTGCCATATGGGCATAATATCGGCAAAAATCTATAGCTTCCCGAACTTCTGCCACACCATCATTCCAGGTTTTACCCGCTTCCAGGCAAGCTAAAGATAAAAACTCCATCATATTTGCTTGCAGTAAATCAGCAAAACGATTCAAACATGCCGCTCGCTCTTCTACAGGAGTACCGCTCCATGCAGGAAAAGCTAACTCTGCCTGTGTTAATGCTTTTTCAACATCATCCAAGCTGGAGTTTTGCACAGAGCCCACTACTCTTGAGGGCTGTTGAGGAGACGTTACTGCCTGTTGATTATCTGATGCAGTTTTTCCGGCAACAATGGGGCCAGCACTCCATTGATTTGAATTTACCTTAGCTAATTCCTGCTGCAACAAAGCTCTCTCATGACGATTGGTAAAATCAAAACCTTTCGAATTGATTCGTTGAGGTAAAAACAAAGCTTCGGGCAACGGAATATTCTTATTCATGCTATTAAATAAAGCCTTTGCTTTAGTAATGGGATCTTCCACCAAATCAGTAATAGGCGCATTGTCATCCACAATTCTGTTAACAAAAGAAGAGTTAGCTCCATTTTCCAATAAACGACGAACCAGATAAGGAAGCAGATCTTCATGGCTTCCAACTGGCGCGTAGATTCGACAAGCAATGCCATAGCAATCCGCTGGAACAATTTGCTCATAAAGTTCATTACCCATTCCATGCAAACATTGAAATTCAAAATCTCTGTATTCACCGACAATATTCAAAATCATTGCGACAGAATATGCATTATGAGTAGCAAATTGAGGATATATCGCATCAGTCATGGTTAATATTTTTTTAGCACATGCCTGGAATGAGACGTCAGTGAACACTTTTCGAGTAAAAACAGGATATTCAGCAAAACCTTGCATCTGAGATTTTTTGATTTCACTATCCCAATATGCTCCTTTAATCAACCGAACCATTATCCTGCGCTTTTTGCTTCGAGCTAAGGCTGCAACCCAATCAAGAACATAAAATGCTCTTTTTTGGTAGGATTGGACAGCAAGACCAAATCCATCCCAACCGTCCAGACTGTCATCATTAAACACTTGTTCAATCACATCCAAAGATAAATCCAAACGCTCAGATTCTTCAGCATCAATGGTTAAGGCGATTCCATATTCTTTTGCCAGTCTTGAAAGTGCCAGTAATCTGGGAGGTAATTCCTCCATAACACGTTCGTATTGAGATTCGTTATAGCGAGGATGAATTGCTGATAACTTGATGGAAATACCAGCACGTTTATAAATATTGGAGTTTTTATCTGCTTGTTGCCCAATGGATTCAATGGCCTTTTTATACGCTTCAAAATAGCGCAAGGCATCAGCGGATGTTAAAGCCGCTTCACCCAACATATCATAAGAATAACGATATCCTTTACTTTCTTTTTTCTTTGCACGGGTTAGGGCTTCATTGATTGTTCTACCCATTACAAATTGCTTGCTCATTATACGCATTGCTTTATCAACAGCGGTCCGAACAACAGCTTCACTGCTGCGATTAACTAGTTTCATCAATGCTTTTGTCAGGGTATTTTCTGCTTTTTCAGGTGTTAAGACCTTACCGGTTAACATTAAAGCCCAGGTCGTAGCGTTCACAAAAAAGGAGTCACTTTGGCCACGGTGGGATTTCCAATCTCCTCCGGCAAGCTTGTCTTTAATTAAATTATCTACCGTAGCATTATCAGGTACTCGTAATAAGGCTTCAGCCAAACACATCAAGGCAATGCCTTCATCACTGGATAAAGCATATTCTGTAAGGAATGAATCGATACCGGTGCTTTTCTTTCTTTCAGATCGCACTGACTCAACCAGTTTCATTGCGTTAGCTCTTATCGCAGTCCGTTGATGAGGTTCGATTGCCGCCTTATCACAGAGCTCCGTAATCAATGAAAGCTCATCCGCACGATAAGCCTTATTAATAGCAGCTCGTAAACCTTCTGGGACATTTATGGACTGCTTTTCCAACATAATATTCTCCGAATTCTAATAATAAGTTTCAACAAAAGATCATAGTGCAGAACTAATACAAAAGAAATGCATTCGTTATAAATTGTACTGGATTATATGCTTCCTATCGTGTCTAATAAAGCAAAAAACCATTCTTATATCGCATTTTGCGGTGCAAATTAAACTCTTTTTATTCAAATTTAATACAATTTGAATTAATTAAAGCAATCATTTTGGTATTAATTTTAGCCAGACTGGGTTGTATTTTTACAATATCAATTTTTATCCTGGAGTTAAGCTGTTGAATTGAATAACTATTTTCCCTATTGAACAAGGAACGATCTCATGATTTTACAATTGCGTCATTTGTTAATATAATCACCATCTTTTTAATGACCAATAACGGTGATTTAACTAGAAGAAAGGAGCAGTATGAATACCTTGTTATCTCTAATTTCAACCGTCATATTGACAAGCAACATTACATCCAGTACCCCTTCATTTGCGAAGCCTGGACCCGATCTTAATACTCAAGTTCAGCATTTAAGCACTAAAGCACCCAAACTGAACAAAAATGTTTTGAAGCTCGCTTTAACCGCGTATAAAAATGCGAATAAAAGAGGAGCGGTAAAAAAACCCGTTCTAACCGTAATAGACTACTCGCTGCCATCAAACAAACAACGCATGTGGGTATTCGATGTTCGCAATGAAAAGCTTTTATATAATACTTATGTTGCTCATGGCAAAAATTCAGGTGTTGTTGCCAATCAATTTTCTAATAGAGAATCGAGCAAACAATCCAGTCTTGGCACCTACATTACTAAAAATACTTATATAGGCCATAAAGGGTACTCATTAAATCTACAAGGCCTGGATCGAGGTTTTAATGATAATGCATACAACAGACGCGTGGTAATACATGGCGCATGGTATGTAGAGCCTGATTTTATCAAAAAAGCGGGACGCGCAGGCCTGTCCTGGGGATGCCCTGCTATCGCTCAAACTTTAGCTAAGCCGGTAATCAATACCATAAAAAATGGATCAGTAGTTTTTGCCTATTATCCTGACAAGAAATTCTTATCCAATTCAGGATATCTGGTAGCTTAAAAAAATAAAGCCAGGGCAAGCCCTGGCTTTTCGCAGTCATCCGTATAAGAACATCCAGTTCTTATTGTCATCCTGACAAATCAGTTCCTTCTGATTTCAAATCCCTTTGCACGACTTATATCCTTACAAGTCATGATTATAATGTAGCAATGCTTGTACATAATCGCAAGGACGTTCCTGAGACATTTCCTCATCTCACTGATATATCGCACTAATAAATGGAAATTAAATATCCTTTAAATACATCAAGTTACAAAAATATGCAGTGAAAGGATGCCAAAAAAATTGACATTATCTGCAACTGAATTGAGAAATCTCTTACACGAAATAGAGCAATTAATCTCAATAATAAATCCACCTGGTGACTAAATGACACCTAGTCATCCTGAATTTTCAGACACAAAGACATATTTATCCTTTTAATACTTATTGAATTTGCTTTAAGATACATGAAGAATGGCAAATCTATCTTCAATAAAGTGATGGATAATATCCACGGTGACCAACCTAAACGGCTCTTCTTAACCAAATTGAACCAAATATATACATCCAAATTTAAAATATATAATGTTTTGTTGTGAACAGCGGCATTTGATGCTTGATTATGCTATAAGTTATGATAATTTATTCAAGTTAAAATGTATCCGAGTAGGACTATGAATCAACAGATAAATCCAGATAGAAAAGATAAGCTGCAAATCATTGATTGGCTTATTGAACATTTTCCTAATGCTTTTTTTAAAAAGGGCAATCAGGTAAAACCATTAAAAATAGGGATTTTTGACGATATTATTGATTTTTATGAGCGATTGGACTCTCCTCCGTTTAGTAAAAAATCACTGAGAGAAGCGTTGAGTTACTACAGTGCGTCACCAGCCTATCTTAACTGCCAAAAATCAGGTGCTGCTCGCGTTGATATTTTTGGAAATGAAATCGATGTTGTGACTCCAGACCAGGCGAAATATGCTCATCAACGTTTTCAGGAACGGTATAATAAAAAGAAAGAAACAGAATAGGCAAAACTCAGCAACGGTAGCATAATCCAGGTTGACTTCTTTCAAAATCTCAAAAATTGAGTCATCCCTGATGTACTAAATAATCGCCTTATGTTGATGGTAGAGGATAGAAGTTGTACCCTGTTTGCTCGCAAACAGGAGCATGGTTTCTCAAGCCTATAAATCGAAGCTTATAGTTTGTGCATAAAATCCTGGTTGCGAGCAACTGAATCTTATACACAACTTCACAAACCAGTCCGGTTTTACTTTATGGATCCCGCGGTCTTCGCCGCGGGATTTCGAAATACAGCATGTACTCACATATCATGCGAATTCCCGCGGCTGTGACCGCGGGATCCCATGTTTTAGCACAGCCATCCTGGTTCTGCGATCAAATCCGCTGGTCGTGAGTAATATGTGATCAAGATTCAGTTGCGAGCAACCAGGCTTAACTGAATATAGTTGATTGTTAACACACCCTATTCCCCACTGCCATTAACTTAAGAAAAATTCACTTTAAAATGTAGCAACTGTCTTGAATTAAATTCAGGACAGTTGCTACAAATTTACCATTAACTTAATGGCAGTGCCCCTATTTCCCTGGCCGCAAAGCCATTAAATAATTTACCGAGACATCATCACTAAGCGCGCATGTTCTTGCAATTGGATTATAATGTAACCCTTTGAGATCAATGAGCTCAAAACCATGAGAACGTGTCATAGCAGCCAATTCACTAGGCTTTATAAATTTCTCATAATCATGAGTTTGTTTGGGTAAGAGATTTAATACATATTCTGCAGCAATAATAGCGCTGGCATATGCTTTAGGAGTACGATTAATAGTTGACAAAAACAACAAACCATCCGGCTTTAGCAAACGCCTGCAATGGTGCAAAACCTGTTCAGGCCTGTGTACGTGTTCTAACATTTCCATACAGGTTATAACGTCGAAGGCCTTGTCCTCATAATCTTCAATAGGAGTACACAAATACCGTACACTCAAGCTATTGTTCTGAGCATGTTCTTCGGCTGCCTTAATTGCTTCTGCTTCAGCATCAATACCTATAACGTCAGCACCTCTTCTCGCCATGGACTCACATAGTATTCCGCCCCCACAGCCAACATCCAACACTCTAATATCGTTCAGCTTCACGTGCTGTGAGATAAAATCAAGCCGTGTTGAATTGATGTCATGCAAGGTTTTAAGAGGCCCCTCGGTATCCCACCATTGTGCTGCGTGTTGTGCAAATTTATCCAGTTCCTGTTTATCTATTGTGGATTCACTATTGATCATAGGCTAATAAGTCCAGTGGTTTAAAAAATTCAATAACACGCTGATTCGTAATGAAACTGAGGTTATAAGGATGTTCAGCTATCAATCCTACAGATAATATATCGTGCGGAATATTATTGGCAATCTTACCTAACAAAATTAATTGAATTGAGGATTTGATCGTCATTAACTGCTCCAGGATGCTGTTCATAAAGGGATGCCAGTATCGTGCGTGATAAGGTACTTTACCTTCACTATACACCAAACAGGCATTCAATAATAAAATCCCTTTATTCATCATCCCTTGAAAAAGATCTTCTGCTGTATGAACCAGGTTCGTCTTATCTACTAGTGCAATAGCCTGTTGTGATGTATCTTCTTGCAAAGCCCCTCGAGCAATTAATAACATTTTAATCATGTTTCTTAGGGAAGTAGCTCTATTAACCCGTTTGGACAATCCGCTACTGCTCCAAAGTTCATCTACAGCATTATCCCAAAATGCATAACCATTAGCTGACTCAATTCTTGGATATGGAGACTCTCCAAAAAGAATATAGCGTGTTTTAGAAAGAGGTAAACTAAAGGAGGAAAAAAGATTAGTGGTTCCTGGAAGCCAATTTTTATCGTTCAATAATTGGTTTAAATACTCCTTATCCATCACTTCAATTGCATTGTTTAAAATCGGTTTCCACTCGGGATGACATGCATCAAAAAGAAAAAGGTAGCTCATAACAAAACCTGAAGCCGCATTATAAAAAAATGAATTATAAAGAGTAACACCAACATGCACTACCATTATTTAGTCATAAACCTGTTCAAGAACAAGTGTGACGTCGTCACCAGAACGCTCAGTACAGTCTGTTTTGTCTGAATATTCTCTCTTTAATGGACCAGTGAACATACGGAATGAAAGGCCCTGATGAATACAATATAATCTGAACTCTAGCCATATTAGATATAATTTGTTACAATGAATTCAATTATTGCTCTTAAAATTCACTGTGAGTACAGCTTTGATCTCTGAAGATAATATATCAAGTGACATGCTCCATAATCAAAACTGCTATGCTTATCTCAACCAATTACGCCCATTTATATCCAGTAAGTTAATCGATCTCTTACCCGGATTATCAGCTCTGACTAAACTTGATGAGCAGTATGAGGCTTCTTATCCTTACGGTAATTTATATTCCTACACGCTTGCCTACCTGGAAGATCAGATCGACGAAGTGTATAAAACTCTGAGTAAAAGAAAAGCAAAGGAACTGGACAAGCTCATTTTTAGTATCTATCACAATGATAACCATATTCTTGAAAATGCACATTGGATTAATCGAATCGGTGCAAAAATAAGGCCAAAGCAAGTCGATATCGGTAATGAAATTGCCAAAGCACTAACAAAGGATAGATACAATCAGGTTAATACACTGTCTCCTACAAATGTAGAGAACCCGCTTAATCGCTTCCTGACTTTATTTACACCTAACTTTAAACCGCAACTGGATACTAATATCCCATCAATCAAACATTTCTCTTTTGACAGATACTCAAAAAATAAAGAGTTTCGTTTTAGTACACAAGCTCAACGTCATAATGGATCTGTACGAATTAGCCCATTATTTTTACGTTGGCTGGAGATAAATGCCCAAAAATATCCTCCTGAACAACAGATTTGTCATATCTATTTTAATAATCTGGGACTTGATAGAAACGATCTTCTGGATATCCCGGGTACTAATGAAAAGCAATTAAGCCTTGAACTTCATAAACTGGAAAACAACCCCAAATACAAAATTGCGGTAATTACTCTTCCTGCAAGCAATGCCCTTATGGGTGCCTATCTTTATAAAAAATTGGACGATAAATTAACCTACAGTCAAGTTTTTACTGAACTGCTTGATGTCGCGGAAGGCAAGATGCACCAAAGCGGCGTGTCAGATTTTCACATCAGCCCTGCAATCAGGAACATGTTGTTTTCAGAGAAAACAAATCAATCGCAGGTTTTAACGAAACTACTGACAAACAGTTTTGACTGCATGGGTATTATGGAGCATGAAATAGTATCTACAGCTCAAAAGCAAGCAGTATGGCTGCATTTTACTAAATATGAGTTAACTGATTTTATCATCAAGTCACTTACCCCAAATAACCATTCGATTGGGTATAACTTCTCCTGCCGTGATGCCATAGACAGGGGTGCTGTTTCATCTGTTTATTACAATATGCTCAAATCCATTAAAACGGGTCGGCCTATCCAGAGAGACGAGTTTGAACGTTCCCTGGACATTGCTGCAGCCAATGTTAAAGGCAGGGGCATGAACTTCCATCGCAAGCTCATCTGGAATGCTCTGGATACTCTGATCAACGCGAATTATGCGGCTTATAAACAAGATGAGCGATTATCCTGGTTAATCAACTGGCGTGATATGAATTGTCCACATTCTCGTGTCGACAGTCTCATCACCATTCGAATGGAACAATGTAAAGAGCAATTTTATGATTTATCAACAAATCAACAGAAGCTGAAAAAATCCGGACTAAAACTTCTCGATCAGATTGATCATCAATTTAAGGAAAAAGTAAATGGGCAACGACTTCTACTTGAAGTTGTTGCTCGAACTTCTCAATTGTTGAGTACCAATCCAACCGAAGAAAGTATCAAAGAATATAACAATTTGGCTACTGAGCTCAGGATAAACTACCCTATCCTGCATATTGTTGTAGGACTCATGGAAACCTTGTTAGGACTAATACTCTATATTCCCACCCTCTCCTATTCTAATGGCCTGATCACTCAGGGAATATCTCTTGCCAAGACCGGTTTTTTTGCTGCTGAACGAGCAAGCCTGTGCAGCGCGCTGCTTGAATTTTCAAAATACAATAGTTCGGGGCCGGTTGCTTGAGCTATTAATTTATTCTAACATCGATCAAAATGATAATCTGGAGTGATTATGCTTTTGGCCGAATTCAATATACCGGATCTCGTAACGGAACAGGTTAATGTCTATTTAGCAACTAACAAACCTTCCTTTTCAGAACTAAAAGCCCTTATTCTAAGTAAAGCTCCCATACCTGAAGTGCACTCCCGAATTATCTCTATCCTGACTGAATCCAGAGACACCAATCTGAGTAAAGTCCAAAAAGACCTCGAAGCGCAAGCTCATAAAAAGCAACTTGCTGAAGATGAGAAACAAAAAAAACTCGAGCAATCTGAAGAAACAAAAGATGAGGAATTAAAAAAACGTCTCAATCGTGAATTGATGCATATACCAACCCAGATCAGTAGTCATGAAACCGAGATAGGGTTACTTCAACGAAAACTTGCTCGGATAATGGAAGCACCACCTCAAGTCGAAGTATCTAAAAAATCATCATCCCATCGAGACAAAATACACTCATCAAGTCTGAATGAACATAATCGAGCTATAGAAAAAATACGAAACTCAATACTTGATTATCAATTAAAAATTCAAACGTTGTTAGAAGAGCAACATACCAGCCAAATCCAGTTGAAAGAAATTGAAGCGCGAAGTGATATGCGCAAAACGCATCATGATAAACGAACAATGCGTGCAAAAGCCAGAGTCGGATATCGTAGTTCAGGTGAAGGCATTGAAGAAACCTTATCAACAAAAAGCCGTCGCTTACTGACGAATAGCATCAAGTCTCAACGAGAGGCAATCAAAAAGAAATGCGCTGATTTAATTCAGGATTCAGAACAAATCAACTTCCCCTACTTTCTTGAAGAACTACAAAACCAGCTAAAAAGCTCAAAAACCCAACTTACAGTACAAGAAACAGATGCACTGCATGCCATTTTAAAATTGATGAAAAAACATTTGGAATTTGAGCATCAAGCGGTAGCAACAGAAACCAGCTTGAAAATTAAAAAACAATTTATTAGCTCTCAACTCACTAAATTAACCGAGTTAAATTCTAAATTAAAAGCATTGCAGAACAACAATCCGAGTTTAAAAGCAGCCAATCAAAAATTAACATCCGAAAATCTTGAACTCACAGTATCCATGAACAATCACATTAAATTACGTGACCGGTTAGGCAGCCCCGCCCTGCTTTTAGTTGCGCTAACCTTTATTTTCTGTATCCCTCTGATTTTAACGGTGAGTGGTGTTATCCCATTTTTTTTAAGCCCAGCCTTACTCTATTCCTTAGTTGCCATACCTCCAGCCGCTTTATTTCTTGCAACAGTTGGCGTAGGTATAGCGGCATTGGTATTCACCATCAAAGCTCAAATGAATGATTCTGCAATTAAAACCAATATGCTAACCATCGAGATGAATACAAAACTGATGAATCGCAATTCTCAAAGCCTAATAAGCTTAAAAAATACAACAATTCCCTCATTAAACTCACAAATCAGAAAAGAAGAAATCACACGAGACAACTTAGTCCTTTCACTTAAAAGTTTGCAAACCAAAGCCTTGCAGGCATTCAACCAAGCTAAGAGTATAGAACCGATTACCTTATCAGAAACATCAGTCGTGGACAGCAATGTAACTTCATCAAAAGAAACAAAACAAGACTATGAATCGGCAGATGCCTCTGAAAACGACTCAGAGTCTGAAACTTCATCCTATGAAGAAGAGCTTGAAGGAAGCAATTATTCACGAAATTGACAGGTACTTTAAAGGTATTGAGTGACTTTAAACTCAACTGAGGATCGTTTGACTACAGACTATTAATTAAGCTATTGTTTCACCTTTAGTTTTAGAGCAATAAACCATGGTTAAATTTTATAAAGAATTAGTTGACACAATAAAATCCAATCAAAAATCCATGGTGGCTCAGCTCCATCAATTCTGTGAGATCAATTCAGGAACCACGAATCTGGAAGGCCTGGCAGCCATGGCAAATGCACTACACAATGCCTATATACCTCTTGCAGACTCCATTCAATTTAAAAAACTGCCCCCCCTTTCAACAATCAATATGACTGGTAACGCAACAACACAGCAATGCGGAGATGCTTTGTTGATTAGCAAACGTCCTCATTTAAAACGCAGGATTCTTCTTAGCGGCCATATGGATACAGTATATGCGGCGAATAACCCCTTTCAACAATTAACCTACATCAATGACAATTACGTCAATGGACCTGGTGTAGCGGACATGAAAGGCGGGCTGATAGTTATGTTGCAAGCACTATCTGCATTCGAACAAACGGATATAGCCTCACAATTAGGCTGGGATGTCGTGATCAATGCCGATGAAGAAATCGGTTCCCCGGTTTCGAGTGCACTTTTTGATGAATTAGCACCAAACTATCAGGCGGCTCTTGTCTACGAACCCGCAATGACAGCAACAGGCACTTTAGCTAAAAACCGCAAAGGGAGCGGAAAATTAACCCTGGTCGCGACAGGTAAAGCAGCACATGCGGGCCGAGCTTTTGACGAAGGAAGGAATGCCATTTGCTACCTAGCAGAGGCAGTTACCGCCATACACGCCTTAAATGGGCAGAGGGATGGAGTCACTATTAATATTGGCAAAATAGCGGGTGGCGAAGCCTTAAACGTGGTTCCCGATAAAGCAGTTGCACAACTGGATATTCGTATCAGTCTGGCAGAAGATGAATTTTGGGTAAGAGAAGAACTGGATAAACTAATCAATAAAATGAAACGGGTGGATTATTCTCTGACCGTTCATGGTGGATTTGGCAGACCGGTTAAGCGCGTTTGCAATGCGACAGAACGCTTGTTTCAACGCGTACAAAGCATTGGAAAAGAATTAGGATTGTCTATAGACTGGAAAGACAGCGGCGGCTGCTGTGATGGAAATAATTTGGCTCACCATGGATTAGCTGTTTTAGACACCCTGGGTGTGAGAGGTGGAAATATTCACAGCTCCGAAGAATACATTTTGCTTGATAGTTTATCAGAACGTGCTGCACTGAGTGCCTTGCTCTTGACGGATTTGGCACAAGGTGGTTTAGAGGATCTAAAAAAATGATGCTATTTCGCAGCGTGCGTGAATCCGATCTGGATGCGATTCACCAACTGGCAGAGAAAAGTGGTATAGGAATGACCACCCTTCCCAAAGATAAAAATTTGCTTAAAACTCGACTAGAATGGTCTTGTAATTCCTATGCAAAAAACGTCAGTAAACCTGCCAGTGAATATTATCTTTTTGTATTGGAAGATCAGAAGAATAATAGAATAGTCGGTACTTCAGCTATTGAAGCAAAAACAGGGCATGAAACTCCTTTTTATTCATATAAAATATCAAAGCGTACGCGAATCTGTCATTCATTAGGTATAAGAAGTGATTATGAAGTGTTAAGTCTGGTTAATGACAATCAGGGTCGCACTGAAATATGCACCCTGTTTCTCGATCCTGAATACAGAAAAAACAATAATGGATTATTACTTTCCAAAGGACGTTTTTTATTCATGGCTCACAATCCCTCGCGTTTTGCATCATTAGTTATCGCTGAGATGCGTGGAATTTCTGATGAACAAGGTCAATCCCCTTTTTGGGAAAATATCGGAGCTCATTTTTTTCACATGCCCTTTGCAGAAGCTGATCGACTGACATTGGCAACCAACAAACAATTCATAGCCGATTTGATGCCACGCAATCCTATATATGTCAAATTATTATCAGAGGGGGCTCAAGCAGTAATAGGTAAACCCCATCAATCCACTGTGCCGGCGATGAATATTTTATTAAAAGAAGGATTTCGCTATAACAACTATGTTGATATTTTCGATGCTGGACCAACAATAGAAGCGCCTCTTACTGAAATTAGAACCATTGCACTAAGTCGCATTATGGTAATAAAAAGTCTCAGCGACGAAGTCAGCAGCAATGAATACCTACTGGCCAATACGCAATTGGATTTTCGCTCAACCATTAACTATGCCGTGTTCAATGAGCAGGAAAACACCTGTATTATCAGCAAAGAAACGGCTAAATTATTGAACGTACAATGCGGTGACAGCCTTAGAATCTCACCTATACGAATCCATGAGGCGCCCCCATTATCATAAGGAAAAAAGATGTCCACATTACCGATCAAACAAGGAAAAGGTCAATACATCAATGGAGTATGGGAAAAAGGTAAAGGCACTACCCTGGAATCCCTCAATCCGTCATACGGTACCCTGCTCTGGCAAGGCTCCAGTGCAACTGAAGAAGAAATTAATGCGGCAAGTCATGCAGCACATCTAGCGCTTTCAGCATGGTCGAATACTCCATTTGAACAACGTGCGCACTACACCAGAGAATTTGCCCAACAGATTGAAAAGAATCGCGACCAACTCGCTGAGTTAATCAGCCTGGAAACGGGAAAGCCTTTATGGGAGTCACATACCGAGGTCACCGCAGTTGTAGGAAAAATCAATTTATCCATCCAGGCATATCACGAAAGAACTGGAACAAAACTAACGACAAATGCCGAAGCAAATTCCTGTTTACGATTCAAACCTCAGGGTGTTGTGGTGGTCCTGGGAGCATTCAATTTCCCTGCCCATTTGAGTAATGGGCATATAGTACCCGCACTTCTAGCTGGAAATACGGTTCTCTACAAACCAAGCGAACAAACACCCGCAGTTGCAGAGCTGGTCATGCAATGTTGGCATGACAGTGGTATACCTGCTGGTGTCATTAATTGCTTACAGGGTGATTATCACTGCGGTTCAGCACTACTTTCTCAGGATATTCAGGGCGTGTATTTTACCGGGAGCTATACAACCGGTAAACGAATACATCAACAATTCAGTGAAAGACCGGAAGTCATTCTTGCTCTTGAAATGGGAGGCAATAATCCATTAGTTATTGATGATGTCAGGGATCTGAGCGCAGCTGTTTATCACAGTATTATTTCATCATTGATCACCGCCGGGCAACGGTGTACCTGTGCCCGACGCATCATGGTTCCCAATACCCATCAGGGCGATGAATTTCTTTTACGATTTATTCGTGCATGCCAATCTGTAAAGATAGGCCCCTATGATCAACAGCCCGAACCGTTTATGGGGCCAGTAATAAGCCATGTACAGGCGCTCAAACATTTGCATGCACAAAACCAACTCATTGAGGCTGGCGGTGAAGCATTATTAACTATGAAACTGATGGCGGATTATACGGGACTTTTAACTCCGGGAATTATAGACATGACTGGAGTCAACAATCCTCCCGATGAAGAAATTTTCGCCCCTTTTGTACAGATACATCGATACAACAGCTTTGATGAAGCCATTGAATTAGCCAATCAGACTCGCTATGGTCTGGCAGCAGGATTACTGAGCGACAGTGAAGCGCGCTACCAGCATTTCTACCAAAAAGTTCGTGCAGGCTTGATTAACTGGAACAGACCCACTACTGGCGCCGCAAGCAGTCTTCCATTTGGTGGAGTTGGACGCAGTGGCAACCACAGGCCCAGCGCCTACTTTGCAGCGGATTATTGCTCCTACCCTGTTGCCAGTATGGAACAGTCAGTTTTATCGACACCGACACAATTAGTACCCGGTATTGTTTTGGAATAAAGCATATGAACGTATATGAATTAAATATGGATGGCCTGGTTGGACCGACACACCATTATGCCGGTCTTTCTGCAGGCAATATAGCATCTACCACTAATGCATTAACCGTATCCAATCCCCAGGCAGCAGCCCGACAGGGATTGGCAAAAATGCGTTTGTTGCATAATATGGGGTTAAAACAAGGTTTATTACCTCCTCACCAACGCCCTAACCTGGAGTTATTATATCAATTAGGATTTTCAGGATCACCAACAGAGCAAATTAACAAAGCCAATAAAGCAGCCCCTGAATTACTAAGCGCCTGTTATTCTGCTTCAAGTATGTGGTCAGCTAATGCAGCCACAGTTTCAGCAAGCGCAGATACTGCAGATGGTAAGGTGCATTTTACAGCAGCTAATTTAGTGAGTAATTTGCATCGTCATCAAGAAGCCGACTTCTCCAAAAAATTATTAAGCTCAATTTTTGCAAATCCGGAACTCTTTATTCATCATCCAGTCTTACCACGCTCCAGTGTAACCGGAGATGAAGGAGCGGCCAATCATAACCGTTTATGTAACAGTCATGCAGACAAAGGCATCAATCTGTTTGTTTTTGGCAAAAAAGCCCTAGGTTCGAAAATCAATCAACCTGAGCCTTCAAAATTTCCAGCAAGACAAACACGGGAAGCATCAGAAGCAATAGCCCGAAGTCATTTATTGAATTCTGATCGGGTTATTTTTGCCTGTCAAAACGCAGCAGCTGTAGATCAGGGCGTTTTTCATAATGATGTGATTGCCGTTGCAAATGAATCGGTATTTCTCTTTCATGAAGAGGCATTTTACAATCAAGCTCAGGTACTTCAGACTTTAAGAGACAAAGCGGATTTTCCACTAACCCTGATTGAAATTTCCAATAAATCGATGAGCGTAAGGGATGCGGTAGATACCTATTTGTTTAATTCCCAACTTATCAGCTTATCTGACCAAAAGAGCATGATATTAATGGCTCCATTTGAATGTCAGAATAATCCGAAAGTAAAAGGATGTATTGATGAGATAATTGATGATAGAAGCAATCCAATTAACTCGGTACATTATCTTGATCTGAAACAAAGTATGCGTAATGGAGGAGGCCCAGCCTGTCTTCGACTACGCGTTCCTTTAAACGATTACGAGATTCAAGCCATGCACCAGGGAGTTTTAGTAAATAATCAACTTTTAGATGTTTTAGATGAATGGGTTTTAAAGCACTACAGAACTGAATTACTGGCAACAGATCTTGCTGATCCTCAATTGATGAATGAAAGCCTTCAGGCACTCGATGAATTAACACAAATTTTAAAATTGGGTTCCATTTACCCATTTCAATCCTGACTCGTGAATCTATCCCAACCGAATTCCACCAACCATGCCGCAGGAATTCAGTTGGGATGAGAGCGCGCGCTAAACTCCGAATTTCTGATGATTTGACCACAAGATCCAGAATAACTGCGCAGAAACATTGGATCCCGCGGTCACAGCCGCGGGAATTCGGTTGGGATGTGAATGCATACTAAACTCCGAAATCCCGCGGTCACAGCCGCGGGAATTCGGTTGGGATGTGAATGCATACTAAACTCCGAAATCCCGCGGTCACAGCCGCGGGAATTCGGTTGGGATATGAATGCATACTAAACACCGTAATCCCGCGGTCATAGCCGCGGGAATTCGGTTGGGATATGAATGCATACTAAACTCCGAAATCCCGCGGTCACAGCCGCGGGAATTCGGTTGGGATGTGAGCATTTGCTAAACTCCGAATTTTTGATGATTTGACCAACACAATATCAACTTAAATATGAGGAAGACAGAACAACACAATCCTGTTTGCAAGCAAATAGGCTACATGTGCTGGCTCTTTTGCTGGATGGTTGCCCGCCTGCGCGGGCAAGACAGGTTTTTGTCATATACAGAACCACAAAATTCAAAATAAAAGTCCAGAAACATGGACCCCGCGGTCACAGCCGCGGGAATTCGCTTGATATGTGAGTACATGCTGTATTTCGAAATCCCGCGGCGAAGACCGCGGGATCCATAAAGCAGAACCGGACTGGTTTTGTGAAGATGTGTTGAAGCTTCAGTTGCAAGGAACCAGGATTTTACAAGCACAATAAGAACTTCAATATAGATAAATTAAATAAACGTATGCTGCAGTCTGTACTCAAAACCACAGAAACTCGTGGGATTCAAATACAGATAAAATCAAGTGCCCCGGACATCCAGATACCCCATTATCAAAGCCCCCTGACCCGTCATTTTTATCTGGATCAAATGCATAATGGATACACCATATCCTCCTCACTTGAAAGATCCGGTTCCTCTGCTTCACAGACACTACACAGCTCATTGAATTTTGATTCAATCCTTTCTGGATCCAAAGCGTTAACCAATCTCTCGTAGTAGTCTAAATCGTGTGTTTTTTGGCTGTATTTATCCCGATCCGCTGTAAATTCCTCTTTTATCAACTCAAACGCAAATTGGCCATGCTCTTTTAAAAATCGCTTAAAATCAGGCATAGATACTAAAGTCTTTGCTATTTCCAGTACCCGGTTCGCCTCATCAGCAATCAGTTTTTCATGAATAATACTCATAGGTGCATCAGAAGAACTAACTGGACTAACAGCAATATTTAGTTCTGCAAATATGCGAAACACTTCTGTATCGGTCAAAACATATTTAAGAAATGTTTTATATTTATGAAAAATAAACACGGGATGACCCGCTAATAATTTATAATGAGTATTATCTTCAATAGTGAATGAGTTTTGTTCAAAGCGCTCATATCTCATTTCAATTTCTGAACCGAACTGTTCCATATGATCTTTTAAATAATCAATAAACCGATCACTGTACCAAAGCAATTGTTCCAGTTTCTGCTCATTAAATAAATCAAAACCTGGTAAGAATTTAAATAAAGGCCCTTGAGTAAAAGCGATTAATTCCGAACGTAATTCCGTATAATGCTTAACACAAGCAGAAAGAAATCGTGCTGCGATTTTTAAGTTATAACCTGCTGTCCTGGCATCTAATGGCTTTTCTCCAAAATAGAAGAGATCGGCTAACTGATTTGCATTTTCAAGAAGACTGTTAAATAAATGTCTAATTTTCTCTTTTACGATTAATTGATCTCTTGGCTGATTGGTTATTATTCCATTAAGCTGTAGATAAATCCCATGAAAGAAAGTACTGATTTGTTCAAAATACGTTTTATTTGCATTATCTAAGTACTCATTTTCAACGTATTCAAAGGTAGCCAGTAGTAAATGTACTGGTACCAGATTGAACAGTAGATTGCTTTCGATTACGTCTCTGTCTATTACTGATATTAGCCCAGCAAGATTAGTCAACAAAATAGTTCTTAAATCCGGCTGCTTTGTAGGCCAGTAAAATAAATTGGGTTCATTGATGTCAGGGAAATGCTCAATAGTGTATTCATCACAAGCAAATGCAACACTATTTGGGTGTCTAAGTAACTGATTAAATGCATCGTGTTGTCTGAAGTCAGAAAGGATATTTGCTTTTGTCCAATCAAAATCTAAAATGATTCCATCTTTGGACATATTGGAATTATGACCATCCCCTTCCTTAAATATATAGCGGGTAGTCAAACCAACACCCAACCCCTTGACGGTACGATAATTTTTTAAATCCCTCACCGGTACCGTGTAATTCGTTCCATCAATTTCGCTATTAATAATGTGTTCATATTGATCTAAATCAATTCCTTTTGATGTAACGTCCTTGTCTATTAATTCAAATTCTTTTATAGACAATGGAACAGGTTCATCAATGATGCCAATGCATATAAAGGCTTCAAGTTGCCGAATAGCCTGGTTTAAATAATAGTATTCATTAAGAAAATCAGCAGGTCTTACAGCTTGGGATCTTAAATGCTCTCTTCGTTCACGCAATCTTCGAAATAAATTATAAATTGAATCTTGCGTCGGATGATTGAGGGAATGGAGCAAAACACTTCGTGTTGAGTATTGAGTAGGAGTAGTATTCAACCATGAAGAAATAAAACTTAACGAAGTATAATAGCTCAATCCTCCCGTGGGATTTTTTTTATTATAATAATCAAGCAAATTTTCTGTGATAAGCACCAAACTACGCTGATTCATTTCTTTGTTAATATCAGGGCTGGAGATTAAAAGATCATCGGGACTGAGAGGCTCTTCATAATTTGAAAGAAATCCAACCATCTCTTTTGAACTGACATGATTTGTTCTACCTTCGCTATCATAATACGGGCGAGTTTTGGGGACATAGCGAGAAGTAGCAAGAAACAGACTAATTGCCCCACAGTACGCCTCAAGTTCTGCAAGCCTGGGATTAGTATCATGTTGCTTTAAAAAATAAACAGCGCTTTGCCCTTCTTCGTTTTCATCTTTGATTTTTTTAACCAGACGAATTTTGTCAGAGGAAATCTCATAATCGAAGGTTATTGGCTGAAAATTCTCTATACTACGCGCTCTTGCTGAATGTACCTTATTTTTTTTAACTAATAACGTATCAAGCTTTTCATCCATACGTCTGACTCCCTGTCTGAAAAATATGTTATTTTAGGCTAAACTTTGCAGGTCAAACTTAACAGAAGTTAATTTGAAATACAACCTTACAATTTTAAAGACGAAGTGATAATAATTGTCATAAAGGATCAAACGATTCATGTGGAAAACAAAATTGGCACGCTGCATTTATACCTCACCATCAGGATATAAAGTATTTCAAAACTCGCTCTATCGTTGGCTGACATTAGGAAGTGACGCATTACAGACGGTAATCAATAGGCGAAGACCACAAAATCCCATTTTGCATTACCTCAATGCTCTTACGATCATGGCACGAAACCATCCTGATAATTGTTGTTTATTAGGTCTTGGAGGCGCTGGCATACCCCATATGCTAAAAGTCAGTACCCCAAAACAATCCATCACGGCAGTAGAATGTAGTGAGGAAGTCATTCACATATCCAAACGCTTTTTTATGGTAAATCAATTATCCAATCTTGAAATAATTCATCAAGATGCCAATGAATTCCTTCACACCAACTCAACTTTATACAAGAATCTCATTGTAGATTTATACGATGCCCATCATTTTCCCAAAGAATGCGCAACAGATGATTTTTTTATATTTTGCAGTAACAACCTGACAGAAGATGGTTTTCTTGCAGTTAATCTGGCTAATTACAAAGAGCAATGGGAACTTGTCCAGACCATAAAAAAATACTTTAAGGCCTCAATCGTTATTCCAATTAAGAACTGTGCTAATCTGGTATTGATAGCATCCAAAAATCCAGATAAAGACCTGTTTTTTGAGCAAATTTTTGCTACCGGTGAGCTCAAGAAGATCACATGGACCCATTCATGGGGAGCAATTGGAGAATATTGAGATCATACTTTTTAATCGAAACACAATAATTTTAATGCACCTGGGATAGGATAACCCTATCCATTAGGTTTATTCACTTTGTGGTTCACTCATATAATTTATGGCAGCAATAAGTGCCTCATCAGAACAATCTTTATTAGGTACATCCGCCTCATTGCATAAGCCGCCATGATGCATCAGCCCTTTCCCCATTTTTACGCTGTAAAGAAGATAGTCCATTGGAGTTTTAAAATAGGAGGGATTGTTCTCTGATTCAGTTTTTGCCTTTTTAAACCTTAATTGCCAGGCATTTTTGTCAAATGCTGCGGGAGCTTTAATTGCGGTAGCTAATTTAGGTGAATGGCAGTTTTGGCACGCGATATCATAGGTTTTTTTTCCCAGTTCATCGGCACATGTAATGTTACTTATAAAGGCAAACAGTATAAAACATGACAAGTTTTTCATAGAAGCAACCGACTTTTATTGTTATTTTTTTAAGTTTAGGATTATTAATCAATTTATTCCAGTTCAATGATCCTTAATCTCCTATAACTTTTCTCTACATGACAAAATAAACGGTCTTGCCCGCACATGCGGGCAACCATTCATCAAAATAAACCGATGCCATAGAGCCAGAGAGGATTATTAGGTTCCACGTTTAAACTTTCTTTCAACTCGCAGATACACTCCATATCACCTCCTTTTAGCGTTTGAGCTGATATGATTTGGAGGGTGGGTCAACGAGCTATCTCAACGTACTGCAGTGCCAAATGCAAAATAGTTGCCCGCCTGCGCGGGCTGAGTGATCCCCTGATATATTTTGAACAATAAGAAGCTACCATTTTCTAGCCAACTCCTGCTCCATCAGGGTTGGCAAGTTTTCATAGTCAATATTGAGCTCTTGTAGCTTATCAAATTC
>NZ_RZGU01000032.1:0-28665 GCF_003990085.1 Legionella sp. km535 | reverse complement strand
TAAAACTATTGTTTGTGCTGTAATGCGCAAATTAGCTCATATCATCTTTGGAGTTTTAAAAAGTAAACTGCCTTTTAATGAAAATTTATCTTGCGTTTAAAGACAGTATCTACGCCGGCTGACTCTTTCCGCCAAGCCTTCCCACCCATAACAAATCAATAAACTATTCAAGATAGCCTCTAGGCTCTGTGAACAAAATTTAATTATTGCATAAAAAACCGTCATTGCGAGTGTTAGCGAATCCAGATCGAATCTTCGCTAACACGCTGTAATGGATTGCTTCACTTCGTTCGCAATGACGACTTATTTGCAATAGATTAAAAATTCGTTCACAGAGCCTAGACAAATGACTGATTTTTAGTAACCATTAAGCTCATTTTTTTTTCTAATATTAAAGAGGCACAATGATGTACTTAAACCAAATGAAGAGAGCGGTAATTATCATCTACATCCTATTTAGTTTATTTCAACTGGCTTTTGCAGGAACACCCAAAGAAAAATCCGACAATGATACTGCCATTCAAAATGCCATTTTGTATTACATTAACGAGTACAGACAGCAACATGGGTTAAATACTCTCAAAATGGACAACCGTATAGTTAAAGAAGCCAAACAACATTCATTGGATATGGCAAATCACAAAATACCATTTGGCCATAAATATTTTAAAGGTCGCATTGACAGGTTGCACAGTCAAATCAAAGATTCCAACGCTGGTGCCGAAAACGTAGCATTTAACTACAAGGATGCACAAGATGTAGTAAAAAACTGGTTACGCAGCCCGGGCCACAAACAAAACATTGATGGAAATTATAATCTTACCGGCATCGGGATTGCTCGTGATAAGAATGGAAAAATATACTTTACTCAAATTTTTCTTAAAACAGGGGCTAACACTAAGTACGCCGCAAGAAAGCCATTTAATGCCTTATTCAATGGAACTCTATTCAGAAAAACCGCTTAAGGTTGACTGGGGCGCTGGTTAAAAGTTCAAATGAACCAGCTCACCTGAAGAGTGCCTGACACTTAACGATATCTTTGCAATAAACCCGTTTTCGTCAGTGGAATTAATCATAATAGTAGCCTATTATAGAATCATAGGCGGTACACATTGTTCAGCCAACATCACAACCTTGGAAGCCAGATTGAGAATGTGGTGAGCATGCTTAGCCAGACTAAGAAGCCAAAAACATTCCGGAGGAATCCACCTAGTGACCCAGGACTGTAATCAATCTTGCTGTCTATATCCACTTTTAAAAATAAGGGCGTATGTAATACGCCCTTTTTATTTTATTAAAGAACATTGTCTGCAACAGAATTTCTGCAAACAGTACGACTCACATAGACAATAAAAATATCATTGGAAGACGCCCTCAGTACTTTAGTTGTCCTCAAACCTTCTTAACCGGCTACTGCCGTAACGTTAAACATAACACCATGAGTATAGAAATGATTTAAACTGATTCCAGTACCCATAGATTGATCGAACGCCCAACCCAATTGGCTTTTACCCCAATCAGCGAATTCATAACCAACACCGACTTGCCAATTTGGGCTCAATTGTTTTTGCACACCAGCCCCTAAAGTATAGGTAAATGAGGTTTTGTTGTGAGAAACAAAATCAGGGGTAGGTATCGCTTCAAAAATAACAGGTCTGCTGAAATAATCGGAAGCACGATTTGTTGCTACGCCAGCACTGGCACTAATCCAGGGAGTAACAATAAATCCAAAATCTGATAACAATTTTCCTTTCAGAGCAATGTGGCTGTGTTGTACTTTATAGCTGTATACAAAATTATTAAATTCAGGATCAGCATCATCCCATATCTCGCCATTCAATCTGGCCTTTCCAGTTGTGGCTAATGCAATCCCCAATTGACCGGTAAAAGCACCATGTAATTTTTTTTGTACCCCCAGAAAGAACTCGCCATCTGCCAGAGCCTCTGTAGAATTGAACGCATTATATGTTTTTTCTATATCAGGCGTTAAAAATAAAGTCTGAGTCTTACCCCCATCTTGCCATACAGGACCTGCACTCAGCGCAATAATATAATTCCATGGAGTCTCTGATTGAGTGCCCATAACACCTGAAACAGCATCAGTGCTGGAAGCAACTACAAACAAAGATAGTATTACTTTAGAAAAATTTAATTTGTTACTCATCATCCACTACTTCCATTTAAAAATGTGCTTAAATTCAATGATATAAAGAATTAACATTAATTCCAACTGATTTTCGTCAATTTGACATTTTTTCCATTGGCAAATTATTCTAATTTAAACTAGGATTGAGTATAGATCGGTAAAAGGACTACCCCATGAACATTACAACTTTACTGGAGTCTGGTCGGGAAACCCGCGTAGCAATTACACCCAACTCAGCAAAACAACTTATAAAAATAGGATTTAACGTCGCTATTGAAAAGAATGCGGGAATCGCTTCGGATTTTTCTAATGAGGAATATCAGCGTATTGGCGTGGAACTCATTGAACATAGAGAAACCTTGCTACAGCAAACAGATGTACTTTTGTGCATCAATGAACCCAATCCCGAAGATTTAAAAGGATTGGCTAAAAACTCATTGATAATAGGTCATATAGACAATGATCCCCAAAGTAAACTGATTCAATGGTGCCAAAAACAACATATTAATTTATTTTCCATGAACTTAATCCCGCGAATCAGCCGGGCGCAAAGCATGGACAGTCTATCCTCTCAAGCAAACCTTGCAGGTTACAGAGCAGTTTTGGAAGCAGTAACCCAATTCCATCGTGTCATACCGATGATGATGACCGCTGCCGGCATGATTCAACCATCTAAAATATTGATATTGGGTGCGGGTGTAGCAGGATTACAAGCTATAGCTACCGCCAAACGGCTGGGGGCAGTTGTTTATGCTTTTGACGTACGTAGAGCAGCCAAAGAACAAGTTGAAAGTTTAGGTGCTGAATTTATTGAAGTCAGTCAGGAGCTGGACAGCGAATCTAAAAGTGGATACGCCTCAGAAACCAGCGATGAATATAAAAAATTACAAGCAGAGTTAATCGATCAATATGCTAAAATTTCTGATATCGTCATATCGACCGCCTTAATACCAGGACGCAAAGCGCCTGTTTTGCTCTATAAATCCACTATTGAACAAATGAAACCCGGATCAATCATCATCGATCTGGCTACTTCGCGAGGTGGAAACTGTGAATTAAGCGTACCCGATCAAATTATCAAACACGGAACAATCACGATAATTGGAATAAGTAATATGGCAGGACTCGTACCCGCAACAGCGAGTGATCTTTACGCCAATAATCTGGTCCACTTAATTAATTTGATAGCACCGACTCCTCCAGAAATTAAATTTAACCCGGATGACGAGATCATTCAGCAAGCGGTTCTTTGTTATGAGGGAAATTATCTACCTTATCAAGCAACCAGGGAGAAACAAAATGCATGAAGTTCACTCAATTGCTAATCCTTACATAACCATTTTGACCATTTTTGTCCTGGCCTGTTTTGTAGGCTATTACGTCGTATGGAAAGTAACTCCGGCTCTTCATACCCCTTTAATGTCTGTAACCAATGCAATATCAAGTATTATCGTTTTAGGCGCTCTAATCGCAGCAGGAAGCGAAATGATGGGTTCCATCACCTGGTTAGGGGGCCTGGCAATATTTATTACTTCTATAAATATTTTTGGCGGATTTGTTGTAACTCAACGCATGCTTCGCATGTATAAAAAATAATGACTTAAAGGATGGACTCTGTAATGAATTCACTCGTTCCCCTATTCTATTTATTAGCCGCTGTCTGTTTTATTCTTGCTTTAAAAGGTTTAGCCAGCCCAGCCACTTCCAGAAGAGGAAATCTCCTGGGTATCCTGGGAATGATACTCGCAGTAGGCTCTACTTTGATGATACCCACTATATTTCATCACTACCTGCTTATTGGGTTAATCATCGCGGGAGGAATCATAGGAACGTTCATCGCACTAAAAATTAATATGACGGCCATACCTCAGCTTGTTGCAGCGTTTCACTCCCTGGTGGGTATGGCTGCTGTCTTAGTCGCATTTTGTGCCTTTTTGGCACCTGAATCATTTCATATTGGCAGCACCGGCGACATAGAAAAAGCCAGCCTGGTTGAAATGAGTTTAGGGTTGATTATTGGTGCGATCACCTTTTCAGGCTCAGTAATTGCCTTTCTAAAACTACAAGGGATTATGTCCGGAGTACCAGTACGATTTGCAGGGCAAAGAAGTGTAAATCTGGTTATTGCCTTATCTATTCTGGGTTTTTTTGTCTTATTTTTAATAAATCAAAGTTTATTGCTGTTTGGTGTATTGGCCGGATTGGCATTTCTTATTGGTATATTACTGATTATTCCTATTGGTGGCGCTGATATGCCCGTAGTAATCTCCATGCTTAACTCCTACTCTGGATGGGCTGCTGCAGGTATAGGATTTACTCTAAGCAATGATTTACTGGTAATAACAGGGGCTTTGGTCGGAGCCAGCGGAGCCATCCTGAGTTACATCATGTGCGTTGGTATGAATCGTTCCATTTTCAATGTGATCTTTGGAGGAATTAACTCCGCAGGAACTACCCAGCAAGCTCATACAGGAGACGAATCCAGATCGGTACGGCAAGCGAATGGTGAGGATGCTGCTTTTCTGTTAAGTAACGCCAAAGACGTGATTATCGTACCCGGTTATGGTATGGCTGTTGCACATGCGCAACATGCGGTTAAAGAGTTGGTTGATGCCCTGGAAGCTCGTTCTATTAAAGTACGTTTTGCAATTCACCCCGTTGCAGGCCGCATGCCAGGCCATATGAACGTGTTACTTGCAGAAGCCAATATTCCCTATGATCGTGTTTTTGAGCAAAGCGAAATCAACAGAGATTTTGCTGCCTGCGATGTTGCTTTTGTTATCGGTGCCAATGACATTACAAATCCAGCGGCTAAAACAGATTCAAGCTCCCCTATTTATGGCATGCCTGTTTTAGAAGTTGAGAAAGCGAAAACCGTTTTATTTGTTAAGCGTGGAATGTCTCCAGGGTATGCGGGCGTCGAAAACAGTCTCTTTTTTCATGACAACACTTATATGCTATTCGGCGATGCCAAAACCATGACTGAATCTATATCCAAAGCATTAGGAGAAATATAACCTAAAAAATTGAACATACTTGGGGTGGGATCCCGGCGACTCTGCGCAAATGCTTTTAAATTTGCCAAGGAAACAATTTAAATGTATCTTAGCCTGTTAATTTTTCACACTGGAGATATCTATGCTACGAAAAATCGGCTTTTCCTTATTATGCGCAGTCACAGTAATCAGTACGAGTGCCCATTCAGTTGTAACGAATACCCTTCAACCGAGCATGACAATAGATTATGAATTAATGCCCAATGAACCTCAGGTATTTATTAATTACCTGTATTGGGATATAGAAGCCAAATGTAAAATTATTACCCAAGATGAGAGTAATGTATTGTTTGCGGAAGCTTTAGCCAAACAAGGAAAAGTAAACGATGTCACTCTAACCAAAGGTGCTTCCATGCAGGTTACAGTTCATCAAGGCGACACGTTGAAAATCAGTGCCGAGTCAGGAGCAAAAGTCAGAATAACCAATTTAGGGCAGCATAAAGTTATTGCCAATTGCACGACCTAGCATGAAAACAGACCTGCTTAGGTCAAATGACCTGCATCTACATGGAGTAGATACAGGTTATTATCCCGTCCAAGCTCATCATTCAATCCGTATGAATCCCTGATTGATGCACAATCATCATGAAGCCTGAAGACATCATACCAAAATGATATACCAAGCGAACAAGCCCGGCAGTGCATCAATTTTAATGCTCTCTTGTCGCTCGGAACTTAATCTTGGGATATCGTTCTTCGGCCATAGTTAAATTCACCCTGGTAGGTGCGAGATACATCAAGGTATCACTGCCATCTAAAGCCAAATAATCATAGGCTTTGTCACGGAATTCACTCATCCCCTTGTCGTCATCTGCGTACACCCAGCGAGCACAAGTCACGCTAACTGATTCATAAATGCAATCCACCTTGTATTCATGCTTAAGTCTATGGGCTACTACATCAAACTGCAAAATCCCGACTGCTCCAAGAATGAGTTGGTTACTGTTTAAGGGTCGGAATACCTGGGTCGCTCCTTCTTCAGATAATTCAATTAATCCCTTCAACAACGCTTTGCTCTTCAATGGATCTTTTAAACGAACCAAACGGAATAACTCCGGGGCAAAATTAGGTATTCCAGTGAATTTTAGTTGCTCGCCTTGAGTAAAAGTATCACCTATCCTAATGGTTCCATGATTATGCAAACCAATAATATCCCCTGCCAAAGCAATTTCAGTATGCGATCTGTCGCCAGCCATAAAAGTTAAAGCATTAGCAATTTGCACCTCTTTGCCTATACGTAAATGACTCAGCTTCATCCCTTTTTTATATGCTCCGGAACAAATACGTACAAATGCGATTCTATCTCGATGTTTGGGATCCATGTTGGCTTGAATTTTAAATACAAAGCCGCTAAATGCCTCTTCATCAGGATTAACGATGCGCTCATTTGTTGCTCTGGGTTGAGGGCCTGGGGCGTATTGGACAAAATCGTCTAACAGTTCTTTAATACCAAAATTGTTGATTGCGGAACCAAAATAAACGGGTGTCATTTTGCCTGCCAAATAAGCATCCAGGTTAAACTCGTGTGATGCCCCTTTTACCAATTCAATTTCATCACGAAGTTCCTGCGCACTGTCGCCCAGCAATTCATCCAATTGAGGATTATCCAGACCTTTAATTTGAACGGCTTCCTGTTTTTGAGCATTTTTACCGTGCTGGTAAAGATATACGGTATCTTCATAGCGATGATAAATGCCTTTAAAACGTTTCCCCATACCTACTGGCCAGGTGATAGGCGCACACTGAATTCCCAGTACAGATTCGACTTCATCGAGTAAATCAATGGGTTCTCGTCCTTCACGGTCTAACTTATTGATAAACGTCATGATGGGAGTATCACGAAGGCGACATACCTCCATCAGTTTCACTGTTCTGTCTTCTACCCCTTTGGCAACGTCAATTACCATTAAAGCAGAATCTACAGCAGTCAAGGTGCGATAAGTATCTTCTGAAAAGTCCTCATGTCCGGGAGTATCCAGTAAATTCATTACATGGTCATTATGAACAAACTGCATTACCGAAGTAGTAATGGAAATACCACGCTCCTTTTCCATTTCCATCCAGTCAGAAGTTGCATGCCGGTCTGCCTTCCGGCCTTTAACTGTACCCGCCAACTGAATAGCACCCCCGAATAACAACAGTTTTTCAGTTACGGTGGTTTTACCCGCGTCAGGGTGAGAAATAATGGCAAACGTTCTTCTCTTATTAAAGTCTTGATAAAAATCAGACATAAAGCTCTCTGGTAAATGATTTAATAATGAGGTGAATTCTAAGGGAAATGCATCAAACTAACAATTTTTTCGTCGATTTATACCCATTTTGGGATAAAAAATCATAAAAATCCTCTCGAATTCAATTCTGGGCCTTGTAGCGAATTAATTACATTCATGTATACTCAAAAAAGGGCCTTTCAAAAATACGACCAAATTGATTAAGCCAGGACTAATGAACATCCTAAAGATCAAGGCAAAAATTCCTTTTAACGAAGCGATAACGCGTTGTTCCTAAGTCCAGTTGGTTTTCTCGAATTTGTTCCACATTGACACGGGTACCTTAAATTAAAGGATTTAATTTAAAAAAAATAAGGAGTTTGCCATGAGACGTAACTACTTTATTGCTCCTCTTGTTTTGATTCCCTTATGTTCGTTCAGTCATTCAGAACATCCATCCGATTCGCTGATATTGAGTCACAATCCCCTATCTAAAAACTCCATACAAAAAACATACTCCAATAGCGCGGAACGTCTGAACCAACTCCAATCGTTTACACGCAGCATGGATTACCCAACTCAAATTATTCGCATGTCGGTAAGCATGGAAAACCAACAATTGACCTGTGATCAAGTCAATGAGGCTATTGAAGAACGAATTGTACGTTATATCACTTCGGATAAATTTTCTTACCAGACTTATTTCAGTTGTACCTATAATCCGAACACACATTTTGCAATCAACTTCCAAATCAACAGCTATTTTGATCCCGTGAATGATGAGGCAGTAAACTACTTGAAATCCTATCTGTCCGCGTATAATGGATCTGATTTTCTCGGCACCCAATTAAATATTGAGTCAGCCAAAGGACTTGTAGTGGCACTTAATGTTTCAGCCGGTATGAAGAAAAACCCCAAGAATCCTCCTTTTATAGA
This sequence comes from Legionella sp. km535, assembly GCF_003990085.1. NCBI lineage: Bacteria > Pseudomonadati > Pseudomonadota > Gammaproteobacteria > Legionellales > Legionellaceae > Legionella > Legionella sp. km535. The sequence continues at coordinate 20,317 of NZ_RZGU01000032.1, read as the reverse complement.
ATACAGGCAGGATCGCAGTAATTTCTACTTCAAAAACAATTATGAAATGACGAAAAAGTTATTTACTGATATTAATCAAAATTTTTATTCCAACGATCCTGAAAAAATTCTGCCGTTTCTGGATAGATGGTTATTTCCTCATGCTGGACCGATTTATAAAGCGATTTTAAGAGATTCTAACTATGCAGAACTGCAGCCAGAGCTCATTTTCCTCATGGAGCAAGGTGAAAAAATCTTTGTGTCGGGCCTAAAATACCATTTTGCCCACCATTGCAATCGATACGAAAATCATCGCTGCCTGGTGCAGGGAGCCTGAATCTATCCGATAAATGTGGCTCGCCCTAAAAAGACGAGCCCATCTTCTGTATGGGTAAACACTAAATAACAATCAATTCCAAACCTGAGTGAAAGCGCTCAAAGTAATTCACAACCATACTGTCTGTTACCAATTCCAAACTGGCTGGTTTCCAGTTCGGTTTTTTATCCTTGATGATCAACAAGGAACGAACTCCCTCATAAAAATCTCTGTCGCTCATGAAGTGCGCAACCAAATCAAAGTCCATTTTCAAACATTCAGCTAAAGACAAACCTTTTGCCTTGTGTAACTGAGCGAGGGTTACTTTAAGACTTAATGGAGATTTTTGCTCCAGAGTATTGTGAACACCTTCTGCCCATATGCCATCACAACCACGCAAAGCCTCCAGGATCAGTTCGACAGTTGGTTTAGAAAAACACACATTGATTAAGGGCTTAATCTGACTGACCTCATGTTGCAAATCGGATTGAGAATATTTTTGAATGCATCGATCGACTGTGGCATATGGATCTTCTGATAAATCAGTAGAAATTAAAGCATCGGTTAAAGCCCCCATTTGACTGGAAGAAACACGATACTTAATTAAACCAGCATTTAATGCATCCAGAGAACCTATTCGGTTCCCCGTTAATCCCAGATAAATACCCAGAGAACCAGGACAGCGTGTTAATAAATGACTGGCACCTATATCAGGGAAAAATCCTATACCGGTCTCTGGCATGGCAAAAACAAATTGCTCGCTGGCAACGGGATGACTACCATGCAAGGAAATTCCAACACCACCGCCCATAGTGATTCCATCCATTAACGCGATATACGGCTTACCGTAGTGATGAATGAAATGATTAAGCCTGTACTCGTGCCAGAAGAACTGCATTTGCTCTGACTCGGTACTTCGACCTGAGTTATAGAGCCAACGCACATCGCCCCCCGCGCAAAATGCATTCCCGGGAACGGCTCGAACGACTACTGCCCTTATGGAGTTATCCTCTTTCCAAATCTCCAATTGTTTTTGCATGGCCAAAATCATGGGTAAGGAAAGGGCATTTAATGCACTGGCTCTGTTTAAAGTAATTAACCCTATTTGTCCTTCCTGGGCAAAGAGTATCTCTTCGATCATCATTATTCTCCCTTAAAGACAGCAGCACGCTTACCTAAAAACGCGTCTACTCCCTCTTTTTTATCGGCAGTAGCACAAACCTTGGCAAAATGAATTGCTTCCAGATGTAATGCCTCCTGAAGAGGTAAATCATAGCCATGATCAATCACTTCCATCACCCCAGTTATAGCCAAAGGAGCCATGCTTAAAATGCCCTTTAATATCGTCTTTCCCTGTTCCAATAAATGTTCAGGCTCTGTCACTTCCGAAACCAATCCCCAGTTTAAAGCGGTTTCAGCGTTAATAAATCGCCCAGTCAGACACAAATCCATAGCGCGACCCTTACCAACAAGACGAGCTAATCTCTGAGTACCGCCGTATCCAGGAATAACTCCCAGTTTGACCTCTGGCTGGCCAAACATCGCTTTGGTTGATGCAATACGCATCGTTGCCGAAATAGCCAGTTCACAACCACCGCCAAACGCAAATCCATTAATCGCCGCCAGAGAAGGCTTGCCCATATTCTCCAACAAACGAAACACTTCCTGACCGTGACAGGCAAACTCATATCCTGTCTGCGCAGTACATTCAGCCAATCGATTTATATCAGCGCCAGCACAAAATGCTTTGCCATTGCCAGTGATCATTAATGCCTTAACTTTTGGATTAGCTTTTGCGGAGCGAAACAATTCAGCCAGAGCATTTAAAACTTCGGTACTTAATGCATTCAGTTTTTCTGGTCTGTTTAACGTTAATGTTAAAATTCCATTTACATCCAATTCTTGTTCAATTAAATTCATTAACAAACTCCTGATAAAATCCTAATCAATAAAAAATTCTTCATCCAAACTGGCTTTGGCAATAATTTCGCGCATGATCTCATTAGTGCCTTCAAGAATCTGGTGTACTCTTAAATCTCTGAAGATTCGCTCGATCTGATAATCGCGTAAATAACCATATCCACCATGCAATTGCATGGCTTTATCACTAATCCGGAATGCAACATCAGTGGCAAGACGTTTAGCCATCGCACAATACATAGGTGCATTGGCATCATTGTTATCCATAGCCGTTGCTGCTCTGTAGACCATTAACCGTGCTGCCTCATAATCAGTTAACATATCGGCAAAATAAAACCGCAAAGCCTGCATTTTAGTTAATGATTTACCAAATTGTTTGCGTTCATGAAGATAGGCTTGAGTTAATCGTAAACAAGCCAGTGCGCCCCCCAGTGAACATGAGGCAATGTTCACCCGTCCTCCATTTAATGCATTAAGAGCAATTTTGAACCCCATACCTTCTTCACCAACCCGGTTGGAGACGGGTACACGACAATTTTCAAAATAGATCATACACGTTGGTTGACTGCGCCAACCCATTTTCTTTTCCAATTTACCAAAAGTGAAACCGGGTGTATTTTTTTCTATTAACAGACAACTGATCCCATGATGCGATTCATCTCCTGTGCGAACCATGCATAAATAAACATCGCTTACACTCGCACCGGAAATAAAAGCCTTTGCGCCATTAAGGATATAATAATCTCCTTCTCGTACAGCTCTGGTCTTTAACGAAGCCGCGTCGGAGCCTGATTCTGGTTCAGTCAGGCAATAACTGGAAATCACTTCCATCGAAGTTAATTTAGGCCCCCAGTAGGAACGCAATGAGTCGTTAGCATAACGATCAACCAATGAAGTAACCATGTTATGAATGGAGAGATATGCACTGGTGGTGATGCAGCCGGTTGCCAATTGTTCAAATATCAAGGACGCATCCAGGCGAGTCAGTTGCGCGCCGCCAATATCCTCACGTGCCACCATGCCCGCCATCCCTAATGCTGCTGCTTCTCGTAAAATATCGGTTGGAAAGTGGCTGTGCTCATCCCAATGATCAGCCATGGGAGCCAATTTATTTTGGGCAAAATCTGATGCCATCTGACGAAACGCCTGATGTTCAGCGGTGAATTCAAAATTCATAGACCATCCTTAGAAAGTTTCTTTTTAACACCCTATATACCCACCGGGTATAAACCTGAATGAGTTTAATCTACTGAAGCGATTACGGCACTAAATTTTGTAAAAAATTCCGGGACTTAGCCCATAAAATTTCAAGTTCTTGCTAAACAGCTCTGTTTACAGCTTAAAAGATGTTATTATTGCGAATTTTTAGCGCCTGTGAACTACAACAAGAATAATCACATGGGACAAATAGCGCAACCGACATTAACAAATAAAAATGCCCTGACCGTACTAAAAGATTATTTCGGTTTTGATTCTTTTAGAACACCTCAGGAAGAAATAATCAATGATGTTATTTCTGGGGTAGATGTACTCGTTCTCATGCCGACTGGAGGGGGTAAATCTCTGTGCTATCAGATACCTTCAATAGTAAGGCCTGGAGTGGGTATTGTTGTCTCTCCCTTGATTGCATTAATGGAAGATCAAGTCGCGGCCCTCAGATTACAAGGCATTAATGCGGCCTATTATAACTCGTCCTTATCCAGTGAAGAAGCCAGAAAAGTGCTGGCACAATTACACAATGATGAACTGGATTTATTGTATATCGCACCCGAACGACTGATCAGCACGTCTTTTTTAGAGCGTCTGGAAGAATGCCAAATCGCGCTGTTCGCTATTGATGAGGCGCATTGCGTTTCTCAATGGGGGCATGATTTCAGACCTGAATACGCGGCACTAGGGCTATTAAAAACCCATTTTCCCAATGTGCCTATGATTGCGTTAACTGCAACTGCCGATAAACAAACCCGCGAAGACATTGTTGTAAAATTAAATTACAATCCAAAAAAATACGTCGCTTCCTTTAATCGACCTAATATTCACTACAAAGTAGTTCCTAAAATCAATCCAGCGAAGCAATTGAATCAATTTTTGCAATCTGAAGTACAACAATCCGGAATTATTTATTGCGGTACACGGAACAGCGTGGAGCGGCTTGCAGAAAAACTGCAGGATATGGGATTTAAGGCACGGGCTTATCACGCAGGCCTTGCTCACAGCGAGCGACGCGAGGTACAAACTTTATTTCGACATGATCGTATTGATATTGTTGTTGCTACGATTGCCTTTGGCATGGGTATTGATAAACCGAATGTCCGCTTCGTGGTACATCATGATTTACCTAAAAATATCGAAGGATATTATCAGGAAACAGGCCGAGCTGGTCGTGATGGCTTACCTGCCAGAGCACTTCTCCTTTATGATGCCGCTGATAGCGCAAGGCTCCGCTCCTGGATAATCAACACTCCCCTCGACGAACAAAGAAGAGTGGAAACCAGTAAATTAAATCACATGCTGGCCTTTGCGGAAGCCTCCCATTGCAGGCGTCAGATTCTCTTGCGTTATTTTGACGAGCCTTGCGATACCGAGTGCAAGTACTGTGATGTCTGTGATAATCCACCTGAGATGGCCGACGCGACAGAAGATGCTCAGAAATTATTATCCTGCATCTATCGACTAAAACAAAATTATGGATTAACTCATACCATAGAAGTACTGAGAGGTGCTGTAACAGACAAAATCAAACAATTTGGCCATGATCAACTCAGCACTTACGGCATTGGTAAAGATAAATCAGCCAATTACTGGAAACAGCTGGCCTGGCAACTGATCCATAAGGATTATTGTTTGCAGGACATCAGTCATTTTAACGTGTTGCGTCTAACGCCAAAAGCGATACCACTGTTAAAAGGTCAAGAACAGATCTCCTTGACCATTCCCAATAACGACCTTAAGGGCACTAAAAAGAAAAACAAGGAGCGCAGCTCTGTTAAACCTGAAAACAGTCCTTTATTTGAAGTACTGCGTAGTTTAAGGCGTAAACTGGCCGATGAAGAAAATAAACCTCCATTTATGATTTTCAGTGATGCGACCCTGCACGAAATGACGCAACTAAAACCGCAAAATACAGAAGAGTTGCTTGATGTATCTGGAGTAGGCCAACACAAACTCACTCATTATGGGCATCATTTTCTTAAAGCACTAAAAGAATTCAACGAATCCTGACCGATAAAGCTGAATTAAAAAGAGCTCTTCATGTTCAAACCAATTCAACTCAATGTAGAGAGCCTCCTTCTTCTAAATATTCCCTTTGAAATCAAAGAACTCAATCCAATTCGATTATCTATAAAGTGCTCATTGTGAAAAATTTTGCCAGTTAGATCTAGGAATTTAGTAAATATTATGGAATAATTATCAACCAATTACAGTAAATTTTGTCTATTTATATGAAAATTAAAGCAATACTCTTATTGGTCGCTGTTCTTTTTCCTGTGGCTCTATTTGCCAGTAATACAACCTGTCCTTTATCAGACGGAATCAATGTACACACCTCAAAGCGAACATTAAACATTTGTAAACACGGCTCGGTAATTAAGACTTTCAAAGTAGCTTTAGGTTATAAAGGTATTGGTAAAAAGAAAGCCGGGGATAATAAAACACCAGTTGGTTTATACCGATTAGCCTATCCTAGAAAATCCAATCAATTCAAAATATTCATCCCCATTCTCTATCCGACGTCAAAACAGGCTGCAGCGGGTTATACAGGCAGAGATGTAGGTATTCATGGACCAACACAATCCTCCAAAGGATTTAACTGGTTAAATGGTTTGCCCTACTCAACTCGTGGATGTATTGCGGTTGGCAAGAATAATTACATTGACTATGTAGCGAATTGGGTAAAATCCAACCCTGGAACTAAAGTTTTAATTATATAAACTCCGTACGTTACAAAAAGAACTGTCATGCCCGCGCAGTCGGGCACTTCCAATTAGCCTTATGTATTTCTTGACGAAATGCTAATTGGAAGGGCAAGACAGTTTTTTTTGTCCTGTACAGAGCATTTAAATTAAGAGTTCATGAAATCAGCACTGATTTCTGCTAACTCATACCTGCATAATGTAAAGCAGCTCCATAAATGGAGCTTGCCCTCGCCCAACAATTCTCTAACCGTCTGCTATAGTGTGAATTACCGTTGAAGTCTGGTGCTACAACCGCCCACGTTAAAGGCCCCTAATCAGCCCACTCTTTATTCTCATCTCGATAAACACTAAACTAATCCACTATTCAGGAACAATTGAGATCCAATGCATCGACTTCCCAAAGAATTCTATCAACGAGACACCGTTCAGGTTGCCAGGGATCTTTTAGGCAAGTTTCTGGTGCACTGCGATGAGGGACTGGAGCGGATCGGAAAAATTGTCGAAGTGGAGGCTTATACTGGACAACAGGATCTAGCATCACACTCGTCAAAAGGGATAACCAAGCGCACTGAAGTAATGTATGGGCCGGCTGGCTTTGCATACATTTATTTGATTTATGGAATGTATTATTGCACCAACGTCGTTACAGAAAAGGAAGGTATTGGTTCAGCAGTATTAATAAGAGCTCTGGAGCCAGTACAAAATACCCTGGGTAAAACACAAGGTCCAGGCTTATTGTCCAGGGCCATGAACATTGACATCCGATTTAATCGACATGATTTAACCGGCAATACTGTTTATATAGCCGAAACAACGAACCAATCCACCTTCACTATAATAGAAAAACCCAGGATAGGAGTTCACTATGCTAAAGATTGGACTGATAAATTATTAAGGTTTTACATAAAAGACAATGCTTTTATTTCCAAACTTTGATGTCGGGTGTCTCGTCTTAATTTAATCCTGGGATGGAAGACTGTCTTTTGTGCACAACAGACTGAAAAGCCATATTTGGTGCATCTTGAGCGAAAACCTGCACGCAAATCTGACTTTTCTCCAAGATTCCATATTTGTGACCAAGAGTCAGGATGGAAGAGGAACTAGCTGTAATAACCAATTTTCACATGAACCTGATAATATTTGACTTTATTGTGATCAATAAATCCACGCGTTTCGACTACTTCAAACCATTCCAGCTTGCCATGAGATTGAGCAGCCATTATTGCATTATCAATAGCCTTCTCGATACTCTCTTGCGAAGTACCAATTAATTCAACAAATCGATACACTTTATCCGTCATTTTTTCTCACTCCCTAATTTAATTTGATCCTGTGCTTTAGCAATGGCTTTACGAATCGCTTGAGACTCCTCAGATTGCTCTGGTGCCATAACTAACAAACGTTGCCAATAGGTGATCGCCTCCTGATAATCATGACTCAAGTAAGCGTTCATAGCAAGCATGGCTAAAGCATCCGGTTGTTTGGGATTCTTGTCTAATAGCTTGTTAAATATCTCGATAATCTCAGTACTAAATTGTTGATTGTTCATCAGCCAAAGACTGTGGGCATAATTCACAGCATACTGCTCCTCATCAGGCTTTAAATGATGGGCTTTAGCAAAGGCTTGAGACGCATTGTTCGTTTCATTTTGACTGGTATATAAACGGCCTAATAAATACCATCCCTTTGCGCTTTTGGGATTTTCATCCAGTTTGGCTTTTAATTTATCTATAAGTTCCTGAGGACTCTTAATCGATTTAAGTACTTGCTGGGCACGTTCCCGAGATTCAGTTTGATGAATGTATTCTTGCCAGCCAGAAAAACCACCCCAATTGTAGTAGCCCGCGGAAGCCATCAAAAAGATAAATGGCACCAGCACAATACGGGTCAATAAAGTACATTTTAAGGGATAAATTATTAAAATACTTGCAGCAAAGGTTATTAAAACCAAAATACTGATTAACCACCATTCAGTCATAGGATCGTCGCTTAAAACATGTTCGCCAAAAAATCAGAAAACCCAATAGCAGAAATACAAATGGGCCAAACCATAACAATAATGTAACCGCTTTTACTGGAGGTTTAAAAAGAATAAAATCGCCATAGCGTGAGGTCAGATAGTCCGTGATCTCACTGTCGCTTTTACCCTCTTTTACCATTTCATAAACCTGTAAACGTAAATCCTTGGCTAATTCAGCATTTGAATCTGCCAAATCCTGATTCTGGCATACCAAACATCGTAAATCTTTTAATAAATGATTAAATTGAGCCTCTTTTCTGGCTGAATCCAGAGGGTAAACGCTGTTGGCAAAACATAAAGGCATGATTAAAAAAACAATGAAGCCTAAGCAAGATAAATACACTGATCTCATGAGGTCTGCTCCAATTGCTTCATCAAGGGCAATATCTCTTTACTCCAGACTTCCTGATTCATTATCCCAACATGTCGATATCGAATAATACCGCGTTTATCAATAACAAAAGTTTCAGGTGCACCATAAACCCCTAAATCAATAGCAACCTTGCCCTCACTATCCTGGAATACCTGTTTATAAGGATTACCCCATTCCTCTAACCAATGCAGGGCATCAGCCGATTTATCTTTATAATTTAACCCATACACAGGCACTCCTTCACGTGCCAATTGCAGCATAAAAACCTGTTCTTCGACACAGGCTGCACACCAGCTGGCCCAGACATTAAGAAGAACAACCTGATTGCGTAATTGATTTGAACTAAAGGTCTCCTCTGGATTTTGAAGTTGTGGCAAGGTAAATTCAGGAACAGCCTTTCCTAGTTGCACTGAGGGCAATTGATGCGGATCTAAAGAAAGACCACGCCACAGAAAAAAACTCAATAATAAAAACAAAGCAACAGGAATTATTTTCCACCCAATTGTTTTCATGCCTCTAACTCCTGAGCACGAACCGCAACTGCTGTTCTGCTTCTGTAATAGCGTCTATCAGTCAAAGCGAGAAAACCACCAGCAAGAATCAAAAATCCTCCACCCCAGATCCAGCGAACAAAGGGCTTATAATACAATCGTACAGACCAGGAATTATCTGCCAAAGGCTCACCCAAAGCGATGTAAATATCTCTAAATGGGGTCACGTCTATTGCTGACTCGGTCATCGCCATTTGTCCAATGGAATACACTCTTTTTTCAGGATAGATCAAACTTGTTTTGTCATGATAACTGATTTTGAACTCGGCTCTAGCCCCTTTGTAGTTAGGCCCAACGAGATCCGATTGATTCATAAAATCTATTTGATAGCCTGCAAGAGAAACATGAGTGCCAGGAGCCATCTGTACATCGTCCTGTATCCCGTATGCAGTGGAAACCGCTATACCAATTACAGAAGCGGCAACGCCACAATGTGCCACAACCATCCCCCAATAAGCCTGACCTACTCCATCAAGCCCTCGTTCCTTGATTCGTCGGATAACCGCATTGAAAGTACTCAAGATAACCCAAAAGGCCAAGATCAAGCCCATTAGGGCTGAACCATCAAATTGGCTGGATGTTAACCATAATACAACTACAGGAACTACCAGACTCAGTAAGGCAGTCCAGTTCAACCTTTTATAAACAGCTTTCCAACCATCACGATTCCACTTTAAATGAATCCCGATGCCCATAATCAACAGCATAGGAATCATCAACGGGACGAACACTGCATTAAAATAAGGAGCACCAACAGAGAGTTTACCCAGTCCTAAACCTTCAACCAATAAGGGATATACGGTACCCATTAATACCGTCAGCATAATTACCACCAGAAATACATTATTTAATAACAAGGCACTTTCTCGTGACACCGGACTGGGACTGGTACCCGTCTGTAAGGTTTGAGCACGAAATAAAAACAAGAGCAAAGAACCACCAATAACCATCAGCAAAAAAGCCAATATAAACAAACCACGCTGTGGATCCACCGCAAAGGCATGTACAGAGGTTAGTACTCCTGAACGGACAAGAAATGTTCCGATAAGGCTTAAAGAGAAGGCTGCAATTGCGAGCAGCATGGTCCAGGCTTTAAATTGCTGGCGTTGCTCGGTCACTGCCAATGAATGAAGTAATGCTGTACCGACAAGCCAGGGCATAAACGAAGCATTCTCCACCGGATCCCAAAACCACCAACCACCCCACCCTAATTCTCGGTAGGCCCACCAGCTTCCCAGTGTAATTCCTGCGGTTAAACAACACCAGGCCGCCAAAGTCCAGGGCCTGGTCCATTTAGACCAGCTGGATTCGACTTTGCCTGCCCACAATGCAGCTATAGCAAAAGCAAAAGCCACAGAAAAACCAACATACCCCATATACAACATGGGTGGATGAAACAAAAACCCCGGATCCTGCAATAATGGATTCAGATCCCTGCCTTGAGTATTTAAAACCTGAAACTGGCGTAAAAAAGGATTGGATGTAGTCAATAAAAAAAGGATGAATCCTATGCTTAACCATCCTAATACCACTAATACCCGTGTGCGCATTTCCTTGTCCAGACTTGAGCTCAAGTAACCTACCAGAATCATCCAGAAACTAAGAATGGCAACCCATAAAAGCATGGAACCTTCGTGCCCACCCCAAACAGCGCAGAGTTTATAAAACCAGGGCAATAAAACACTGGAATTACTGACTACATAAACAACTGAAAAATCATCATTTAAAAAGCAAAAAGTTAAACAAAAATAAGCAATACTGACAAATAAAAATTGTAACCCGGCATAGGTTCTCGCTGATTCCATCCAGGCTTCACGTTTGAGATATAAACCCGCCAAAGGAACTGTCGCCAGCATCAGAGCAACAAGCAATGCCAGGATTAACGAAAAAAGGCCAATTTCTGCAATCATGAATTCACCTTTTTAGCCAAAGACGCTTTAACTTCCGGGGGCATGTAATTCGCATCGTGCTTTGCTAACACCTGAGTGGCTCGAAAATAGTGCGAATCAATGACCTCTCCTTCTGCGACTATTCCCTGACCTTCACGAAACAGATCAGGAAGAATTCCTTTATATGTCACCGTGATGGTTTTATTAAAATCGGTGATTTTAAATTGAACTTCCAATCCTTCTTTAGCTCTCACAATGCTGTTTTTTTCAACCATGCCACCGACTCGAACGGGACGAGCTATCGGTGCTTCTCCCGAAGCAACCTGACTAGGGGTATAAAATAAACTGATATTTTGTCTCAGGGCATATAAAACCAGGCCGGAAGCTATGGCTAAAATTGACATAAAAAAAAGTATCGTAAGTAATTTGCGTTTTCTTGCCGGATTCATAAATGCTATCTCTTAAACCATCGTTGCAGTTTTTGACGAGTTCGAGTTTTTTGTCTTTTTATTCCGAAAAAATTCATTAGCAAGACAAAACCAACCAATCCGTAAGCGGTCCACACATAAGCAGAATAACCACCCATTGCCAACCATTCAAAAAATGGGTTCATTGACGCTCTCCTTCGAATTGAATTTTAACCCAGGTTTGTTTTCTTTCCCTGATCAATAATTCATTTCGCGCCTTTTCCAGAATGATCCATAAGCAATAGAAAAAGAATCCAATCAGGGTCAACAGCAATGGATACAACATGCTGACTTCAATTTTAGGCTTCGCAAACACAGATAAAGTGGCTCCTTGATGCAGGGTATTCCACCAATACACTGAATAATGAATAATGGGTAAATCAATTAAACCGACCAAAGTTAATATCGCAATGATTTTATCACCGTCTTCTTTATTTTTAACCGCATGATGCGTTGCTAAAATAGCGGCATAAAGCAACAAAAGTATCAGTTCAGAAGTTAATCTTGCATCCCATACCCACCAGGCTCCCCACATGGGCTTGCCCCAAATACTGCCGGTAACCAGCGCGAGAAACGCCATACAAAGCCCCAATTCAGCTACCAGGCTAATCAATAGGCCGGCTATTTTAATACGCCAAACCAAAAGCAAAACGGCTAAAAAGCCCATCCAGGCATACAGAGCCATTGAAAGAAACGCACTGGGAACATGGACATAGATGATCCGAAAGGCATCTCCTTGCTGATAATCAGGCGGAGCAAAGACAAGGCCCCAAACCACTCCAATCACCAAAGTCAGCAATGCACCAGCCGCCAACCATGGAATTATGCGCCCCGAGAAACTGTAAAATGTTTTGGGCGAGGCTAATTGATATAAAAACTTCCACATAGGAAACATTAAAGTCAGAAAAGAGTCGGATTTTACCATGCCTCAGTGTTTTCGCAAAATATACCTGATAGACAGGGTTTGATGAGCACTGTGGTTAACTGAAGCGCCTCTCAACCGCTTGCGGCTGAAGGCTTTTTTCCATGCATGGTTTACTAAAAAGTCATTAATTGAAAAAATCCTGAGTCAACGATCATCAATCGACTTGACTGATTCGAACCACACCCGCAATAGCAAAAGGCAAAAAGCCTGCTGCAATAACAGACATAGCCATGAGTAATGCCAAATACCCATTGATTGGCAATCCCTGCATTGCAATACTTAAAGTGCCACTGCCAAAAACAAGCAATGGAAGTGTTAAAGGCAATAATATCAATGCCATTAAAGCTCCCCGTTGATTCACCCCAACACCAAAGGCTGCCGCCAATGCACACAAGTAAAACAGAGCTGGCGTACCACAAAGCAGACTCAGTATCAATATCCAGGTTTCCCACACGGAAAATGCAAACAAGAGAGCAACCAAAGGAGAAAGGAGTAGCAAAGGTGTTATATTAAAGAGCCAATGTGCCAGGATTTTCGCGCTGATAATAACAGGCAATGATTGCCCAGAAACCAGCCATTGCTCAATAACACCTTGCTCATAATCTTGTTGAAAAAGTCGTTCCGCTGAAAGTAACATGGACAGTAAAATTGCCATCCAGATCAAACCAGGAGCAATAGTTCTCAGGAGTACCACTTCAGGTCGTATCGTTAAAGGAAAAAGAAATAACAACATTAAAAAAAATAAACAGGAATTAACCAAGTATTTGATTTGTCTCATCTGAATTAATAATTCACGCTTGAATTGAGTTCTAAGTAATACAAAGCACGAATTCACAAATGATACTCCTGATAGTCACCATCCCTTAATGGCAAGTTTTGATGAGAAGTAAGCAGTACTGCACCGCCTTGCAATCGATGGTGTTCTATTTTATCCATCAGAGTCATCAACGCGCTCTGATCCAAAGCTACCAACGGCTCATCCAACAGCCATAAAGGTTTATCAGACATCCATAATCGGAGAAGACCGACCTGTCTTCTTTGCCCCGCTGAAAGCAGGCCACAAGGTTGATCTAAAAATCGTTCCAAATGAAATTGGGCGGCCAATTCAGTGATATCGGCCGTGTTACCACCATAGTTCAAATCAAACAGGCAATTTTCTTTTACGGTAAGATAGGGGTTAATTCCCGTTTTATGGCCGACAAAACAGAGCTGTTGTTGGTATGCAGCAAGCTGCTCAGAAATCGGTAGGCCTGAAAAACAGATCTGCCCCTGCATCGGTTGATGCAATCCCGCTATCAACTTAAGTAAGGTAGTTTTACCCGCACCATTACCGCCTTTCAGATGTAAAAGGCCGCCTTGTGGTACTTTAAATGAAACATGATGTAACAGAGGTTGTTCCTGGTAATCAAAATCAAGATCAATCACTTCAAGCATAGGAATGTGTTTTTTACCGTAAAAAGCGAGACTAACTATAAATAAAAGACAAAACAAGTTTTTTAACGTGTATACCGTTTAAATTCCTGATTTTTGTCTTGCGAAGTCACATCAGGATCGCCATAATCTGTTTTATTTATTTAAAGGTTATCAATGGAATTTCTTAGTGAATACGGTATGTTTCTCCTTAAATGCGTCACCCTGGTTGTCGCATTTCTAGTACTTATAGGTGGTATCTTTTCTTTAGGTCGCAAACCCAAACCCAAATTGGAAATTACTTCTCTAAATGAACAATATGAGCACATTCAAACGTTAATGAACAAAGAAATTCTGGATAAAAAACCAGGAAAAAAGAAAAAAAGCAAGGAAAAGCAACCCACTCTTTATGTCATTGATTTCAGTGGTGATATCAAAGCTTCACAAGTAGAACAACTTCGTGAAGAAGTGACCTCTATCCTGTGTATTGCCAAACCGGAAGATGAGGTTCTGGTCAGATTGGATAGCCCTGGCGGTGCAGTTAATGGGTATGGACTTGCGGCATCACAACTGCAAAGAATACGTGATAAAAACATTCCTTTAACAGTGTGTATTGATAAAGTAGCAGCAAGCGGCGGTTATTTAATGGCCTGTGTAGCCAATCAAATTATTGCAGCTCCTTTTGCAATCATTGGTTCAATTGGTGTTGTGGCTCAAATCCCTAATTTTCACCGCTGGTTAAAGAAAAATGATATTGACGTTGAATTATTAACGGCAGGTGAATACAAACGGACCCTAACCCTGTTTGCTGAAAATACCGATAAAGGCCGGAAAAAATTTCAGAAAGATCTGGAGCACATTCATACGGCATTTAGAAATTATGTCCTTGCTAATCGCAGCCAACTGGATATGGATAAAGTGTCCACAGGTGAGCATTGGCTGGCAACCGATGCTTTTGAACTGAGTCTGGTAGATAAACTATGCACCAGTGATGACTACCTGGTGGAAAAAATGGCACGCTATAAGGCATTTAAAATAACCGTCCAGCCCAAACCTACTTTAATGAATAAACTGCTAAAACCCGCAATGAATCTGTTGCATCCCTGGGCTTAACTTGAAAGCCCAGTGATAGACAAGAGAAGAACAACAAAAGATTGAATATGAGTATATAATTATATAATAAAATAATTTTCTGCAAGGGAGTGGAACATGAGCGATTTTAAATCCAAGCTGCCTGATTTTAAAGAATTAACGTCAATGACAACGAAACTGTATAAAGGCATAAAAAGCAGTGTCGAAGAAATTATTCAAGACTACAAGCAAAAAAGAGAACAACAGGAAACACCTGCTGAAGAGGTAAAAAAAGAAGCGGCTAAAACTGAAGAAGTAAAAGTGCCTGAGACAAAAACTGAAACAGCCAAAACAGCAGAAAAAACTGAAGAAGAACCCTCTGAGAATAAGCCTTAATCCCAAAACCAAGGCCTGGTATTAACATCACCTGAAATCACAAACAAAGTCTTTTCCCCTCCCCACCCAGCGTGGGGAAAAGGGTTATAGAGTTCATCTCCAGCCCAAACAAGCATGCTTTAAATAATTTTAGTTTAACTGAAAAATGCAGCTTGATTGTGGAACTGTTTCACTTCCTGCACCTTGAGAAGCAGAATTTGAACTACCAAATAATGTTTGAGGTGTCGATATCAGAAGCGCAGCACTTTTTGATTCAATCAACCTCATTTCTTCTTCAGTTATGGAAGAATCCTCAGGTGCATGCTGTTTAGCCAGGTTAAGAGCCTCTTCAGCTTGCTCCCACCTTTTCTCTAATCTATAAGTACAAGCAATATTTAGCCAGGCATCTGCAATTTCTTGCGTGTCTTCTGTTTTATTGAGGA
Source organism: Legionella sp. km535 (assembly GCF_003990085.1). NCBI lineage: Bacteria > Pseudomonadati > Pseudomonadota > Gammaproteobacteria > Legionellales > Legionellaceae > Legionella > Legionella sp. km535. Next base: position 4,661 of record NZ_RZGU01000032.1, on the reverse strand, counting down.
TAGAAGAAAAGTATTTTCGCGCTTCAGGAAAACAATCCTGTTTAAAAAGAGACATCCCTATCTGATTAATGACAATAAGATGTTCTGGATCAAGCTGAAATGCTTCTAAATAAATTTCTTGCGCTTTTAAATATTCATTGTTTTTGTAAAAATGATGTCCATATTGTGCCAAACATTCGGTCAGGTTAGATAAGATAATGTTTCTCAATGTGACCTCATGTTCTTTACAAACCGCTAGAGCTTTTCGGTAATAGTGTATTGCAACACTATAATTCATTGCTACATTATTCATCACAGCATCTTCGTCTTGTACGACCTTCACAACCACGTCAATGTATTGTTCATACCAACTTGCTATACTTTGTAAAAATACAGGGTTTTCGCTACTTAGGCTCAAGGCTTTTGTGATAAAAGCCAGAGAATCGCGAAACAGCTTGACGCTCTGTACCAAGTCTGTTTTGAGATAATGCACAGCAGACTTTATAAACAATAAACCCATGTTATTCCAGGCAGAAGCACCAGATGGATACATTTTTGTTGCCGTCTCGTAACATGTTAGTGCCGCTTTGCTGTTGTTTTCCATTTCATAGCATTGCCCTAATAAATCGAATGCATTAGACACATTGGCTACTTCGTCTGGATTACTTTGTCTTAATTCAATAAATTTTTTTAAAGAAGGAATAGCCCTTTGTGGTTCACTGCAAAAAAAGAAACATGTTCCTAAATAAAAATAGCTCTCTGGTACTTCTGGATTTTTATCAATCGCTTGAAGAAACCAATTTTTAGCTCTTTCATAATTGTGTTCATCAAATACTTTTATTCCATCTAAATAAAATGAATTAAACATGTTCCCTACTCCTTAACTTAAAATGGACGCATTAGTTGGAGTCATTCCCGCAAGTTTTGCAGATTTCCTGATTAAATGACTTTCTTTCGGGTGCAAATAGCCCGCTTGCTCTTCAAGATCAACCAAATCATCATAAATGACATCAAGCGATTCACGATTTTTTGAAAAGATACGCACAGTACCATAGGGGTTATAATCACCCATTGCCTGTTCATTTTTTAATCCGCTACTGATTGTTAAGATAATCTCAAGATTAGGCCGCTCTTCATAAAGTCGCACCAGGGTTTCATGAATCTCTCGAGTTGTAGCCGAAGTGACATCGATTGCGCAAATCCTATCTTTTTTATCGATTAAAGCAATTTCATCCGCCATATCCTCATGGGTTGTGTTGCAATGATTTACGTCAAAAAAGGCCACGTTGGTTTGGACTCTTTTTTTGAGTTTATCATGCACATAATCAACAGGAATCGGATGTTTTGATAACGCTTCATCTGTTTCATAATACATTTGGCTTGCACTGAATGTTAGATACAAGGGATCTATCTGATATGTATCATGGAGGTATTTTCTACTGACAGCATGAATCAGCTGTATTGCCCTCATCCCTGTTGCGGTAATTATTTTCTTTGCATGAATTGTTTGAGGCTCGCCTTTAATTTCAAGCTCTCCCTCTTCATCAGAGTCAGAGCCATTACCATCCTCAACCGATTGATCTGCTTTAGGTTGAAAAATGAAATTTGCTACCCATGCTTCAAAACAAGAATGGAGATCTTCAGTTTTTTGTTCTTTTACAAGAGTCGCAACCTCTTTTTTAGTCGCCCCCAAAAGCTCAGCCATTTCTTTTATCAGAGTCCAAAACTCATCGTCCACAACTTTTTCGGCCTCTCCCCATTCATAGGATGTTAAGTCATCACCATCAAGTTGAATCGAAAGAGATTTGCCATTTAATTTAATGGATTGAAGCACTTTTTTAAGTGGTTCTACAAACGCCTTGTTATATGCTTTTTTATCCTTGAAGATATCTTCTAATGGATGATCAAGACAGGCATTGTGTATCAAGTCGACCAAGCATTCCTTAACTACTGATTTTCTGAATATTTGACTCGCAAAAGATTTATTTGAACTATCACCTGGAGCCCATAAAGTATTCCAAAGGGTATCTTTAAGCTGAATTTCTACTGGTTTTGTTTTCGTCGATTTTATTTTATTATAATTTTTTAGAGTATTCGTCAATGCTACAGATTGAAATGGAATTTCAAAAGCATTCTGGTTCTTGACCAGTTTTTGCAAAAACATGATCGCATCAATCACGCAATCCGCATAGGGTTTTGGTGTCAATCCAAGATTAACACGCACACTTTCACCACAATCTGCAACAGAGGGTCTCAAGCAGCCAAAGCTCGAGCGGTGCACCATTTCAATATTAATTCCTCGCTCATCAGCCAGAGTATTAGCAAATGCAATGAGGTATACGGATAGAAATTGGCTCCAAATTTTAGGATTTTTCTCATCGGCGGGCTTAGGTAAAGAAAACAATACACAGGTATAGTTATTATCGGCGTTGATAAGAATATCAGGATCGCGTTCATTAACCTGAGCAACAACATAAGCAGCCATATTTTTTTGCTGTTCCAAAAGCCTGTCGTACCATAAAGCAGGTTCCGAAATAGCCAGTGCTTTTTTTACTGGTTTTAAGGCTTTTTTATATCTCGCAAAATGGAAAGGATTGTAAAAATTCCCCGTTTTAGGGTACATACCCGTTGTTATTGACTCCTGATTTCCCTGAAATTTAAACTGGTCTTTAGATGTTCCTTCGATTTTTTTAAAATCACTTCTGTGGTAAGTAGACCATCGCACCGGATCGGTCATATCAAATAATGAAGGATATCTGCAATGAAATTCTGATCGAGGCAAATAAATTCGCTCTTTAACTGGTTTTATCGTTCCTGAGGCGCTTCGTTTAATTTGAATAATTTTCATGATTACATCTCTTAAAGGATAATTCGCTTTATCCCTAAAGACACAATTATTATTCCATTAGTATTTTATTGACGCGATTGTATTACATGCAACGCATTCTTCCAATTTATTTTCAAGTTTATCTCGCGAGGACTACTCCTACGTAGCCAATAGTTCTTAACGACTCAAGAGCTCTTTGTTTTGCCTGGAAGCGCTCGTGGAACATGGTTCTTATTCAACATAAAAATCCGAAATGAAATGTCCAATGCCATCAGATAATTCAATAAATGGACCCCGCGGTCTTCGCCGCGGGGATTCGTAAACCATATAGAAGCGACAATGGAAAATAGATTTGAGCGAAGAACTAATCCGCAATGGAACGCTCATTACCATGAACTAATCCAGTAAATAAACCCCGCGGTCTTTGCCCCGGGGATTCGTAGACCATATAGAAGCGACAATGGAAAATAGATTTGAGCGAAAAAATTAATCCGCAATGGAACGCTCATTACCATGAGCTAATCCAGTAAATAAACTCCGCGGTCTTTGCCCCGGGGATTAGTAGACCATATGGAAGCGACAATCGAAAATAGATTTCGAACGAAAAAATTAAACCCCAATGGAACGCTCCTTACCATGAAATAATCCAGTAAATAGACCCCGCGGTCTTTACCGCGGGGATTCGTAGACCATATGGAAGCGACAATCGAAAATAGATTTGAGCGAAAAAACTAATCCACAATGGAACGCTCATTACCATGAGCTAATCCAGTAAACAAACCCCGCGGTCTTTGCCCCGGGGATTCGTAGACCATATGGAAGCGACAATCGAAAATAGATTTGAGCGAAAAAACTAATCCACAATGGAACGCTCATTACCATGAGCTAATCCAGTAAATAAACCCCGCGGTCTTTGCCCCGGGGATTCGTAGACCATATGGAAGCGACAATGGAAAATAGATTTGAGCGAAAAAACTAATCCACAATGGAACGCTCATTACCATGACCTAATCCAGTAAATAAACCCCGCGGTCTTTGCCGCGGGGATTCGTAATGAACTCTATAGTATTGATCGCATTTATTGACTTACCTCATTCCCGAATCCCCGCGGCGAAGACCGCGGGGTCTACAAAACTCTCAGATAATGCATAATTTTTTATTTAAATTCCTTTCAGTATCGACCTTTATGCCCACAATACTGATATCATTTCCTGCGTTAATAAAACTCCCTTTATGTTTCAACAGACAAAAGGTTATTGAGTTTTATTCTATTCACAATCCTTATAATGGAATAAAGGCGAGTCCAAATGAATAATAGCTATGTGTACATACTTGCAAGTCAAAAAAATGGTACATTGTATATTGGTTTAACCTCTGATTTGATTAAACGGATCTGGGAACATAAAAATAAATTTGTCCCCGGATTTACTAAAAAATACAATATTACTAGCCTTGTTTATTTTGAAATTTTTAATGACATAACCTTAGCTGCTGCGAGAGAAAAAAGACTAAAAGAATGGAAACGGCAGTGGAAAATAGATTTAATCGAAAAAACTAATCCACAATGGAACGATCTTTACCATGAAATAATCCAGTAAATAGACCCCGCGGTCTCCGCCACGGGGATTCGTAAACCATATAGTAGCAACAATGGAAAATAGATTTAATCGAAAAAACTAATCCACAATGAAACGATCTTTACCTTAAAATAATCGAGTAAATAGACCCCGCGGTCTGAGTGATCCCCTGATATATTTTGAACAATAAGAAGCTACCATTTTCTAGCCAACTCCTGCTCCATCAGGGTTGGCAAGTTTTCATAGTCAATATTGAGCTCTTGTAGCTTATCAAATTC